>NZ_JBIFFV010000010.1:0-150907 GCF_043557345.1 Sulfitobacter sp. 1A12157
CAAAACCTGCAAGTGCTCATCTTAATGAACCGTGATCTCGAGCGATGACCCACCTGTGGCCTACGCCGGATGCTTACAAAATATCGTCTGCCTTGAGGCTCCATTCGGCTTTTTGTGAGCTTATCCTAGCGAAATGGTCGATAGACTCAGACACGTACTCTGATAGCCCGACGGAAAAGTCGGCTACAGCGAGCTCTATTGAGGGTAAGCATTTATCAATAATTTGGTGCTTCTGGCGTTCTGACATGACACTTCCATCAAGCGTGTTGATCTCGAACCGAAGCTCTCCCGTCTGTCTCCAAGTTATTTCTAACGTGATCCCATTGGCGGGATAAAGGTTCTGAGGTAGCTTCTCGAGAACCTTAATTGAGCTGGAAAAGCGGGACAGTAGTGTAAGCCATTCTATCCTTCTGCCTCTAACCAGGTCCATAGCACTAAAAAATGTGCGAACTGCCTTGTCTGAAACCTCCGTGTTTGCGCTGCCGCCCCCTAAATCGCGCGGACTGATTACTACGTAGCTTGAGACTGCTAGCCTGTGCAAAATTCCCGGTGCGTCGTCTGAAGAGTTAAATGTGCCAGCGGCAAGCAGTTGAGCATGGATTGGCTCTAGAAAGTCCCAAATAAATCGGTCTTGCTGCATCTCGTAACACATCGAAAGAGTCGAGTCTGTATGCCGTTCACAGAAATTAGAAAGTACGCTTCGAAAATTTGAATCTGAAAGACTTGTGGCACATTCAGCAGCGAAAAATTCTTGGAAGGATCGATGTATGAAAAAGTAGTAGAACCCTTCTCTTACGATAAGGTTGGTGCCTTCATGGAAGTCCCTCCGTAGGTCCGCGGTTGAGATGTCGAGCAAGTCCGACATTCCAGAAAGGTTCACTACATGAGACTTGGCCTTCCCTATGTGCTCAACAAAATAGCTATCATCAAACTCGAACTTGTTGTCTAGGTAGGTCATCAAGCAGAAGATTCTAAATACCGCTCTGAACTTCTCTGGCGATATGCTGAGGTCCCTGGAGTAGCCATCCTTACTGGCGTCGTGCCACATTACCAGGGTATGAAAAGCCCGATTATAGAATTCGTTTAGGTTGGTTGGCAGCGAACCATTCTGCCCATAGGTCATTGCAAGCATTATAGAGAGAAGGGGTGTGGACAACAATTCCCCGTATAGATCGAAAAAGTCCTGTGAGAGGATTTTCAGGAAATTTTCTTTTAGGGAGCTTTCGAAATAGGCTCTTTCTATAACCTGTTGGACTTCTACGTAACTTAAACTGCAAAGATCACATGTAGAGAACCCAGCCCAGGAGAAAAAATGATCGTTGTCTCGGCCAGATACTGCTACCCCGCAATCGGGGTATCGCTCTGAAAGCTCAAGAATTTCGGTTTCTACATAGGTTCTCTGTTCTCGCGGGACTTCGTCGAAACCGTCGAAAAGAAAGATAAACTTGCCATCTTTGCAAAGTTGAGTGAAAACACTTTCCGAAAGGTTTCCGTCATCATATAGTGTTTTACGGCATAGATCGAGCAAGTTGTTGCTTGCTTTAGTGCTGTCAAATTTTCTCAGCTCGATGAGAATTGGTATTCTATTGTCATTGGATTTCATGAGGCTTAGGAATAACCATCTCATGAACATAGATTTACCGGAGCCACCTTTCCCTCTCAGAATGATCCGTCGTCCAGCAAGGATCGTTTCCAGGACTTCTTGGTCGCTGTACTGGGTGCCAAGACAGTCAAATCTTAATGATACATATATATCCTGCAAGTTTTGGGACACATCGCGAGCATTCAGAGTTTTTATGGTCGAACAGCGTCGTGCTTGCAGTATGTAGTACTTTTGAAAACTGGAGAAGTACTTCGCCTTTGTAACACCAAAGTGCTTTGTTGCTGCATCGAAGAAAGCGCCCAGTGTCTTGTCGACTAGAGTTTGGATTGCAGCGTTGCCGACATTATTGGAAAGATCAGCCATATTGGTTGTTACCTTTGCGGAGTAAGAAAATCTGACGCACCTGATTAAATTCAGTCGGACTTAGATGGCGATAGAAATTTGATTGCCATCAAATATAGCTCTTAGATGAACCGCATGGAAGCCATATCCTCGTTAGGTTCATCCCGGTTGATTTGCAAGTGTTGGTGCAAACGAGTAAGCTTTTACAACGAGCCAAATTGTTAGCAAGTCCGCTCGAGGTAGCGGCTATTCTGTTACCTATAACTCTCTCATATTTGCCCTGAAGCATCATAGTCGTTCATCTTGATCGGCGTCTACGTGTAAAACAGACAGTGGTATGAGTTACCTGCGAACTTTGCTTTGGTTTCTTTCATGAATTCCTTTTTCGATAGATACCCCATCGTTGGGCATCCTGTATCGTGCATGCCTTTGTCTTTTTGATCGAGTTGAAGGACGGGAGGAATCAGTATGGGTTCTTCGCAGGTGAACCGCAAAATGGGCCAAGGTCTTGATGCGGTAAATCTTCATAAAGTCTGGCGGTTTCCGTACCTTTTCTGAACCCTTTTGAGCGAAAATTCATAATTTTCGTGTGGTTCCCGCCAACTAGGCTGTCCCTTCTTTCCGGGAAAAACTTCTGTATAAACAATGATTTATCGAACTATTTCGAGGTTCTTGTTTAGCCTTGTCGCATCAGGTTCGATCCCTACCGCCGGGGCCAATTTCTCCAAAAGATCAATGAGATAATGCAGCCTTAGTAGGCGGCTTTTCTCGTTCTTAGAAGGGGATCGAACGCTCTTCTCGTCACGGCGCAAGACAAGAGGCAACCCCCGGCCAATCGCCCCCTGAACACCCCCCCCTCTCAAACACCCCCCCCTCAAACAGCCACCACAACCTTCTCCCCAATTCGATGCACCCGCGCCGAAGTCCCATAAACCTCCGAAAGCATCGCATCCGTCACGACCTCCCGCGCTGCGCCGTGATGTGTGATCCGCCCGTCCTTCATCGCCACGATCTGATCGGCATAGGCGGCGGCGTAGTTGATATCGTGCAGCACGATCACGATGGTCCGGCCATGGGCGCGGGCGAGGTCGCGTAGGCTGTGCATCAGGCCGCGCGAGGCCGCGATGTCGAGGTTGTTGAGCGGCTCGTCGAGCAGGATATAGTCCGTTTCCTGCGCAAAGGTCATGGCCACCTGCGCGCGCTGACGTTGACCGCCTGAAAGCGTATCGAGACGGCGCTCGGCAAGGGGGGTGAGGTCGAAGGTCGCCAGTGCCGCCTCTACCTTTTCGCGGTCCTCTGCGCTCGGGCGGCCCTTGTGGTAGGGGTAGCGGCCAAAGCTCACCAACTCGCGAACCGTCAGCAGGGGGGCCGCATCGCTGGTTTGGGGCAGGATGGCCAGGCGTCGGGCCAATGCGTCGTTCGCGCAGGCGCCGATTTGCAGGTCATCGATCATGATCTGCCCCTGCTGAAGCGGGATCAGCCGGGCGATCAGCGACAGCAGCGTCGATTTCCCCGCGCCGTTGGGGCCGATCAGCGCCGTGATCCCGCCGGTCTGCAAGGTCAGATTGATCTCGCGCAGGGTCGGCGTGCCGTCTCGGTCGTGGTTCAGGTCACGGATGCTGATCATCTGGGTTTCCTCCGCAGGAGCAGGATTAGAAAGACAAGGCCACCCAGCAGATCGACGATGACGACAAGCGGGGTCGAGGCCCGCAGGGCGCGCTCCAGCACCATCTGCCCGCCGACCAGCGTGATGGCCGAGACAAGACCCGCCGAAGGCAGCATGACGCTATGGAACATCACTGGCGTGATCTGCCGCGCCACGCTGACCACCAAGAGGCCAAGAAAGGCCATTGGCCCCACCAGCGCGGTCGAGACCGAGACGAGGATCGACACGAGGACCAGCACTTGGAACATGCCGCGTTTCGGGTCTTCGCCAAGGTTGACGGCGCTTTCATCGCCCAGCGACAGCACGTCAAGCCGGTGGCGCATCCGCCAAGCGGCGGCCAGCGCGCCGCCGGTCAAAAGGGCCGCGAGGGTGAGAAGCGGCGTGCCGACCCGGCCAAAGCGGGCAAAGGCATTGACCTGCACGACCATGAATTCATTGGGGTCGATGACCCGTTGCAGAAAGCTTGAGACCGAACGAAAGAGCCCGGCAAAGATGATGCCGGTCAGGATCATGCGAAACAGATCATGCCCGCCGCGGCGCAAGAGCGTGCCGAAAAGCGCCAGTGCGGCCCCCATCAGCAAGAGGCAGTTGACGAGGAACTGCGCGATCTCGGGCAGTTGGGTAACGGTCTGGCCGCCGAGCACGAAGATCAACACCGTCAGCGTCAGCAGATAGAGCGCATCGAACCCCATGACCGAAGGCGTCAGGATGTGATTGCGGGTGATGGTCTGGAACAGCACCGTGGCGGTCGAGACCGAGGCGGCGACCAGCAGCAAGGCGACCAATTTATTGGCACGAAACGATAGGACAAAGCCCCAGTTCCCCCGCGCGCCGAGCCCAAGGTAGAGCGCGGTGCAAAGGCCGAGCAGCGCCAGAAGCCACCAAAGGCGTTTAGGATACATGGCGGCTCGGCCCGTGCAGCAGCCACAGGAACAGGAAGGCGCCCACCACGCCGAAAACCGTACCCACGGGGATTTCGTAAGGATAGCGGATCAGCCGCCCAAGGATGTCGCACAGCAGCACGAGGCCCGCGCCGGTCATCGCGGTGAGCGGCAGGCTCCGCCGCAGATTGTCGCCCGCGAGCCGCGCCACGATATTGGGCACGACCAGCCCGACAAAGGGGATCAGCCCCACTGTCACCACGGTCAGGGCGGTAACGATGGAAATGGCCAGCAGCCCCAGCACCATCGTCTGCCCATAGTTCAGGCCAAGGTTGATGCTGGCCGTGCGGCCCATGCCGATGATCGCGAATTGATCGGCGGCGAGATAGGTCAGCGCCGCCACCAGCGCCACCAGCCAAAGCAGCTCATACCGACCCTGCAACACGCCGGAAAATTCACCGTTCATCCAGATCTCGACATATTGCAGCAGGTCCGCCTGATAGGCGATGAAGGTGACCGCCGCGCCGAGGATGCCGCCGTAGATCAGCCCCACCAGCGCCACCAGCAGGGGCTGGGTTGGGGGCAGGCGTTGCACGATGGCCAGAAATCCCGCGCCCGCCGCAAGGGCGGTGAGAGAGGCGAGGACCATCTTGACGAAAATGGAGGCCGCCGGCGCGAAGAGGGTGACCAAAAGGATGCCAAGCGCGGCCCCTTGGCCCGTGCCTGCGGTCATCGGTTCGACGAAACGGTTGCGCACCAGCATCTGCATGATGGCCCCGCTCACCGCCAATGCCCCGCCCGAGATCACCACGGCGATGGTGCGCGGCGCGCGGCTGACCACCAGCAGTTCTAGGGCCGCCGGATCAGACCAGAGCGCCGCCCAAGACAGGTCGATCACCCCGACAAAAAGCGAGGCGACCGACAAGATCACAAGGAGACAGGTAAGGGCAAGCGCCACGGGTTTACTGCTCCGTCAGGGCGGCGTTGATCCCATCCAGCGTGCGGGTCATCGACTGGATGCCGCCGCCCGCGATGTAAATGGGCGCGGCGCTCAGATGGACGACTTGGCCGGTTTTCCATGCGGTCGTCTCATGCACCAATGCGTTGTCGAGCGTGGCACGCGCGCCTGCGCTTTCCTGACCGATGGCGGCCATTCGGTCGATCACCAGCAGGATGTCGGGGTTGGCCTCGCGGATGAATTCAAAGCTGATCGCCTCACCGTGGTTGGCCATCTCGACATTCTGCACCGCTTCGGGCAGGCCAAGCGCCTCATGCAGCCAGCCAAAGCGCCCGCCGATGCCATAGGCGCTGATCTTCGGCCCATTGGTCATCACGATGAGCGCGCGGCCCTTGCCCGCCAGCGCTTCTTTGGTTTGGGCGAGCTTGGTCTCAAAAGCCGCCGTCAGGGCCGCGGCCTCCTCCTCTTTGTCGAAAACCTTGCCGTAGGCCTCCAACCGGGCAAGCCCTTCGCCGATGGTGTCTTGCCAAATGGTCATGTCCAAAGTGGGCGCGATCCGCGCCAGTTCCGGCACCTGTTCGGTGCTGCGCCCCCCGGCGATGATCAGGTCGGGATCGAGGGCGAAAAGCGCCTCGTAATCCGGCTCGAAAAGGGAGCCTATGACCTCGGTCCCCTTTGCCGCGGCTTCGAGGTAGGGCAGATAGACCGGGCGCACCAAGCCCTGCGGCGTGACGCCGAGCGCGGTGAGGCTGTCGAAGGCCGCCAGATCGTAGACCGCCACCGTGGCGGGAGTGAGCGGCGCCTCGGCAGGTCCGCGGGCGGTGTCGACGGTCACGGTCTCGGCCAGCGTGGGCGTGGCGAAAAGCAGGGCCAAAAGGGCAAGGGGTTTGATCATAGCGGTAACTCTTTCATCAGGGAGGAGGGGGAGCCGGGCCGGTGTTTACCATTCCCATGGCCCGGCTTAGGACTAAGGCAGAAAATACATCCGGAGAGAGCGCCATGCCGACGACCACAGGATTTTACCAGACCGAGAACGGCTCGAAATACTTGCAGCAGCTGTGCAAACATTTCGGCCATAAAATCGAGACCTCTTACGACGCCGAAAAGGGCTGGGCCGCTTTCGAGATGGGCACGGCCTATATGACGGCGGACAGCACGGGCCTCACCGGCACGGCGACGCTCGACGATCCCGAGATGGTGCCCGCGCTGCATAGTGTCATTGACCGGCATCTTGAAACTTTCGCCTTCCGGGAAGCAGAGAAGAACATGGTTTGGACGGTCGAATAGGCCGCCCCTTCACAGAAAATCCCGGCGCCGTAAGGGGCGCCGGGTAAAGGGCCAAACCGGAGTTCGGCCAATCGTTGCCTTGGATCAGAAGACGATCTCGGCGCTGAGGCGGATGGAGCGGCCCGGTTCGGTCAGCGGCTCCACTTCGCCCACGAACTCCTGGCCATAGGTGGCGCGGCTGCTGTATTGCTCGTCGAAGAGGTTGTTCACCTCGGCACGCAGGGTCAGGTTATCCATCCGTTTGGGCGTGTATTCGGCAAAGACATTGGCGATCGTGTAACCGTCCAACTCTGGCCCGCTGCCGCCTGTGGCGCTGTCATAGGTATCGTCAAAGTCGAAGGCCACCTGCACGTCGCCCCCCAAGAGAACGCCGTTGTTCAAACGATGCGCCACCTGGAAGGTCAGGAAATCCCCCATCGGCATGGTCAGGTAGTTGCCATAGTAGGAGTCGGCCGCGCGGCCATCAATCTCGGTGTCGATACGGGCAAAACCGGCGCGGAAGAAACCGTCTTCCCATGCGGTGCCAAGACCCAGTTCAAAGCCGCGCGATTGCACATCCGCCGTGAAGGCCGGGCCACCGCGATAGCTGGCGGCGCGGGCGTTGTCGATGTTGGTGGCGAACAGCTTGCCGTCGACGACCCATGCGCCCATGGTGTAATTTGCGGCAAGGTAGAGGTTGTCGGCGGTGACTTCCTCGATGCCGGAGCCATAGTTCCACGCGGGGTTGAGGATGTAGTTCTCGGCCAGTTCCAGACCGCCCCAGACGTGGGAATAGCCCGCGCTGATCGTCAAATCGCCCGAGACATCATATTCGCCCGAGATATTTCCCGAGAGGCCCGATTCAGACTGCGAGGAGCCATCGGTGCCCTCGAAATCCTGAAAATCGGCCCGCGCGCCGAAGGACAGACGCGCGTTGCTTGTGGGCTCCATCCGCGCTTGGGCGAAAAGACCGATGTTGCTGAGTTTCTCCGTCGCCGCCTCACGCGCGCCGGACGACAGGGCGAGATAGTCAAGATCGGCCTCATCGGAGTAGAAGTCGAGACCTGCGTTCAACTCACCCCAACTCAGTGCAAAGCGGTTTGAGAATTCGCCGCTCAGGCTCACCGTCTCACCGCTGGTGATCGAATTGGTGGACAGGGCCGACTCGTCGTTGACCAGTTTGGTCCCGCTATAGGCCAGCCGCGCGGTGGGGTTCCACATCGCGGTGGGCGTGGTGTCGCTGTAGCTCAGGACGATATTGGTGCGCTCCAGATCATAGGGGCGGTCTGCGGGAAGCGGGCGGCCCCCGACGATAGCGCCGATGTTCGCCCGGTAGGGGCGGATTTCATCGTCGACCACCCGTTCGTAGGATAGCTCGACCCGGTCGCCGCTTTGCGCCTCATAGGCCAGTTTGCCCAGCCCGCTGAGCAGGTCGGTGCCCGAGCCGATGATCTCATCGCCGTTGCCATCTTCGCGCAGCCCGCCTTCGGCGGCCTTTGCAAAGCCAAGGTATTCAAACCCGCCTTCGCGGCCATAGACCGACAGGCTGTTCGAGAAGATGTCGCCGTTGCTGTCGTATTCCAGCTTGTAGCGCCCGCCAAAGCTCTCGCCCGGGGCCAGCAGATCGCTTGCGTCCTTGGTCTCATAGGCCAGCGCGCCGCCCAATGCGCCCGGGCCCGCGTCCGCCGGGGCCACGCCGGGGTCGACGCGGGCGGCTTTCAGCAGGGCGGGGTCGATCAGCGTGGTGGTGTTGTGGTGGAACACCTTGTTGTTCTGCCGCGCGCCGTCGATGGAAATGGCGAGGTTGTTTTCTTCGATTCCGTTGACATAGACCTTTTGCGACATCGGGATCGAACTGCCCACCGCGATGGTCGGCTCGGCCACGAAAAGTTCGGACAGGTCCGCAGGATTGCTCAGCGCCAGCCCTTCGCTGGAGATGGAGATGTCATCGTCTTCCATCCCCGGAACGGCAGGCATCTCAAGAACGATGGTCCCTAGGAAGGCCTCGTCGTTATTGCTCTGCGCTTGGCCCGCGACGGGAAGCATCCCCGCGGCAAGGCAAGCAAATGCATGTGTCGGCTTCATCAAATTTCCCCTTATTCAAACGACCCAGACCCGGAAAATCACCCCCCGGACGGCGTTGCGGCGATTCCTTATAGAAATTGTCAGGAATCTCAAGAGGCTTGGTTTGAGCGGGGGGATGCCTGTGTCTTTTGGGTAAAGGTAAGGGGGTGGAAGCAGGGGGACGGGGCCGTCGACCACCTTGAAAAAGGGGCGGCTCGGACCGCGAAAAGCTGCACCCCCGGCTCCCGCGAAAGCGCAGGCAGCCCCATCAGCCGCCGGGCGCATGACCGCTGCCGCCGAAAGCAACCCTGCTAAAACAAACGGCATTTTTGGCCACTGTCACAAATCTTTAGCACGCGCAGGCCACAAGGAGCCGCGATGCGCCGAAGTATAAATTGACCAACTGGTCTAACATGCGCATTCTGCCGACAATGAGTACACTAGAAAGAGGATTTCCCATGACAAGAACCATTCTGATGGCCGGCACCATGCTGGCGGGGCTTGCCTCCGTGGCCCAAGCCGACACGCTGCGCCTTTTGACATGGGGCGGCTACGCACCTGAAGACGTGGTGGCGAAATTCGAAGAAGAGACCGGCCATACCGTCGAAGTCACGAAATCCAACAACGAAGAGATGATCGCCAAGCTGCGCGCCACGGGCGGCGGTGGTTTCGACCTCGCCCAGCCTTCGCAAGACCGCATCATGGGGCCGCAGATGGAATTCGGCATCTACAAGCCGATCGACGTCTCCAAGCTGAACAAAGAGCTTTTCATCCCCTCCATGCTCGACGCGACCATGGCCAACACAACCGTGAACGGCGATGTCTATGGCGTGCCGCATGTCTGGGGCACCTCCGGTCTGGTGATGAACACCGCCGAAGCGGGTGACACGGTCAAGGATTACACCGACCTCTGCGCGCCCGAAGTGGCGGGCAAAGTCTCCTACCGCCTGAAGCGTCCGACGTTGATCGGTTTCGCCTTCGCCATGGGCGAAGACCCCTTCGCCGCCTACGATGACGAGGCAAAATATGCCGAGATCATGGGCAAGGTCGAAGAGAAGCTGATCGAATGTAAAGAGAACGTCAAAACCTACTGGGGCGGCGGCGATGAGCTGATGAACCTGCTGCGCTCGGGCGAGGTGACCGCCTCCATGGCATGGGACACTGGCGGCTGGAAACTGAACGACGACAACGCCGACATCACCTTCGTGGCCCCGGCCTCGGGCGCTCTGGGCTGGATCGACACCTTCGTTCTGCCCGCCAAAGGGCAGGCCGACGATGTGGCCTATGCGTGGATCAACTTCGTCATGCAGCCTGAAATCGCGGCGATGATCACTGCCGCGGCGGGCAACTTCACCGCCTCCGCAGGCGCGGATGAATTTGCCGAAGACAGCCTGAAAGCCAAGTATCAGAACAGCTTCCCACAAGAAGCCATCGACAATATCAAATGGTATCCGCCGGTGCCCGCCGGTCTGGAAACCATCGAAGGCGAGGTGCTGGACCGCGTCCAAGCTGCCAATTGATTACTACCCTACGAGCGGCACCCTCCCATCGGGGGTGTCGCTCCTTTATACGGAATTCACATGACCCCAGATCTGGAATGCGTCGACCTCGTTAAGCGGTTCGGCGATACCACCGCTGTTAACAACGTCTCCTTCACGGTGCCGCCCGGCAGTTTCTTCTCCATCCTCGGGCCTTCGGGCTGCGGCAAAACGACGATCATGCGGATGATCGCGGGGTTTCTCGACCCTAGTTCTGGTGACATTCGGATCAAAGGCGGCTCGGTGCTCGACACGCCGCCGAACAAACGCCCGGTGAACATGGTGTTCCAACATCTGGCGCTATTCCCGATGATGACGATTGCCGAAAACATCGGCTACGGGCTGCGCCGCCGCGGCATGCCCAAGGCCGAGATTGCGCGCAAGGTCGATGAGGCGCTGGACCGGATCGGCCTGCCGGGCATCGGCGCGCGCAAGACCGATGAGCTTTCGGGCGGGCAGAAACAGCGGGTCGCCATCGCGCGCTGCATGGTGCTGGAGCCGGACGTGCTGCTGCTGGATGAGCCATTAGGGGCGCTGGACCTCAAGCTGCGTGAGCATATGAAGGTTGAGCTGAAGGCCCTGCAAGCCGCCTTTGACACGACATTCGTCTATATCACCCACGACCAATCCGAAGCGCTGGTGATGTCCGACCAGATCGCCGTGATGAGCGATGGCCAGTTCGAACAGGTGGGCCGGGGGCAAGACCTCTATTACCGCCCCGAAACACCCTTTGTCGCCGGTTTCATCGGAGAGTCGAACCGCTGGAAGGGCCGGATCGAACGGGTGGAGGGTGATGCCCTGCAACTGCGCACCGACAGCGGGCTTGCGATGCGCGCCACCGGCGCGGGGCTTGTCCAAGGGGCGCGGGCCGAGATTTTCGTGCGGCCCGAATCCATTCGGCTGGCTGCCAGTGCCGATGCGCTGTCGGGGTTCGACAATCAGCTAAAGGGCACCGTCACCAGCCTGTTGTTCAATGGCGCGGCTTCCCGCGTCTTGGTGCAGGATGATGTGGGTGAGACGCTCGAAGTCACGCTGCCGCAATCGGGGGAGTTCTCAAGCCTGAAACGCGGTGACGTGGTGCATATCGGCTGGGGCGCGGGGCAGGCGACCTGCTTTGGGGCCGCGTGATGCGCAGCCAATCCCGACTGACATTCTACCTGCTGCTGACGCCCTTGGTGCTGTGGCTGGGGCTTTTGATCATCATCCCGCATATCGACATGCTGCTGATTTCGCTGCGCGAGCGGATCAGTTTCGGCGTCTATGAAACCAGTCTGGCGCAATATGAAAAGGCGCTGACCGAACCGCTTTACCTGCGCACCTTCTGGCGTACGGCGGTAATGTCGGTGCTGGCAACCGCGCTGACGCTGCTGATCGCCTTTCCGGTGGCCTATTACATCGCCAAAATGGCGAAGGGGCGCTTGCAACAGGTGTTGTTCCTGCTCTGCCTGATCCCGTTTTACGTCTCGGAACTGGTGCGCACCTTTGGCTGGATGATCCTGCTGCGCGAGACCGGTCTCGTCTCGAACCTGTTGCAATGGGTGGGGCTGGCGGACCGCCCGGTGGAACTGCTTTACACCGATGCCACAATGATGGTCGGGCTGGTCTATACCTCCATGCTCTTCATGGTGGTGCCGCTCGTCACCACGCTGGAGAGCCTCGACGATAGTGTGATCGAGGCGGGTTATGATCTGGGCGGCAGCGGGCTTTCCGTCCTGCGTGAGATCATCATCCCCCATGCCATGCCCGGCATCGTGTCAGGCTGTATCGTCGTCTTCATGCTGAGCTTGGGCAACTACCTGACGCCGACGATGCTGGGCGGCAAGGACAGTCTGTGGTTCACCGAAATGATCTATAACCAGTTCATCGTGCGCTCCAATTGGGAGCTGGGCGCCGCCTTTGGCTTTATGCTTTTGGTGCTGTCTTCGGTGATCGTCTGGGGGATGCTCTGGCTGACGGGCCGGACCCTCAAGGAAACGATGGGGTGATCCAATGATCCCGACAATCCCGCAATCGCGCAGCTTTCGCATCGTCTATGGTGGCTATGTGGCGCTGTTCTTTCTCTATCTGGCCCTGCCGCTGACCGTGGTGGCGGTCTTTGCCTTTAACGACAGCCAGTTCCCCTCTCTTCCGTGGGAGGGGTTCACGTGGAATTGGTTCTTTGGCGCGGAGCGTCCGCAGATCGGCGTCTTTCACGAGCGCGGCATTCTGCGCGCGGTCGGCACCTCGGCCTTCGTGGCGCTTTGCGTGGCGGTGCTTTCCGTCTGCGTCGGCACGACCAACGCCTTTTTGTTCAACCGCTATGAGTTCCGTGGCAAGGGGTTTCTCTATGTGCTGATGCTGCTGCCGCTGGTGATCCCCGGCATCGTCTTGGGCATCTCGGTTCTGGTCTTCTCGTCGACGCTAGCCAATGGTGTCTGGGACTTGGCGCAGATTGACCTTCAGGCGCTGCGCCCCGGTCTGCTGTTGGTGATCCTTGGGCAGTTCAGCTTTATCACCACCATCGCCACGCTGGTGATCTCGGCCCGGTTGCAGAAATTCGACCGGACCTTGGAGGAGGCGGCGCTGAACCTTGGGGCGGACCGTCTGACGGCGGTGCGCACGATCACACTGCCGTTCCTTGCGCCTGCAATGGTCGGGGCCGTGGTGGTGGCCTTTTTGATGAGCTTTGAGAACTTCAACACCACGCTGATGCTCGTGGGTTCCGATGCGCCGCTGACCATCGCCATGTTCGACCGGCTGAAAGAGGGGTCGACCCCGCTGCTGAACGCCGTGTCGCTGCTTTTGATGCTGGGCTCGTCGCTTTTGGCGCTGCTGGTAATCCTGTTCCAGAAACGGGGCTAAGCCCCCTCGGCAGGCCCGCCAGCCGGGCCTGCCTCATCCGGCTGGAGTGCTGAACGTACCGCCCGGCTGAACCTTTCCAGAAAATTCGCATCCTGCGCCAATCGACGCCTCAGCGACCGGGACAGTTCAAGCTGTACCCCCGCGCCCTTGCGGGTGCGGTTGCAGATGTTCGTCTCATGCAGGCCGGGCAGGGTGGTATTCACCTCCGCCCCGAAGCCCGCCCTGCGCAGGGCGGCACCGATGGCATCGCGCATCGCCACGTCCCGCCCGCCGAGCCAGACCGTATCGCTGCCATCGTCCTTGCGGCCATGCACGGCGACGGCCCCCTCGGTGCCGCCGACAAGCGCCAGCGCCTGCGGCTCATCGAAACGGTGCGAGGTGATGTGAAAATCCCCATGCGCCCCCGCTTTCAACGCCTCGAAGAGGTAGAGCGACAGGTCCCGCCCCGCGATGGCCTCGGCGATCAGGCCCGTCTCGGGCTCGATCGTGCCGCCATGCGGGGCCAGAATGACGACCGCACTGCCCCGGTCCTCGGCTCGGATGCGGTAATCGACGCCATCGACCATTTCAGTGGAGAGGTCGGCGAAGTTTTGGAAACGATCTGTCATGGCCGGCTCCTGCTTGGGGCGATCACATGTCGAGCTTGCGGACCGTCTTGCGGATCCGCCCGTCTTTGCGCTCCAGAAAAACAATCTCGCCGAAGTCGATCTTCAGCCATTCCTCCCCGTTTTCGGTCAGCGGTTCCGACGCGAGGATGGCCGAGGTCGCCTCCCCCTCGGGGCAGGGGTCGATGTCATAGCTGTTGGCATAGTCCTGAAAGTTCGCCCCGGTCAGCAGATAGATCGGTTCGAGCAGCATGGAGAGGGGCAGATCCTCATCCCGCAGCTTTTGCCAATTGCCTGTGACATCCGTCTCACCCTCATGGCCGCAACCGAAGTTGACACCAATGATCCGCCCCTTGCTGACCAGCGCGATCTTGAGTTTGGTGATCGCCGCGAGGTCAAGGTCGCGGGCGGCTTTGCAGATCACCTGCAACAGCTTTTCGAACCCGCGCTGCACGTCTTCGTCGCTGTCGCCCTCCAGCAAGGACAGCAGCAGCACATAGAGGAATTCCGTATCCGTCGTGCCGCGCATCTGGGTGAGGTAACGATCCTTGCAATGAGGCAGGAGTTCGCGCTGCAACTGCCGCCAGTGGGGCAGGGCGCCGTTCTGGGCGATGATCCACGGCGTATGGTCAAAGGCGAAGGGGTGGCAGTTCTCATCGGCCTGCACCACGCTGGCGTCATAGGAGGCCGCGCGGATATGCGACAGCAGCGTATGCGCTTGCAGGCTGGGGATCACCGATCTGGCATTGTCGTCGTGAAAGGCGGCCTTGGGCCGGTGGTAGCGCAGCGGCGCGTCGGGGCGCAGCAGATGGTCGCTCCAAGCGGCGAACCCCCATCCGGCCAGTTGCAGACTGGGGTGCAGTTCCGGGTCGAGGCTTTGGTTCAGCAGGCTGTTCTCAGGGGCAAGGAGCAGCGACTCGATTGGCAGTTCAGGTCCGATATAGGCGAGGAAGCGGCACATGGTTTTCCTTACTCTTGAGATAGTTCAGCGACTTCGAAAAGGGTGTGAAGGGCTGAGATAGAGCAGGGCGCGCGAAAATCGACCAGGGACACGGCAGCGCGGTCTTAGCGCCGCGCCCGTCGGGGGGGCGACCCTCCAATCGGGCCGCCCAAGTTCATAAATCAGATGTCAGAGATATAATCCGCCGAGACATAGCCCTGCACCTCAGGCGCATCGGCGAGGGAGACGCGGCACCACAACTGCCCGATCTCGGTCACGCAATCGCGGCGGTTGAGGACGGTGCCGTCAGGCAGCCCCATGATGATCCCGAAATCCAAGCCCGGACCGGACCGCAGTTTCAAAAGCTCATTCGGCCCGGTGCGGTGCACCATCACGCGGTCACTGGCCACGCCCGCGCAACCTGCGATGAACATAGCGGTGGAAACTGCTGCGAATGTAATGCTGCGCATGATCTGTCTCTCTTTTGTTTTCTTTCTCATAGATCGAAAACCGGGCTGATCCTAGCCGCCTTATTCCGCCGCCGCCTTGCACTGCTCCAACGCCCGTTTCAACGAGTGTTCGTCATAGGGTTTCATCAAGCTGACATAGCGCGCCGCCTCTGCATCGCCTTCGGCATATTCCCGCGGATCGGCGCCCGAGGCGATGATCACGGCGATCTCGGGGCGCAGTTGCGTCACATGCTGCACCAGTTCCATGCCAGAGCCATCGGGCAGGCCAAGGTCGGTGAACATGATGTCGAACCGCTCGGCCTGAAGGCTGCGCTCCGCGGCGGCGACGCTGTCGGCCTCGGTCACCGCATAGCCCAGATCAGAGAGCATATCCGCAGTGGCCATGCAGATCAGCGCATCGTCTTCGACCAGCAGCACTTTGGGCGCGTCATCGGCGCTCGGCGCGGTCTCTGCGACTGGCGTGGCGGTCTCGGCGCTGGTTTGGCGCGAGAGGATCTCATGGATTTTCAGTGCCAGCCGCTCGCGGGTGTAGGGTTTGCTCAGCAGGTCGACACCTTCGTCAAGCCGCCCGGCATGGACGATGGCGTTTTGCGTATAGCCCGAGGTAAAAAGCACGCCGATATTCGGCAGATGCGCCTTGGCCTCGCGGGCAAGCTCGGGGCTGCGGATTTTGCCGGGCATGACCACATCGGTGAACAGCAGGTTGATCTGCATCCCGCTTTTCACGATCGCCAGCGCACTGTCGGCATTCTCGGCGGTGAGCACGCCATAGCCAAGATCGCGCAGCTGATCGACGGCGGTCTCGCGCACGGCGGCGTCGTCTTCGACCACAAGGATCACCTCGCCGCTGCCGGTGGGCGTGTCCGTGCTGGCGGGCAGCGGTGCGCTTTCCTCCTTGCGCTGCGTGCGCGGCAGGTAGACCCGCACGGTCGTGCCTTGCTTCTCTTCGCTGTAGAGCTTGATGTGCCCGCCGGACTGTTTAACGAAACCGTAGACCATGCTGAGGCCCAGCCCCGTGCCCTCGCCCGTGTCCTTGGTGGTAAAGAAGGGGTCAAAGACCTTTTCCATGATCTCGGGCGCGATGCCGGTGCCGGTGTCGGTGATCGCCAGCATGACATATTGGCCCGGCGCCACGTTCGGATGGTTCTGCGTATAGGCATCATCCAGCGCGGCATTGCCCACTTCGATCGTCAGCTTGCCGTGATGGGCCATCGCATCGCGCGCGTTGATGGCGAGGTTCAGGATCACGTTCTCCAACTGCGCCGGATCGACAAGACAGTTCCACAGCCCGCCCGAGATCACCGTCTCGACCTCGATCCCTTCGCCAAGGGTGCGGCGCAGCATGTCGTCCATGCCCCGCACCAATCGGCCAAGGTTCTGCGGTTTCGGCTCCAAGGGCTGCTGCCGCCCAAAGGCCAGCAATTGCGCGGTAAGCTTGGCCCCGCGCGACACGCCCGCCATGGCATTGTCGACGAACCGCCGCTTGGCGTCGCCTTCGGGCAATTCTTTCGACAGGAGTTGCAGGTTGCTGCCCACCACTTGCAGCAGGTTGTTGAAGTCATGCGCGATGCCGCCGGTCAACTGGCCCACGGCTTCCATCTTCTGCGCCTGCACCAATTGCGCCTCAAGCCGGTCCCGTTCGGCCATGGCCTCTTCGATCTTGGTTTTCAGCGCGTTGTTGAACTCGATCTCGGCATTGCGGGCGCGCAGTTCTTCGCGCAGGTCGCGCACCTCGATCACCGTCCCCACGGTCTTGCCGGTCTCGTCCTTCATCGGGGAGGCGGTGAAGCCTACGGGGTAAAAGCTGCCATCCTTATGGACAAAGGTCTCCTCCCCCTGGGTCTGGTGGTTCTCGGGAAAGGCGCGGTCGATGGGGCAGTCTTCGATAGGGAAAGGCCGCCCGTCTGGATGGGTGTGGTGGACCACGTCATGCAGCGGTCGGCCTGCGGTTTCCTCGAACCGATAGCCGGTCAGCTTTTCTGCCGCGCGGTTCATGAAAACGCATTGCTGCTTGTCGTCCATCATGAAGATGGCCATCGTCGTGTTGTCTAGGATCGCGTCCAGCCGGGCCGAGACTTTGGTCAGCGCCGCGTTGGCCTCTTTTTGTTTCGTGATGTCCTGAATGGCCGCGTAGAGGACCGTGTCATTCTCGGTAACGATCAATTGCAGATGGGTCAGTACGCTATAGCGCGACCCGTCCTTACGCTGGTGGATCGTCTCATATTCCAGCGTTGTCTTCTCACCGCTGAGCAGCGGTTGGACGAGTTCCAAAAACGCCTCGCGCGACAGGTCGGGCTTGATGTCCCAAGCCGCCATGCCGCGCAGCTCATCCATCGAATAGCCAAGGTTCTCGCGCGCGCCGCGATTGGCGAGAGTGAAGGTGAAGTCTTCGACTGAAAACAGGTAAACTTCGCTGGCCGCATCTTCGACGATCTGGCCAAGGCGATCACTCGCCAATCTGAATGCTTCTTGCACCATTTTCCTCAAGCTTGTCGGCCGCGATGACCGGCTAAATTATTCTGCAAGATGCAGGTTTGTTTAACCTAGCCTTATGGAGCGACAAGACGAGGGCAAAAAGCCACATTCGTATAAGGGGCGGGTTTTTGCGCAGATAAATGAGAGAGGCGCACCCGCCGAAACCAGCGGATGCACAAGGGGGGGGCGACGCGCGGTCACGCCACGCGGTTGCCCATCGCATAGACCGCGCGCAGGATCGGCGCGTCTTTCATGATGTCAAAGAGGATCAGATCGGCGCGCGCGCCCAAAGCGATCTCGCCCCGGTCGGTCAGCCCTGCATGATGCGCGGGCGTGCGGGTCACGGTGGCGAGGCCGCGCGCCATATCGCCCCATAGGGTGCCCAGTTGCACGGCGCCCAGCAAAAGCGCTGCGGGCACATAGTCCGAGGACAGGATGTCGAGCAGGCCCAGTTCCGCCAGTTCCCTCGCCGCGACATTGCCTGAATGCGAGCCGCCGCGCACGAGGTTCGGCGCGCCCATGATCGTGGCGATGCCTTGGGCATGGCACGCCTCTGCCGCTTCGCGGGTGGTGGGGAATTCGGCCAGCCGCACGCCATGGGCATGGCTGGTCGCGACCTGCGCGGCGGTGGTGTCGTCATGGCTGGCCAGCGCCGCCCCATAGCGCGCCGCCGCCGCCACCGCGGCCGCTTCATGTTTCGCGCCAAGCCGCTCTTGCAACCCATGCAGGAAGGTGACGTAATCGCCGAAGTCCTCGCGCGGCAGGCCGTTCTTGCCGCAGACGTAATCCTCGAATTTTTGCACGTCGCGGAATTGCCGCTGGCCGGGGGTGTGATCCATTAGGCTGACGATGCCGACCTTGTCGTCGGGGCCAAACTCGGCCAGTTCCTCCTCCAGCGTTTCCGAGCAGATCTCGGCGCGCAGGTGGATATGGTGGCTGATCGCCAGCGCCCCGCTGTCGCGCATCATCAGGATCTCATCGGCCATGTCGCGGGCGTATTTTCCGTAGCGTTTGCGCCCCGCGTCCGAGAGGATCGACCCCACCCGGATCGCATCGAAAACCGTGGTGATCCCGGTGCCCGCCAACTCGCGGTCATGGGCGATGATCGCGGCACGGTGCGGCCAGTCGACCTTGGGTCGCGGCTTCATATGGCGTTCAAGGTTATCGGTATGCAGTTCTACCAGCCCGGGGGCGAGAATGCGCCCCTCGCAATCGACCGCCCCTTTGGGCAGGGCGGTGCCTTCGGCGATATCGGCGATCATCCCGTCGCGCAGCACCACGCTGCCGGGGATCACCGCATCGGGCAGGATGATTTTGGCATTGGCGAGAATGGTTTCTTTTGTCATGTGAGCGTCACGCTTGTTGCGCATCCATGGATGCAGGGAGAAGATGAATGAAGTTCGACCGCTACGCGATCTATTACACGCCACAGGGCGCATTGGCCGAGGCTGGGGCCGCTTGGCTGGGGTGGGATTTGGCGCGCGGGCGTGCCGTGGCGCATCCTGAGGTCGCGGGGCTCGACGTGGCCGCCCTGACCCAGACGCCGCGCAAATACGGGCTGCATGGGACGATCAAACCGCCGTTCGTGCTGTCCGAGGGCACCACGGCTGACGGATTGCTGGCCGAGTTCGCGGCGCTTTGCGCGCGGCTTGCGCCGGTCACGCTCGACGGGCTCGCGCTCACCCCGCTGGGCCGCTTTCTGGCGCTGACGCCCGAGGGGGACACCGCCGCGCTCAACACCATGGCCGCCGAGGTGGTGCGCGGCCTTGACCCCTTCCGCGCCCCGCCGACCGAGGCCGATCTGGCCCGCAGGCGTCAGGCCAATCTGACCCCAGTGCAAGAGGCCAACCTCAGCCAATGGGGCTATCCCTACGTGATGGAGGCGTTCCGCTTTCACATCACCCTGACCGGCAAGCTGCCCAAGGGCGATCTGCCGCAGGTCACCGCAGCGCTCGCCCCCTATATCACGCCGCATCTGCCGCAGCCCTTCGTGCTGGACAGCCTGACGCTGGTGGGGCAGGCCGAAGACGGTATGTTCCATGAGGTTCACCGCGCGGCCCTTTCGGGATAAAGCGCCGCCAGCGCCTGTGCCACGGTCTGCGTGAGCGGACCGTAATTGTCGATCTCAATGGCGGCGATATGGTCGGGCAAGTCCCGTTCGGCGCGGGCCAGACGGGCGGTGATTTCCGCTTCGCTCTCGCGGCCACGGCCCCGCAGCCGCGCGGCCAGCACTTCGGGCGCGGCGGTGAGCGACAGCACCCCGAACCGGTCAAACCTGAGCTTCGCTTCGGTCAGCACCGCGCGCGAGAGGTTGGCCAGCACGTCGCGCCCCTCGGCCAGCGCCATATCGACCGCGATGGGAATGCCATAGCGCAGCCCATGCGCGGCCCAGCTGAGGGCAAAGGCGCCCTCTGCCTCCAACCGCAGGAATGTGTCCTCGTCGATCCCGTCGAAGTCTTCGCCGCCCGCTTCGCTGGGCCGGGTGATGGCGCGGCGGGCGAGGAAGAGGTCGGCCCGCGCTTCCGCCAGCGCTGCCATCACGCTGTCCTTGCCCACGCCCGACGGCCCCACCACTGCGATGAAACGCCCGCGCCTCATGCGGCCAGTCCGGGGGTGAAGCGGGTCACGTCCACTTCGCGGTCGCAGATTTGGTCGCGGGCGGCCTCATCATGGAAGATGCCCAAGATCGCCGTGCCGCGGGCCTTGGCCCCTTCGATCAGCGCCAGCACCGTGGCGCGGTTGGAGGGGTCAAGGCTCGCCGTCGGCTCGTCCAGCAGCAGGACGGGATAGGGATGCGCAAAGCCGCGCGCGATGTTCACCCGCTGCTGCTCCCCGCCGGAAAAGGTCGTGGGGCTAAGCTGCCAGAGCCGTTCGGGGATGTTGAGCTGTGCCAGCAATTCTCCGGCCCGCGCCCGTGCCTCGGCCTCGCTGCTGCCCACCGCGCGCAGCGGCTCGGCCACGACATCCAGCGTCGCCACCCGTGGCACGACGCGTAGGAACTGGCTGACATAGCCCAGCACATGACGGCGCAACGCCAGTATCTCGCGCGGGGCGGCTTGGGCGACATCCAGATCGCCCACCATGATCCGGCCCGAGGCGGTCAGGTAATTCCCATAGATCATCCGCATCAGCGTCGATTTCCCGGCCCCCGACGCCCCGGTCAGCGCCACGCATTCGCCCTGCGCCATGGTCAATTCGCCGCCGCGCATCACCGGGATCACCGCAGCGCCCTGATTGTGCAGGGTGAAGGATTTGCTTACATTTTCCACGCGTATCATGGTTTATCCTTGCTCGGTATACCGTTGGGATTGAAAGGTTTTCTTTGCATTTTCACACCTGTAGCACGCTAGAGACCAAAAGCTGCGTATAGCCGTGCTGCGGGTCGTCCAAGACCTGATCCGTGAGCCCGGTTTCCACTACATGGCCGTCCTTCATCACCATCAGCCGGTCCGCCAGCAGCCGCACCACCGCCAGATCATGGGTCACGATGATCGCGCTCAGCCCCATTTCGCGCACAAGCCCGCGCAACAGGTCGAGCAGCCGCGCTTGCACGCTCACGTCCAGCCCGCCCGTGGGTTCATCCATGAAGACCAGCCGCGGCCCGGTCACGAGGTTGCGGGCGATCTGCAAGCGCTGCTGCATCCCGCCAGAGAAGGCCGAGGGCCGGTCGTCGATCCGATCGGCGTTGATCTCAACCCGGCCCAGCCAATCGGTGGCGCTGGCGCGGATGTCGCCGTAGTGCCGGGCGCCCACGGCCATCAGACGCTCGCCCACATTGCCGCCTGCGCTGACGTTCATGCGCAGCCCGTCGCGGGCGTGTTGGTGCACAAAGGCCCAATCGGTGCGCGACAACATCCGGCGTTCGGGCTCGCTCATCGTTACCGTGTCGCGCAGCCCCTCGGCGCGGGTGTCGAAACGCACCGCCCCGCGATCCGGCGTGAGATGCCCCGCCAGCGTGTTCAGCAGCGTCGACTTGCCCGAGCCGCTTTCCCCGACGATGCCCATGACTTCACCCGGGTAGAGGTCAAAGCTGACATCCGTGCAGCCGATCCGCGCGCCATAGAATTTCGCGATGTTTTCCACTTGCAACAAGGGGGTCATGCCATGCCCTCCACCACAGGGACCGCATCCGCGCCGCGATGCCCGGCGGCCTGACGGGCCGCGCAGTAATCGGTGTCGGAACACATGAACAGACGCCCACCTGCGTCATCGACGATCAACTCGTCGAGATAGCTGTCTTCGGCCCCGCAAAGGCCGCAGGGATGCTCGGCCTTGCTCGCCTCGAAAGGGTGGTCCTCGAAATCCAGCGAGACGACCTGCGTATAGGGCGGCAGCGCATAGATCCGCTGTTCGCGCCCCGCGCCGAAGAGTTGGATCGCGGCCATTTCCAGTTTCGGATTGTCGAACTTCGGGATCGGCGAAGGGTCCATCACATAGCGCCCCTCGACCTTGACCGGATAGGCATAGGCCGTGGCGATCGCGCCGTGCTGCGCGATGTCTTCGTAAAGTTTCACGTGCATCAGACCGTATTCCTCCAGCTCGTGCATCTTGCGGGTCTCGACCTCCGAGGGCTCAAGAAAGCGCAGCGGTTCGGGGATCGGCACCTGATAGACCAGCACCTGATCCTCGCGCAGCGCGGCTTCGGGGATGCGGTGGCGGGTTTGGATAACGCTGGCCTCGGTCGTGGCTTCGGTCACGGCGACGCCAGCGGTCTTTTGGAAAAAGCGGCGGATCGAGACGGCGTTGGTCGTGTCGTCCGCGCCTTGGTCGATCACCTTAAAGGTATCCTCGGGCGTCAGTACGGCGGCAGAGACTTGCACCCCGCCCGTGCCCCAACCGTAGGGCATTGGCATCTCGCGGCTGGCAAAGGGCACCTGATAGCCCGGGATCGCCAGCCCTTTCAGGATCGCCCGGCGGATCATCCGTTTGGTCTGCTCGTCCAGATAGGCAAAATTGTAGTCGTTCATGCCCCGGTCCTTATGCCTGTCTTGGTCACTCTGTGTCATGGCAGGGTTCATTCCGCGGCCTCCCGCGCTGCGTCTTGCACCGCGGCTGTCGCCTCGCGGCGCAGTTTGCGGATCAGTTCGAGTTCGGATTGGAAATCGACGTAATGGGGCAGTTTGATATGCTCCAAGAACCCCGTCGCCTGAATGTTGTCGGCGTGATAGAGCACGAATTCCGCGTCCTGCGCCGGCGCGTCGAGGTTGTCTTCGCCCAACTCCTCCCAACGCAATGCCCGGTCCACCAGCGCCATGGAGATCGCCTTGCGCTCGGACATGCCAAAGACCAGCCCATAGCCGCGGGTGAACTGCGGCGGCTCGGTTTTGGAGCCTGTAAATTGGTTCACCGTCTCGCATTCGGTGAGCGCCACCTCGCCAATCTCGATGGCGAAACCCAGTTCGGGGATGTCCATTTCGACCGCGACTTTGCCGATGCGCAGTTCCGCGACGAAAGCGTGGTTGCGCGCATAGCCGCGTTGCGTGGAATAGGCCATGCCGAGCACGAAGCCCTCGTCGCCGCGGGTCAGCGCCTGCAGGCGCAGGTCGCGGGTGGCGGGCAGTTCCAGCGGTTCGCGCGTCAGGTCGCGCGGCGGGGTCTGACTGTCCGTGTCGCGTTGCATCAGCCCCTCGCGGTCAAGGAATTCCATGATGTGCGGCGTCTCCGCGGGTGGCGCGCCCTCGGGCGCTTCGGGGGCCGGGGGCACCTCACCATCGGCGGCGAGTTTGAAATCCAGCAGCCGGTGCGTGTAGTCGAAGGTCGGCCCCAAGACCTGCCCGCCCGGCGCATCCTTGAAGGTGGCCGAGACGCGGCGGTCGCAGGCCATGCTGCCGGTGTCCATCGGGCGCGAGGCCCCGAAACGCGGCAGGGTGGTGCGATAGGCGCGGATCAGAAACACCGCTTCGATCAGATCGCCGCGCGCCTGTTTGATCGCCAGCGCGGCGAGGTCGGGGTCGTAGAGCGAGCCTTCGGCCATCACTCGGTTCACCGCCAGCGTCATCTGCTCGCGAATTTGCGCGACGCTGAGTTCCGGCACGCTTGCGTCACCGCGCCGCTCTTCGGCCAGCCATGCGTGGGCGTTGTCGATCGCCCGCTCGCCGCCTTTTACCGCTACGAACATCAGGACACCTTTGTGCTTCGGGGCAGCGCCGCCAGACGGTCACCGCAGGTGAAAATGAAATCCAATCCGCGCGGGAAGAGTGCCGCGTTTTGCTGAAAGGCGGCGCGCTCGGGCAGCGACAGTGCCGCCTTATCCTTGATGCCGGGGCCGGAGAGGGCCGCGCCATCGCGGCGCAGATCGTCCACCTCGACGATCAGCGTGGCAGAGCGGTCGGGGTAGGCGGCGGTCCCGAGGGGGAAGTCGCCGCGCGGCAGGTCGTCCCAAGCGCCCAAGGCGAAGTGCGCCGCAGTTGCGGGGGCGAAGGGCGCGCCGGTGTGGAAGGTGATCCAGTCGCGTAGCTCAGGCCGGTCGAAGCCGGGCGCGAGGTAGAGCGGCGTTTCGGGGTCGCAGAGCGTCAGCAGGACGACCCCGGCGGCGGTGGAGAGGCCCGCAGGCGGTTCGGCTCCGGTCACGCGGTTGATCTCACCCGGTTTGGCCATGGCGTTCATCACCGCGCGAAAGGCGAAAGCGGCGTCTTTGGGCGCGTCGCGAAACCCGCCCGTCAGCGATAGGGTCTGCATCAGTCTTCTCCTCTGACCATAGTGAAGAAGTCGACCTTGGTGGCGGCGGCCTTGGCGGCACGGCTGGCGCGGCGCTGGCTTTCGATCCGGGCCAGCGGGTCGAGCAGTTTGGCGCGAACCTCATCCGCCGCGTCGCTCTGCATCAGCGCGTCGGTAAGGGCTGCTTGCAGCGCCTTGTCGCGGCTGCGGCCCTGCACATAGGCGTGGCCGTCTGGCCCCTCCAACAGCCGCACCGAGCAGCGCGTGACCGACATCTCCCCCATGTTGAAGGCATCGCCCACAGCGCCCATCCGGCCCCGCAGCATGACGCCGCCGATCTCGGGCGCGCGGAGCACCTCATGGGCGGGCAGGGGGCCAAATCCCTCCCACAGCCGGGCGAGATCGCGGGCCTCGGCCCGTGCGAGCAGGCCCATCCACGCCTGCCTGTCGCGGGTCTTTTCCTTGGTTTCAACGGTCATCTAGACACCTTGCGTATTTGTCTAATTTACTATACAACTAGACAAGTATTAGCCGCTGGCCTTCCGCTGGCGCAAGCATGGATATGTGAAACTTCTGCGACATGGCCCGTACTGCGATCTGGAAAACCATCACCGCCGCCCTGACCCATGACATCGCCACGGGGAAATACGCCCCCGGCGACCGGCTTCCGACCGAGGCGCAATTGGCGGCGCGGTTTGGGGTCAACCGCCACACGGTGCGCCGCGCGATCGGCGCCATGAACGAGAGCGGGCTGACCTATAGCCGCCGGGGCGCAGGCGTCTTCGTGGCGCAGCGGCCCACGGATTATCCCATTGGCAAACGGGTGCGCTTTCACCAGAACCTCGCGGCGGCGGGGCGGGTGCCGGCCAAGCAGATTTTGATGCTAGAGACCCGCGCCGCCTCGGCCCATGAGGCGGCGCAGCTTGGGCTGGAAGGCGCAGCGCTGGTGCATGTCTATGAGGGGCTGTCGCTGGCCGATGAGCAGCCCATCGCGATCTTCCGCAGCATCTTTCCCGCCGCGCGGTTTCCCGATCTGTTAACGGCGCTTGAGGCCAGCCGCTCGGTCACCACCGCCTTGGCGCAGGGTGGGGTGGCGGATTACACCCGCGCCTCCACCCGGCTGACGGCGAAGCTTGCCACTGCCACGCAGGCGCTGCATCTGCGGCTGTCCGAAGGCGCGCCGATCCTGCGCTCGGCGGGGATCAATGTGGACCCCGAAGGCGTGCCGGTGGAATACGGGGTGACCTGGTTCGCGGGCGACCGGGTGACGCTGACGCTCAACCCCGGCGACTAGCCGTATTTCTCAAGAAATGCTTCGGCGGGGAAGGTCTGGAAATCCTCGAGCGATTCTTGCAGCCGATCATGTGGCCAATCCCACCACGCCAATTCCTCCATTCGCGCTGCAATGCTTTCGGAAAAGCGGCGGCGGAGCGGTTTGGCGGGGATGCCGGCGACGATCATATAGGGGGCGACATCGCGGGTGACGATGGCCCCGCCCGCCACCACCGCGCCGTGCCCGATGGTCACCTCGGGCCGGACCTGCGCGCCGTGGCCCAACCATGTATCATGGCCGATCACCGTGCGGCGGCTGCGGCGCAGGGCGAACCAATCGGCGTCATTCTCGGCCCCGTCGAAGTAGTCTCCGGCGCGGTAGTGGAAGTGGTGCAGGCTGGCCTTTTCCATCGGGTGATCCGTGGCCCCGATGCGGACACCGGCGGCGATATTGCTGAACTTGCCGACTTGGGTGTTGGCGATGTCGCACCAGCGGTCGCAATAGGAGTAATCCCCGATTTCGGAATGGGCGAGGCGCGTGGCGCGCCCGATCTCGACATAGCGCCCGAACTGCGTGTCAGTCACTTCGCAGTCCGGGTGAAGGAAGGGCGCATCCGCTTTGAGACGCGCCATCAGTGGCCCACCTCATTGCCCGCGATCAGCTTGCGGCGCAGCCAGCCCGAGAAGCTGTCCATCGCCACGACCATCAGGATGATCAGCACGATGTAATAGCTCACCTCCTCCCAATCCTTTTGGGTGATGATGGCTTGGGTCAGCAAAAGGCCGATGCCGCCCCCGGTGATCGCGCCGATGATGGTGGCCGAACGGGTGTTGGACTCCAGATAGTAGAGCACTTGGCTCAGCAAGACCGGGGTGATCTGCGGGATCACGCCAAAGCGGTAGCGCTGCACGGGGGTGGCCCCGGTTGAGGCGATGCCCTCGATCTGCTTGTCGTCCACATTCTCCAGCGCCTCGGAAAAGATTTTGCCGAAGGTGCCGGTGTCTGTCAGCAGGATCGCCAGCGAGCCGGTCAGCGGGCCGGGGCCAAAGGCACGAGACAGCACGATGGTCCAGATCAGCCCGTCGACCCCGCGCAGGAAGTCGAAGAGGCGCCGCGCGGCAAAGCGCAGCGCGCCAAGCGGAGAGAAGTTCTTGGCCGCCAGAAACCCCAGCGGCAAGGCAATCATCGCCGCGCCAAAGGTGCCGAGAAAGGCCATGAGAACGGTCTCGACCAGCGCCCAAGCCACATCGCCATGACGCCACATCTTGTTGGTCCAAAAATCCTGCCAGATCGCGCCGTATTCACCGCTGCGCAGCAGTTCTAGCGGGGACATGCCGTAGTAGGGGCTGTCGAGCGTAAAGAAGAACAGCTCCCACCCGTTGAAATAGCGGAACACTTCGGCACGGTTGCGGGTGATCGTCAGGCGGCCTGCCTTCGTGGTCACGGCGAGGCGGTTTTTCGAGGCGTTGATCCACGCAGGCAGGGGGCCGTCGGGCAGGGTGGCATTGACGCCGCTGTGCCCCGGCGCGGCGGTGATCAGCCCGTAGCCCGGCACGTCATAGCGCACCTCTGGCCCCAGTTCGACGGTATGGCCGTTGCCCAACTCGACAAGCGTTGTCTCGCCCAAGGTGACCCAATCGGGGGCGGTGCCCGGCGCATAGCGGCCCTTGCGCTCGCCCTCGATGGCGATTTCCATCTCGCCGTTGCGGTTGTCCCGGGCGACATGGGTTTTGTAGCTATAGCTGTCGGCCACCAGCGTCTTCATGTTCGACACGCTGATGCGATCGCCTAGCCCGGCCACGTCGAAGGCGAAGAAGACGTAGGTGAGGTAGGCAAGGATCAGCGCCGGGGCGGCAAGGCTCGCCATCCGCTTGCGGCGAAAGCCGCGGCTGGCGACCTGCTGAGCGGGGAGGGTGGAAGCGGTAAGGTCGGTCACAGGATGGCCCCCTTGTCCTTATAGGCGCGGCCATGGGTCAGCCGGTCGCGGAAATGGCTTGAGATTTGGTCGACGATGATGATCGTGCCGAAGAGCAGCAGAAAGATCGCCGCTGCCTCATCGAATTTGCCTTGGCCCCAAGACATCGTGTTGCGCAGGTCATAGCCGATGCCGCCTGCGCCGACGAAGCCGAGGATGGCCGAGGCGCGGATATTGATCTCGAAGCGCAAGAGCGCATAGGAGAGGTAGTTGGGCGCGACCTGCGGCACGACGCCCAGCACCATGCGTTGCAGCCAGCCTGCGCCGACAGAGGCAAGGCCGTCCACGGGTTTAAGAGAGGCGTTTTCATTCACCTCGGAGAAAAGCTTGCCGAGCGCACCCACAGTATGCAGCGCAATGGCGATCATGGCAGGCACCGGGCCGCCGCCTAGAAGGAAGATCAGTACCAGCGCGACGACGATCTCAGGCACCGCGCGCAGCACGTCGAGCAGGCGGCGCAGCGGGGCCACGAGCCACGGGGCGGGGGCAAGGCCGCGGGTGGCCAGCAGAGCGGCGAAGAAGGCCAGCAGCGCGCCGATCAGCGTGGCGGCCCCGGCGATGTTCACCGTCTCGATCAAAGAGGGGAGGTATTTCACGAAATAGCCGGGCAGCAGATGAATGCGCTCCCAAGCCTCGCCCAGCACATCGGCGGGGAAGTCAAAGATATTGGGCAGCCCGTTCCAGAACCCGCCTGCGTTGCGGGTATTGGCGGTGCCGAAACCGCCGATCAGCAGGGCCAGGAAAACGACCAGCAGGATCATGTTCATCACCCGCTTTTGTCGGGTCTGGGCAAGGTAATCCGCCGTGATCTGCGGTGCGGTGGTGGTCTGGTGCATCTGTCGTCCCCCTATGACGACAGGCCCCGACAATCGTTGTCGGGACCTGCGAGATGTCTAGTCCTTGCTGCGATCAGTTGGATTTCGCCTTGCGCGCTTCGACGATCGAGACATAGGCGTCATGCGCGATCGGATCGAAACCGAGGCTCTCGCCTGCGGCCACGCCATAGGCGCAGTCGGCGTCCTTCTCGTTCAGTTCATCCACCAGTTGGGTCATCGTCGCCTTGACCTCTGCGGGCAGGGCTTTGCGCAGCACGACCGGGCCTTCGGGGATCGGCTTGGAGCGCCAGATTTCCACCAGATCGTTCATGTCGACGAGGCCCGCGTCCACGGCTTTGCGCAGCGCGCCGGAGTTGTAGCCGTCCTCCCAGTTGCCCTGACCGTCGGCCCATGTCACGCCGCCGTCGACATCGCCGTTGTTGACCGCGACGATGGTCTGCTCATGGCCGCCGGTGAATTTCACTTCGCCGAAGTAATCGCCGGATTCCATCGTCGCACCGGTGGTCTGCGGGATTTCGATGGAGGGGATCAGGTAGCCCGAGGTGGAGTTCGGATCGCCAAAGCCAAAAACCTTGCCCTGCATGTCTTCGAGGCTGTTGATGCCCGCATCTTTGCGCGCGAAACCGATGGAGTGATAGCCGTAGGAGCCGTCGAGGTTAATCTTGACCAGCACCGGCTCGACCGCTTCGGGGTCTTGCAGATGCACGGCGGCATAGGCCGAAGCGCCCAGCCATGCCATATCGAGCGTGCCTCCTAGCAGGCCTTGGATCACGCCGTTATAGTCGGCCGGGGCAAAGAGTTTGGCCGGAACGCCGAGGCGCTCTTCGGTGTAGCCGCGCAGACATTCGTAGGAGTTCATCCGGTCCTGCGCGTTTTCCCCGCCGAGGATGCCGATGCGGAATTCGTCGATCTCGGCACTTTGGGCCATGGCGGTGCCGGTGAGGGCCGTGGTTGCCAAGGCGGCGGCGATGAGCTTTTTCATTGTGTCGTCTCCGTTTGCAAAAAATGCCCCTGGGGGCGGGTCGTGTCAGGCTGGCACCTTGTCCAGCGTTTCGATCTCGGTTGAGGTGGCGGCTTCGGAAAAGCTGCTGTCCGCGCCGTAGATTTCGCGGGCCATGCCGGTGGTCAGCTGCTCGGGCGTGCCGTCAAAGACGATCTTGCCGTCGCGCATCCCCACCACGCGGTCGCAGTAGCGGCGCGCGGTATCCAGCGTGTGAAGGTTGGCGATGACCATGCGGCCATCTTCCTCGTGAATGCGGCGCAGCGATTGCATCACCACCTGCGCGTTCATCGGGTCAAGGCTGGCGATGGGCTCATCCGCCAGAATGATCTGCGGATCCTGCATCAGGGCGCGGGCGATGGCGACGCGCTGTTGCTGCCCGCCGGAAAGCGCCTCGGCCCGTTTGGGCGCGTGCTGTGCGATGCCCAGCCGGTCGAGGATGTCGATGGCGCGGGTGATGTCGGCATCGGGGTAGAGGTTGAAGATGCTGGCGAGCGCCGAGCGGCGGTTGAGCGTGCCGTGCAGCACGTTCGATACCACATCCATCCGCGGGACGAGGTTGAACTGCTGAAAGATCATCGCGCATTCCGCCTGCCAGCCGCGCCGGGCCGCGCCGCGCAGCGCAGTCACGTCGCGCCCTTGAAACAGGATCTGCCCCGAGGAGGCATCGGTCAGCCGGTTCAGCATCCGCAGCAGGGTGGATTTGCCCGCGCCGGAGCGTCCGATGATCCCGATCATCTGCGGCTTGTCGACCTTTAGGTTGGCGCGGGCCACCGCTGTGTTCGCGCCGAATGTCTTGGTCAGTTCAGAAATGACGAGCATAAGTCCCCCGGGGTTTGCGGGGCGAGCTATCGCAGCGGTGAATGTCACGAGTGTTTAAGTTTGACGAAGCTTTTGTAACGCGTCCCTTTTTGCGGAACGGCTGCCTAAGGCCGCGCGTTTATGATTGTTTTATAGGCGCTTGCGCGATCCCGCTGCCGTTGCGCGTGGGGCCAAACGCGCGGGGACGCCGGGGTCAAAGAGCCGCTGAGACGCAATGAAACACGCGCCTGCGAAATAGAGCTTGCGGAACAAACCGCGCGGATTAATGCTTTCTCTCACAAGGCGGTTCAGATAGGGCCGCACCCGGTCAGGCGCGCAATTGGCGCAGCCACCGGTACGATCTTTGGCCGGATCACCGCGCGCGCAGTGTCCTCCACCCGCGCCCCCTATGGTGAGACAGGCCCCCGACAAGCATTCAAAGGAGCGCGTTCATGGACGCCCAAGTTATCGCATTTCTGATTCTGCTGCCGATCACGCTGGTTTTCGTCTACGCCGGCATCCACGAGTTTCGGCGCTACAAAAGCGAGGGCAAGGCGAACTACGGGCTGGTCTTTGACGAGGAAAGCGGCACCACCCATGTCAGCGGCATCGCCGAGGACGAAGACCCGTTCGACCCCGAAGACTTTGACCCCAACGATTACAACGACCCCGAAATCAAAACCGACACGGATGAGCGCAAATCGTGAGCGTAAAGCGCCTTTGCGCCGCGCTGATGCTTTCGCTGGCATTGCCCGCGCAGGCTGACACCCCCGCCGAGATCGTGATCTTGGGCGAGGTGCACGATAATCCCCACGCCCATCTCGAACAGGCCGCCGCACTACAAGCGCTGCGTCCTACGGCTGTGGTCTTTGAAATGCTCACCGCCGAAGAGGCGGCAATGGCCGACGCCGACCGCAGCCTCATCGCGCAGGCTTGGGCGGCGAGCGGGTGGCGGCATTACGATATCTATGCGCCGATATTTGAGGCTTTGGGAGACGCCCAAATCATCGGTGCCGCCGCCCCGCGTGAGGCTGTGCGGCGCGTGTACCGCGAGGGGGCCGCCGCGCTTTTCGGGCCTGAGGCCGCGCGCTTCGGCCTCGACCAGCCTTTGCCAGAGGATCAACAGGCCGCGCGGGTAGAGTTGCAATTCGCCGCCCATTGCGAGGCCATGCCGCGCGAGATGATGGGCGGCATGGTCGCCGTGCAACGCTACCGCGACGCCAGCTTCGCCCGCGCCGCGCTCGACGCGCTCAAGGCCTATGGCCCGCCGGTGGCGGTGATCACCGGCAATGGCCACGCCCGCACCGACTGGGGCATTCCCGCTCTCATTGCTAAAGCCGCCCCCGAGGTCACGACCCATGCCATCGGCCTTGTTGAGGCCGAGACCGAGGTGCCTTTCGATGAGACCCGTCTCATCCCGCCCGCCGAGCGCGACGACCCCTGTAACGCCCTGATCGAAAATTAAAGGACAGGCCCATGTATCTTGCCATGAACCGCTTCACCGTCTTGCCCGAGAATGCCGCCGCTTTCGAAGCGCTTTGGCTGAACCGGGAAAGCCATCTGAAGGAGAGCGAGGGCTTCGTGTCCTTCCACATGCTCAAAGGGCCGGAGGCGGAGGGGGCGATCCTCTATGCCTCTCACACCGTTTGGGAAAGCGAGGCGCATTTTCGGGCTTGGACGACCAGCGATGCCTTTCGCGCGGCCCATGCGCGGGCGGGGCAGACCCGCAAGCTGCACGAGGGCGCCCCGCGCTTCGAAGGCTTCAGTGCCATTCAAAAGATCGACGCGGAATAACGCGGAAGGGCCGGGGTTTCTATACTTGACTAAAATAATCGGATTAAGTAGCCGTTAAAGGAACCCGGGCTTTTTGCCGGGGTATGAACGACTTTACGCCGAAACCGTCCAAGCCACCGCGCGTCGGAAGCCCGGATGTCAATGGAAAGGAGCCCGCCCCGTGAGGACCCCCGTGACCACGCCCGAGCCAATGGCTCATGCCCGGCTACAGACCCCATCCAACAACAGCTGGCGCGACATCGCGCTTGGCAGCAACGATGCCGCAGCCTGCGACGGTTTTGGGCTGGAGCATCTCATTGATCTGCAACGCGCCCGCCAAATGGGAGAGATGGCATGAGCCTGATGCAAAAACTGCCCGATCCATCGCCCGCCGCCCAACCGGTCCAAGAAGCGGTGCATGATGCCCGCGCCTTGGTGCCCAATGGCTCGACCGCGAATATCGTCTTGGATGGCCAAACCTATACGCTGCGCATCACGCGGGCAGGCAAGTTGATCCTGACCAAATAAGCGGGCACGGCTTGCCCTAGCGATGCGGCGCCTTTACTGACGCGCCATGCCCTGCCGCCTCTGCCCACTCTCGCCGCTGACATGCTGGCCCTGCTGAGCCTGTTCTTCGCGGCGCTGCTGGCGGCCACCCTGATCCCCGCGCAATCCGAAGCGGTGCTTTTGGGGCTGATGTGGTCGGGCAGCCATGCCACGGCGCATTTGTGGCTGGTGGCGACGCTGGGGAACGTGCTGGGATCGCTGCTGAACTGGTGGCTGGGCCGCTCCCTCAGCCATTTCGGCGATCACCGCTGGTTTCCCTTCTCGGCCAAGCAGATGGCCCGCGCCTCTGGCTGGTATCGGCGTTGGGGCTATTGGAGCCTGCTGGCCAGTTGGGTGCCGATCATCGGCGATCCGCTGACCTTGGCCGCAGGCATGTTACGCGCGCGGCTCTGGCGGTTTTTGCTGATCGTCACCCTCGCCAAGGGCGGGCGCTACCTTGTGCTGATCCTGATCGCCCGCGGGGTTTTGTGACCCTTAGTGCGGGGTGATCCCTTCGAGCGGCGGCAGCGGGTTGGGCGCGGTCACAAGATGGGCGCGGCGCTTTTCGTAAAAGGCATTGCCGCCTGCGGTCACCACATAATGCATGTTGTTGTAGTTGGCATTGTACCACGCTGCGTGAAAGAATTTCGCACGGGTGACCTTCGGGTGCCGCTCTCCCTGAAGCACCGCCAGCGCGGTGGCGCGGGCCAGCGGGGCGCCGCGGTCGGTCATCGGTTTCGTCATCACGCCGGGGGCGAATTGATTGGGCTGGCCGACCACGCCGCAGACCGTATCGGGGAAGGCTTCGGAGTGCAGGCGGTTCAGCACCACCGTGCCTACCGCCACCATGCCGTCGCGGCTGGAGCGGTTGGATTCGAAATACATCGCGCGGGCCATACACTCCACCTCATCCGCCGGAACCGCGACGACTTCAGTCTGTTTGCCACCGCAGGCGGCAAGCAGACCGAGGCCCAAAAGCAGAGCGGCAGTGCGGATTTTCGGGAGCTGAACGCGCATGGGCGGCCTTTCTGGATAAGGGGGCAGGTGGCGCGTAATTTTCCAGCAAAGGCGGCGGGAGGCAAGACCCGCGCCCGGCCCCGGCGGTTTCCCTCCGGACCGGGCGCGTGGGGGCGCTTGGGCTGGGGATTGATCTAGTGTAATGCTTGATAAAACAGTCATGATCGCAGCGGGCCGCCCTATGAAAGTCACCTACCGGGATGTGAAAACCGACATCCTGTCAAAGATCACCAAGGGCGAGTGGCCGTTGGGCAGTCTTGTGCCCAATGAAGTCGATTTGGCCGAGACCTATGGCTGCGCCCGGGCGACGGTCAACCGCGCCATGCGCGAATTGGCGGAAGAGGGTTTTATCGAACGGCGGCGCAAGGCGGGCACGCGGGTCCGCATGGCCCCGCTGCGGCAGGCGCGGTTCGACATTCCGCTGGTCCGGGCCGAGATCGAAGAGAAGGGCGCCGACTACCGGTATTCGCGGGTGAGCCACCGGGTCGAGCCCGCGCCCGACTGGCTGCGCGCCCGGCTCAAACTGGACGCAGAGAGCGAGGCGTTGCATCTGGTCTGCATGCATTACGCCGATGGCGACCCCTATCAATTTGAGGACCGTTGGATCAACCTCGCCACCCTGCCACAGGCGCGGGAAGAGAGTTTCACCGAAGCCGGGCCGAACGAATGGCTGATCTCGGCCATTCCCTTTTCGGATGTGGAGATCAGCCTTTCCGCCGGTCTGGCCGATCAGCGGCTGAGCGAATACCTCGCCTGCGGCTTGGGGGATCCGGTCTTTACCGTCGAGCGGTCGACGTGGTGGGAGGGGCGTGCGGTGACCTATGTGCGGCTGTCCTACCGCCCCGGTCACCGCCTGACCACGCGCTATTAAGCTGCCGCCGCCGCGGGTGGGCGGCGGCGCGCAGCGCTCAAAGGATACCCGGCAAGTTCAGCCCATGTTCGCGGGCGCAATCGCGCGCTTCCTCATAGCCCGCATCCGCATGGCGCATCACGCCCGTCGCCGGGTCGTTCCAGAGTACCCGCTCGATCCGGCGGTCGGCGTCCTCGGACCCGTCACAGCAGATCACCATGCCCGAGTGTTGCGAGAAGCCCATGCCAACCCCGCCGCCGTGGTGCAGCGAGACCCAAGTGGCCCCCGAGGCAGTGTTCAAAAGCGCGTTCAGCAGCGGCCAATCCGAGACGGCATCCGAGCCGTCTTTCATCGCCTCCGTCTCGCGGTTGGGCGAGGCGACGGAGCCGCTGTCGAGGTGATCGCGGCCAATCACCACCGGCGCGCTCAATTCCCCTGTGCGGACCATCTCATTGAAGGCCAGCCCCAGCTTGTGGCGCACGCCTAAGCCCACCCAGCAGATCCGCGCGGGCAGCCCTTGGAAAGAGATACGCTCCCGCGCCATGTCGAGCCAGTTGTGCAAATGGGTATCCTCAGAGAGGATTTCCTTCACCTTGGCGTCGGTCTTGTAGATATCCTCGGGATCGCCCGAGAGTGCCGCCCAGCGGAAGGGGCCGATGCCGCGGCAAAACAGCGGGCGGATATAGGCCGGGACGAAACCGGGGAAGTCAAAGGCGTTCTGCAATCCTTCCTCAAGCGCCATCTGGCGGATGTTATTGCCATAGTCGACCGTGGGGATGCCCGCGGCGTGGAAATCCACCATCGCCTGCACCTGCGCCTTCATCGAGGCGCGGGCGGCTTTTTCGACGGCTTTGGGATCGCTCTCACGTTTCTCGCGCCATTCGCCCATCGTCCAGCCCTGCGGCAGGTAGCCGTTCACCGGGTCATGGGCCGAGGTCTGGTCGGTCACGATATCGGGGCGGACCCCGCGTTTCACCAGTTCGGGAAAGACATCGGCGGCATTGCCCAGGAGTGCAACCGATTTCGCCTCGCCCGCGGCGGTCCAGCGGTCGATCATCGCCAGCGCCTCATCAAGGCTGTCGGTCTTTTCGTCGACGTAGCGGGTGCGCAGGCGAAAATCGATGCTGTCGGGATTGCACTCCACCGCCAGACAGCAGGCACCGGCCATGACCGCCGCCAAGGGCTGCGCCCCGCCCATGCCGCCCAAGCCCCCGGTGAGGATCCACTTGCCTTTGAGATCACCGCCATAGTGCTGGCGGCCTGCTTCGACGAAGGTCTCATAGGTGCCCTGCACGATGCCTTGGCTGCCGATGTAGATCCACGATCCGGCGGTCATCTGGCCGTACATCGCCAGACCCTTTTTATCGAGTTCGTTGAAATGGTCCCAATTCGCCCAATGCGGCACGAGGTTGGAGTTGGCGATCAACACGCGGGGCGCGTCCTTATGGGTTTGGAAGACGCCCACGGGCTTGCCCGATTGCACCAGCAGCGTCTGGTCCTCTTCCAAGGCGCGCAGGGAGGCGACGATCTGGTCGTAGTCCTTCCAAGTCCGTGCCGCGCGCCCGATGCCGCCGTAGACGACCAGTTCATGCGGGTTTTCGGCCACGTCGGGGTGCAGGTTGTTCATCAGCATCCGCAGCGGCGCTTCGGTCAGCCAGCTTTTCGCCGAAAGCTCGGTGCCGGTGGCGGGATAGACGTCACGGGTATTCTTGCGCGGATCGCTCATGCTGTGCCTTTCAGGGTAGGGGCCAGTGCGGCCAGAGTTGTCAGGATATCGGTCAGATGCACGCGCAGCCGCGCGGCCTTTTCGGGGTCATAGGGCCAAGGCGCAGCCTCGGTGCCGAGGTAGCTGCTTTGCGCCAGTTCCATCTGGATCGCGTGGACCCCTTCGGCAGGGCGGCCATAGTGGCGTGTGGTCCAGCCGCCTTTGAAGCGCCCGTTGCTGACGGCGGTGTAGCCGGGTGCTGCGGCGCAGGTCTTCTCAACAGCCGTTTCGATCTTGGGCGCGCAGGTAGCGCCGAGGTTCGTGCCGATGTTGAAATCGGGCAGCGGGCCGTCAAAGAGGAAGGGGATCAGCGAGCGGATCGAGTGGCAGTCATAGAGGATCGCGACCCCATGCAGGTCGCGAACGCGGGCCAGTTCGGCCTCGAGTGCCGCGTGATAGGGCGCGTGGTACGCCAGGCGGCGGGCCTCAACCTCGGCTGCGTTGGGCGGGGTGGTCCAGATGTCCTGCCCATCGAAATCCGTCAGCGGCACCAGCCCGGTGGTGTTCTGCCCGGGATAGAGCGATGCGCCCGATGGGTCGCGGTTGGCGTCGATGACATAGCGGTGGAAGGTCGCGCGGACCGTTGTCGTGCCGGGCAGCAACCCGTCGTAGAGCCGGTCGATATGCCAGTCGGTATCCGCCAATTCCCGCCCGCGCGGGTTCAGATCGCGCCGGACGGCTTCGGGCAGATCGGTGCCGGTATGGGGCAGGCCGAGCACGATGGGGCTGTCGCCGCGGGTGATCTCGACGGGTGTGATCTCAGCGGGAGTCATGTGGAAAGCCCCGGCATCTCGCAGGCGGCGGCGCGGGTGATCTCTCCGCCCGCCACCATCCGTGCCGCGCGTTCCAGATCGGGGGCGAGGTAGCGGTCCTCTTCCAGCGTCGCGACCTCTTCGCGGACCCGCGCGACCACCCGCTGCAAGGTCTCGCTGGTGGCCAGCGGCGCGCGAAAGTCGATGCCCTGCGCGGCGCAGAGCAGTTCCACGCCGAGGATGCGGTTCAGGTTCTCGACCATCTGCCCCAGCCGCCGCGCGCCATGGGCGGCCATGCTGACGTGATCTTCTTGGTTGGCCGAGGTCGGCGTGCTGTCGGTGACGCAGGGATTGGCAAGATGTTTGTTCTCGCTCATCAGCGCGGCGGTGGTGACTTCGGCGATCATATAGCCGCTGTTGAGGCCGGGGGTCGGCGTCAGGAAAGGCGGCAGGTTGAAGCTGAGCACCGGGTCCACGATCAGCGCCACCCGGCGCTGCGCGATGGCGCCAATCTCGGCTACGGCGAGGGCGATCATATCGGCGGCGAAACCCACCGGCTCGGCATGGAAATTCCCGCCTGAGACGATGAGGTCAGCCCCCGTCAGCACAAGCGGGTTGTCGGTGGCGGCATTGGCTTCGACCTCCAGTGTGGCGGCGGCCATGCGCAGCACATCCATCGCCGCCCCCGTCACCTGCGGCTGGCAGCGGATGCAGTAAGGGTCTTGGACGCGGGCATCATTCGCCACATGGCTTTCGCGGATTTCGGAACCATTGAGCAGGGCGCGCATGGTCTCGCCCGCCTCGATCTGGCCGCGATGGCCGCGCAGGGCGTGGATCTCGGGCTGTAGCGGTGCGGTGGAGCCCATGATTGCATCCGTCGACAGGGCCGAGATCACCAGCGCCGAGGTCGCGGCCCGCCATGCGTCGAAGAGCCCCGCCAGCGCGAAGGCGGTCGAAAATTGCGTGCCGTTGATCAGCGCCAGCCCTTCTTTGGGGCCGAACTCAAGCGGGGCGAGGCCCGCGGCGGCCAGTGCCGCGCTTCCGGGCATCACGCGGCCCTCGAACTCCGCCTCGCCATGGCCCATCATCACGGCGGCCATATGCGCCAAGGGGGCCAAATCGCCCGAGGCGCCGACCGACCCTTGGGCCGGGATCACCGGGGTCACGCCCTGCGCCAGCATGGCTTCGATCAAGTCCACGACCGCCAGCCGCACGCCCGAGGCACCGCGCCCGAGGCTCAGCAGTTTCAGCGCCATCAAAAGCCGCGCATGGCCGCGCGGGATCGCGGGGCCGACGCCGCAGCAATGCGACAGGATCAGGTTGCGTTGCAGCGCCGCCGTATCCTCTGCCGCGATCTTGACCGAGGCGAGCTTGCCGAAACCGGTGTTCACGCCGTAAACGGCATCCTCGCCCGCCACGGCCCGAGCGATGCGCGCATGGGCCTCTTCGATTGCGGGGCGGCAGGCGGGGTCGAGCCGCACAGATGCCTCTTCGCGGTAGATGCGGGCGAGATCGTCCAAAGTGGCCGCGCCGGGGGTGAGGGTCAGGGTGGTCACGATTGGCCTCCGAAAATGCGGGAATGAAGCGGGTTGAAGCCGATGCGATAGGCAAGCTCGGCCGGGTGTTTGATGTCCCAAACGGCGAGGTCGGCGCGCAGGCCGGAGCGGATCATGCCGCAGTCGGCCCGCCCGAGCGCGCGGGCGGCGTGCTGCGTGGCGCCGCGCAGCGCCTCCTCCGGCGTCAGGCGGAACAGGGTGCAGCCCATGTTGAGCGCCAGCAGCAGCGAGTTCAGTGGCGAGGAACCGGGGTTGATATCCGTCGCCAGCGCCATCGGCACGCCATGTCGGCGCATGAGGTCGATGGGCGGCGCTTGGGTCTCGCGCAATGTATAGAAGGCACCGGGCAGCAGAACGGCGACGCTGCCCGCCTCGGCCATCGCGATCACGCCGCTCTCATCAAGGTATTCGATATGATCCGCCGAGAGCGCGCCATAGGAGGCCGCGAGCCGCGCCCCGCCCAAGTTCGACAATTGCTCGGCATGGAGTTTGACCGGCAGGCCCAATTCCCGCGCCACGTCGAATACGCGCGCGATCTGGGCGGGCTGGAAGGCGATGCCCTCGCAGAACCCGTCGACCGCATCGACCAGCCCTTCGGCATGGGCGGCGCGCAGGGCGGGGAGGCAGACATCGGCGATATAGGCATCCGCGCGGCCTGCGTATTCGGCGGGCACCGCATGGGCGCCGAGGAAGGTGGTGGAGACGCGGATGGGGCGCTGCTCTCCAATGGCGCGGGCGGTGCGGAGCATGCGCAGCTCGGTCTCAAGGTCCAGACCATAGCCGGATTTGACTTCGATCGCCGTGACCCCTTCGGCGATCAGTACATCGACGCGGCGCAGGGCATCGGACAGCAACTCTGTCTCATCGGCGGCGCGGGTGGCGGTGACGGTTGAGACGATGCCGCCCCCGGCGCGGGCGATTTCCTCATAGCTGGCCCCCTTAAGCCGCATCTCGAACTCCCGCGCGCGGTCGCCGCCGTGCACGATATGGGTGTGGCAATCGATCAGCCCGGGGGTGACAAGCCGCCGGCCCAGCGATTCGGCGGGCAGGTCGCGATAGCCTTGTGGCAGGTCATCGCGCGGGCCGACCCATCCGATCTGGCCCCCGGCAATCGCGATCGCCGCATCTTCGATCAAACCATAGGGCTGTGGGCCATCCATTGTCGCCGCCGTGAGGTCGACCAAGACTCGATCCTGCGCTGCCATCCTATCGCCTCCTCCTCAGGTTTCGCTTTTCTACATCGGTTTTATTTGATATATGTCTATACATAAAGAAGCAAAGGGCCGTCAAATGATTTTCGCTACACATGCAAAACTGCCGCAGGGATGGGCGCGGGACGTTCGGATCACGGTGGTCGACGGGCGGGTGACGCAGGTGAAGACCGGGCAGGCACCGCAGGCCGATGACACCCGTGTCGACACCCTGCTGCCCGCGCTGGCCAATCTGCACAGCCACAGCTTCCAACGCGCCATGGCCGGGATGACCGAGACGCGTATGGCCGGGAAGGACAGCTTCTGGACATGGCGCGACCTGATGTATCGCTTCACCGCCCATCTTACGCCCGCGCATATCGAAGCCATCGCGGCCTTCGTCTTCTTAGAGATGCAAGAGGCCGGTTTCGCCAGCGTGGGAGAGTTTCACTACCTCCACCACCAGCCCGGTGGCACGCCCTATGACGATCTGGGCGAGCTATCGGCCCGGATCGCGGCGGCGGCGGCGCAGACGGGGATCGGGTTGACCCATCTGCCGGTGCTTTATACCTATGGCGGGGCGGGGCAGCAGCCCTTGCAGGCAGGGCAGGCGCGGTTTGGCAATGGGGTGGCGCGCTTCGGCGCGCTGGTCGCGCGGGCGCAGCAGGCGGTGCGTGAGCTTCCCGCCGATTGCCGCGTCGGCATCGCGCCCCATTCGCTGCGCGCCACCGCGCCGGCGGAATTGGCCGAGGTGCTGGCCGCTCACCCCGATGTACCAACCCATATCCACATCGCCGAACAGCCCAAAGAGGTCGCGGATGTCTCCGCATGGCTTGGCGCACGCCCGGTCGAGTGGTTGCTGGCCAATGCCGAGGTGGCCGAGAACTGGTGCCTGATCCACGCCACCCATATGACGGAAGGTGAGACCTCTGCCATGGCCCGCAGCGGCGCGGTGGCAGGGCTTTGTCCGGTGACGGAGGCCAATCTGGGCGATGGGCCGTTCAACGGGCCGGGCTACCTTGGCGCCGGGGGGCGGTTTGGCATCGGATCGGATTCCAACGTGTTGATTTCGCTGACCGAGGAGTTGCGCATGTTGGAGTATTCCCAACGTCTGCGGGATTTGGCGCGCAATGTGATGGTGGCGGGCGAAGGCTCGGTCGGGGCGGCGCTTTACACGGGCGCGGCACGTGGCGGGGCGCAGGCGGTTGGCCGGGGCCGGGGTGAGATCGCGCTCGGCGAGTGGGCCGATCTCGTGGCGATCGACAGCCAAGACCCGGCACTCTGCGCGCTGCGGCCCGACCAACTGCTCGACGGTCTGGCCTTTGCCGCCAAGGACCGGGTGGTGACCGATCTGTGGTCAGCGGGCCGCCATGCGGTGACGGGCGGGCGGCACCGGCAGCGGGACCGGATCGTGGCGGATTACCGTCGCACCATGGCAGAGGTGATGGCGCTTTTGTGAAACCTTCCCTTTTCGGGAACTTTGGCGCGGCCTGCCGGGTTGGCCCGGTAACAAGGCCCGCGCGACTTGTCGCGCGGCACAGCCCGGATACATCGAAAGGGAGCGGATCATGAGTCCACCAGACACGAACCTCAAAAAGCAGGAAAGCCGTCACAAATGGCCCCTGATCGGCATGGCGCTTGTGGTGATCTTTGGCGTTGGGATCATCGTCTTCTGGACGGGCGAGGAAGTCGCGACCGCGCCCGGAACCGAAGAGGAAGTTATCGTCGACGAGGAAAACGTCATTGAGGGCGACGATGAAGCATCGGTGCCGGTCGCGCCTGATTGATCCGAACATACAGCACCCAAATGCGAAACCCGAAAGCCTCGGCTTTCGGGTTTTGTTGTTTGACCTCTGCCGTCTGGGCGGGCCATCTTGCATCGGTATCGAGGGCAGCGGGGCAGGCACATGTGGTATCTGGTAGGGGACATCGGCGGCACCAATCTGCGCCTCGCGGCGGTGGATCCGGCGGGGGCGTTGGTAGAGCGCCGCAGCCATCCCACCGACGGGCTGACCACCTTGCCCGACGCCTGCGCGACGTTTTGCGCCAAGATGGGAAGCCCGCCCGACGGGGTTGCCATGGCGGTGGCCGGGGTCGTTGTCGACGGGCAGGTACGGATGACCAATGCCGCGCGCAGCATCTCGCGGGATGATCTGGCGCGGGCCTGCGGTTTGGACCCCACCAAGGTGCTGTTACTCAATGATTTCGAAGCGGCGGCCTGGTCCTTGGCCACGCTGGATGCAGACAATGTGACCTATCTTCAGGGCGGGCCCGACCCGCGACCGGGGGCGCGGGTGATCATCGGCCCGGGGACGGGCCTTGGCGTTGGGTCTTTGGTCTGGCAGGGTGCGCGGCCCACGGCGGTGCCGGGCGAGGGGGGGCACCTGCGGCTCACCCCCCATAGCGCCGAGGAAGTGGCCTATTTCGACGCGCTGATCGCGCTTTGGCCCGAGGTGCAGATGGGCGAGGGGCTGGCGGTCGAGGCCGAGGCGATCTTGTCGGGCACCGGCATGCCCTATTGGTATCGCGCCATCGCCTCCGCCCGGGGCGAGACGGCGCATTTGGAGGGGGCGGCGGCGATCTTTGCGGCGGCCAAGGCCGGGGAGGACGCGAGCGCCTGTCGCGCAGTTGCATTGATGGCGCGGTATCTTGGCGGGGTCGCGGGGGATCTGGGCTTGGTCATGGGCGCGCGCGGCGGGGTCTTCATCACGGGGGGCGTGGCCCAACAGAACCCCTGGATGCTGGATGACAGCTTCCGCGCCGCCTTTAACGCGGGCGGGCGGCACAGCAAATGGCGCGAAGCGATGCCCTTGGGCCTGTGCAGCGACCCCGACTTTGGCCTCATGGGTGCGCGCAACTGCCTGTTTGTGCAACATGAGCGCCCCCTGCCGGATTGACAGCAGACAACGGGCCGCCATGATCGCCGCAGCAGCCGGAGTGCCCTATGCCCAACCTCAATGACCCGAAGCGCCAGTTCTTGGCCGAATTGTTCGACACCGCAGTCGCCGCCGCCGATCCGCATTTGATCCTGAAAGACCGGCTGCCGCCGCCGCCCAAGGGGCGCACGGTGGTGATCGGTGCGGGCAAGGGGGCCGCGCAATTGGCGCAGGCGTTCGAGGCGATCTGGCCGCACCCCTATGACGGTGTCGTGGTCACCCGCTACGGCTATGGCGCGCCATGTCAGCGGATCAAGGTGCTGGAAGCCGCGCACCCGGTGCCCGATCAGGCCGGTGTGGAGGCCGCGCGCGCCTTGCAGGAAGCGCTGCGCGGGCTGGGGCCGGAGGATCAGGTGATCGCGCTGATCTGCGGCGGCGGCTCATCGCTCTTGCCCGCCCCGCCCGAGGGGCTGACGCTGGAGGATTTGCAGGCGTTGAACGCAGCGCTTTTGGCCTCGGGCGCGCCGATTTCGGTCATGAATGACATCCGCAAGCAGTTCAGCACGGTCAACGGCGGGCGTCTGGCGGAACTGGCCCATCCTGCGCGGGTGGTAAGCCTTGTCGTCTCGGACGTGCCGGGGGATGATCCGGGGGCCGTGGCCTCCGGCCCCACGGTGCCGGGGCGGCGGGCTGCGGCGGCGGTGCTCGAGGAGGTGGCCGCGCGGGGGTTGGAACTGCCGGAGCGCTGTATGGCGTTTCTGGAAAAGGCCGCCGCGCAGCCTCAGCAGGAGGCGCCGAGCACGACGCAGACCCATGTCATCGCCTCTGCCGGTCTGTCCCTTGCCGCTGCGGCCAAGGCCGCGCAGGCGCGGGGGGTGAACGCGTGGATCCTGTCGGACGCGATCGAGGGCGAGGCGCGGGAGGTGGCGCTGGTTCATGCGGCCCTTGCCCGGCAGGCGCAGGAAAGCGGTTTTCCCCAGCCCGCGCCGCTGGTGCTGCTCTCGGGCGGTGAGACGACGGTCGCCCTGCGCCACAAGGGGCGCGGCGGGCGGAATAGTGAATTTGCCCTGTCCCTCGCGCTGGCGCTCGAAGGGCAGGAGGGGATCACGGCCTTGGCCGCGGATACCGACGGCATTGACGGGTCAGAGGATAACGCGGGCGCTTTCGTCGCGACGGGCACGGCGGCTGCGATGCGCGCGGCGGGGGTGGACCCGCGCGGCGCCTTGCAGCGCAATGATGCCTATGGCGCGTTCAAGGCGATTGATGCGCTGTTTCACACCGGCCCCACCGGGACCAATGTGAATGATTTTCGCGCTTTGCTGATTGGCGATTTGCCGCAGCGTTAGCCTGCCTCAGGGCCGATTTAGGACCGGTCGAAGACGATGACATTGCGCCGCGCGGCGCCGGTCTTGGTGTCGGCAATCGCCTCGTTGATCTGATCCAGCCGCCAGCGGCCTGAAATCAGGCTGTCGAGTTGCAAACGGCCCTGAAGATAGAGGTCGACCATCCACGGGATATCGCGCTGGATCACCACATCGCCCATTTTGGAGCCGACCATGCCTTGCCCTAGGGCCGCGAGCACCACCGGCTCATAGCTGGCCTCGGCCCCGCTGTGGGGCATGCCGACCATGATTACCCGGCCCCCGGCGGCCAGATAGCGCGGCGCGGTTTGATAGGCGGGGATTGCGCCCACGGTGACGATGACGGCATCCGCCCCGCGCCCCATGGCCTTGAAGGCGGCGCGCCACGGCTTCGCCTCGGTGGCAAGCACGGTGTCGGTCGCGCCGAATTCGCAGGCGATGGCGAGTTTGTCTTCGGTCATGTCGACCGCCACGATTCGCCGCGCCCCCGCGATGCGCGCCCCCTGGATGGCGTTGAGGCCGACCCCGCCCGCGCCGATCACCACCACGTCTTGACCCGCGCGCAGGCCCGCTGCGTTGACCACGGCGCCGACGCCAGTGATCACGCCGCAGGCGATCAGGCAGGCGGCGTCTTTGGGAATGTCATGCGAGATCTTCACGACCTGCGACCGGTCGACGACGACCTTCTCGGCGAAACCGCCGGTGTTCATGGCCTGAACGAGCGGTGCGCCCTCCGCCGTTTGCAGCGGCCCTTCGGGCGCTTGCGGGGTTTCGCAGATCGTCGGCTGGCCCGAGGCGCAGTTGGGGCAGCTGCCACAGGCGCGGATCAGGGTGACCACCACGCTGTCGCCCTCGGCCAGACCCTGCACATTCGGCCCCACGGCGCTGACCCGGCCTGCGGCCTCGTGCCCATAGACGGCGGGCAGGGTGCCGCCCCAGCCGCCTTCGGCAAACAGTATGTCGGAATGGCAGATCGCCACGGCATCCAAGGTCACCTCGACCTCGCCCGATTGCGGTGCCTTGATGCGGATGTCTTCGACGCTCAGCGGGCTGTCAAAGGCATGGCAGACGGCGGCTTTGATGGTTTGCAATGGCCTGTCCCTTTCTTTCAATCCTCGCCAGCCTGACGCGGATGGGCCGGTGGCGCAAGGCGGGGAATGGGCTTACTGCGGCGAAGTTCCACCTTGTGACGTGGGGGTAGGGCGGCTGGCAAAGAGCACTAAGCCACCGAGGGTCAGCAAAAGCGCCAACAGGAAGGGCGCGCCGGGCAGGTAGACCGCAGCCTCCGGCGCGGTGAAATAGGCGAAAACCGCCGTCATCGTCAGCGGCGAGAGGATCATCGCCAGCGCGGTGGAGGAACTGAGCGCGCCGTGCAGCTCGCCTTGGGCATCGGCGTTGACGCGGGCCGACATGATGCCTTGAAGCGCGGGCGGGATCACCCCGGCCAGCGCGGCAAGCGGGGTCATGATCAGCGCCCAAGTGCCCGAGGTCAGCAGGGTCAGCGCGGCGAAGGCGGCAAGGGCAAAGACATGGCCCAAAATCACCGTGGTGCGCGCGCCCAAGCGGCGGATCACGGGGCCGATCATGGCGCCTTGGACAAGCGCCATCTGCACGCCGAAGAGGCCGAGCGACAGGCCGATCATCGTCGGCGACCAGCCAAACCGCTCGACCCCGAAATAGGCCCAGATCGCCGGATAGGCGGCAAAGCCCACATGGTAGATGAAATAGACCGCGAGCAGCCTGCCAACCTCGGGCAGGCGGCCTAGGGCGCGTAGCGCGCCCAGCGGATTGGCCCGCCGCCAGTCGAAGGCGCGGCGCTGCGTCGGGGGCAGGGTTTCGCGCAGCACGGCCCAGCCGAGCGCCGCATTGCCCGCCGCCAGCAGCGCCGCCGCCCAAAAGGGGGCGCGAGTGCCATATTCGCCGAGGACGCCGCCCATCAGCGGCCCCAGAACAAAGCCCGCGCCAAAGGCCGCGCCGATCAGCCCGAAACGCGCCGCGCGGTCCTGCGCCGGGGAGATATCGGCCATATAAGCCGAGGCGGTGGCATGGGTCGCTGCCGTGATGCCGCCCACGAGCCGCCCGATCAGCAGCAGCCAGATGCTGCCCGCGAGCGCCATGACGCCGTAATCCACCGTCATCACGATCAGCGCCAGCAGCAGGACCGGGCGGCGGCCAAAACGGTCGGAGAGCCCGCCGAGCACCGGGCCGAAGAGAAATTGCATCGCGGCAAAGCCCGTGGCCAACACGCCACCCCAAAGGGCCGCATCGCTTAGCCCGCCGCCGCGAACTTCGCGGATCAGGTCGGGCATGACGGGCAGGATCAAACCGACGCCCATGGCATCGATCATCACCGTCACAAGGATAAAGATCAGTGGCAGCGGCATTCGGTCAGATCTGGTCCGCGCAGGCGGTGAAGGCAAGGGTGAACGTCGCGATAGGGCGCGAATGCGGCAGGCGTTGCGGGCGCATGGCCCGCTTGCCGCCAGAGACACCTGCCGCCACGCTCAGCCCTGTGCCTTCGCGATATGCCCGACACTGGCAAGAAAATCGTTTAGCGTATCAGCGTATTCCTGCGGCTGCTCGACACAGGGCAGGTGGCCGGCGCGGCGGATCAGTTTGAATTTCGAGGCCGGGATCAGGTCCATCAACTCGCGCACCAGATCGGGCGGGGTCGAGCCGTCTTCCGTCCCTGCGATGCCAAGCGCGGGCAGGCGCAGGCCGGAGGTCGGCGTCATGAAGTCACTGTGCGAAATCGCCGCCGAACAGCCTGCATAGCCTGCGTCGGGCTGCCGCGTCAGCATGTTGCGCCAGAGCGCCAGTTCCGGCGTGGCGCGGAATTGGGCGGAAAACCAGCGCTCCATCACAGCATCGGCAAGGCTTTCGATGCCGCCTTTCTCGACGTCGGCGATCCGGGCATCCCAGATGTCGCGGTTGCCGATCTTGGTGGCCGTATTGCTCAGCACCAGCGCGCGGATCATGTCGAGCCGTTTGACCGCTAGCCCCTGCGCGATCATCCCGCCGATCGACAGGCCCACGAAGACGCAGTCGCGCACCTGAAGGTGGTCGAGCAGCCGCTCGGTGTCGGTGATGAGCGACCCCATCGAATAGGGCGCGGGTGGGCAAGACGACAGGCCGTGGCCGCGTTTGTCGAAACGGATGATGCGCAGACCGGGCGTGAGCAGCGGCATGATCGGATCCCACAGGCGCATGTCGGTGCCGAGCGAATTGGCGAAGACCACGGGCGCGCCGTCTTCAGGGCCGTCGACGCGGTAGTGCAGCTGCACCTCGCCGGTGTCGAAAATCTGCATGGGAGGTCTCCTGTAAGCGGCATTGAGGGGGCAGCATATCGTGCGAACGCGGGAGGTCAAAGTGCAGGGCTTCAGCTAAGGACCGCCCGGCCGTAGGCCGGGCAGCGCCGACCCGCGGGGCGGCGCTTTCAGCACCACCCCGCGGGTCGGCGCTGCCCTAATCGTTACCCCAGTGTCTGTAAAGCGCGGGTGAACATATCCGCGTCCACGTTCCCGCCGGAGATCGTAACGATCACATCGTCCCCTTCAATCTCTCCGCCCCGGAACAGTGCCGCCGCGAGCGCCACGGCACCGCCCGGTTCGGCCACGAGTTTTAACCGGTTGAACGCGTGCGCCATCGCCTGCAACGCCTCCTCGTCGCTCACCACCAGTCCCGGCCCCACCAATCGCTGCATGATCGGGAAGGTCAGCTCCCCCGGCGCAGGCGTCACGATGGCGTCGCAGATCGAGCCGAGCGCCTTCGCATTTCGCTCGATCTGGCCGGAAAGCAACGAGCGGGCGGCATCGTCGAACCCCTCGGGTTCCGCCGGGCGCACGCGGAATTTCGGCGCTTCGGCCTCCAACGCCAATGCGATGCCGGAGGTCAGGCCGCCGCCGCCGCAGCAGACGATCACTTCGGCCGCCGCGATACCGGCCTCGGCGGCCTGCTGGGCGATTTCCAGCCCCGTGGTGCCTTGGCCCGCGATGACCTGCGGCTCGTCATAGGGTTTGATCAGCGTGAGCCCGCGTTCCTCGGCCAAGGCGGCGCCGATCTCCTCGCGGCTCTCATTCGCGCGGTCATAGAGCACCACCTCGGCGCCATAGGCGCGGGTGTTGGCGATCTTCAGCCGCGGGCTGTCCTTGGGCATCACGATCACGGCGGGCGCGCCGTGCATTTTGGCGGCCAGTGCCACGCCTTGGGCGTGGTTGCCACTGGAATAGGCGATGACGCCCTTGGCGCGCTGCGCGCTTGGCAAGGCCGAGAGGGCCGACCACGCGCCGCGAAACTTGAAGCTGCCGGTATGCTGCAAACACTCGGGTTTGACCCAGACCCGGCGGCCCGCGATCTCGTCCAGAAAAGGAGAGTTCAAGAGCGGCGTGCGCCGCACATGCCCCTTGGCGCGGTCGGCGGCGGCGCGGATCATGTCGATGTTCATTTGATTTGTCCTATCCATTCGTGCAGCGCGGCAAGCGCTTGGGGTTCGTCGAGAAAGGGGACATGGCCGCGGTCCGGCACGTCGGCCACGATCATATCGGGGCGGCGGGCCTGCATCTGCATCAGCGTCTCGCGGCTGAACAGGGTGGAATTGGCCCCCCGGATCGTGACCAGCGGCAGCCCTTGCAGCGCATCGAAGAACGGCCAAAGGTCGACAGTCTGTTGGCCTGCGGCGGCCACGGCATCGCGCAGATGCGGATCATAGGTGATCTTCAGCCCCTCGTCGGTCGCCCTGTAGTGGCGTTTGACCTCCTCAAGCCAGCGGCTCTCGGGCACGCCGTGAAACTCGGGGAAGGCGCGGGCCATGGCGGCGGCGGCCTCCTCATACGTTTTGGCGGCGGGGTTGCGGCCAAGATAGCCCATGATGAATTCCACGCCTTTGGGATCAAGCTCGGGGCCGACGTCGTTCAGCGCCACGCCCAAAAGGTGATCATGGGCAATCATCGCCAGCGCCATGGCATTCAGCCCGCCGCGCGAGGTGCCGATGAGGGCGACCTGTTCCAAGCCCAGATGCGCGAGCAATTCCAGCACGTCGCGGCATTCCACCGAGAGCGTGTAGTTCCGCCAATTCGCGTCGAAATCCGAACGGCCCCGGCCCCGGTAGTCCATGCGGATCAACCGGTGATCGGCCAAATGCGGGGCGAGGTAGTCGAAATCCGCGCCGGTGCGGGTGAGACCGGCAAGGCAAAGGATCGGCAGGCCGCGGCCCTCATCCGTGTAATGTAGCGACAACCCGTCGGAGGTGGTGAAACGGGGCATTACAGACCCGCCAACGCGGGAATGCCGCTGAGTTCGCGCAGCTGATGCGCGGGTTTCCACGGCAACCGGTCCACCGGATCGCCGCCCCGGTTTACCCATGCGGTGGTGAACCCATAGCCCGTCGCCGCTGCCGCGTCCCAGCCGTTGGAGGACACGAACAGCACCTCGTCCTTGGCGCAGCCGAAGTGTGCCCCGACAAGGTCATAGACCGACGTATGCGGTTTGAAAACGCCGACGCTTTCGACCGAGAGCGAAACATCCAAAAGACCACCGATTCCCGCCGATTGCACCGCCCCGTCCAACATCGCGGGCGCGCCGTTGGACAGGATCGCGGTGTTCAGGCCCCCGTCCTTGAGCGCTTGCAGCATGGCGGGCACCTCGTCATAGGCGCGAAGCTCCCAGTAAAGCGCCAGCAGGCGCTCGCGCAGGGCAGGGTCATCGGCGAGGTTCATCTTCTCCAGCGTCCAGTCCAGCCCCTCTTGGGTGACCTGCCAGAAATCGTCATGCGCCCCGGTCACGGCCCGCAGCCATGAATACTGCAACTGCTTGAGACGCCAGTGTTCCGCCAGTTCCGGCCATGTCTCGGCAATGGCGGCGAAAGCGGGTTCGGCTGCGGCCTCACGGGCGGCGGCGGCCACGTCGAAGAGGGTTCCATAGGCGTCGAAAACGCAGGTGGTGATGGGCATCTGACAGGCTCTCCCTTTCCGTGTCGCGGCAGAGTGGCACGCAGGGGCGGCGGCGAAAAGGGGCGAATTCCGCGTTCGACCCGGACGGGGGGTTTACTCTCGGGGTCACAATCTTCATGCTGTCGCGGATTTTGGAGCACCCGCGCAGATACGCGGCCTCCTTCCCTTTTCCCCTACAGATTGGAGACACCCGATGGCTGAGGTCAAATCCGGCGACACAGTACAGATTCACTATACCGGCACGTTGAAAGACGGCACCACATTCGACAGCTCCGAGGGCCGTGACCCGCTTGAGTTCGTCGTGGGTTCGGGCCAGATCATCCCCGGTCTCGACAGCGCGCTGCCCGGCATGACCGAGGGCGACAAGAAGGTCGTTCAGGTGCCCAGCGAAGAGGCCTATGGCCCCGTGAACCCCGAGATGCGTCAGGCCGTGCCGCGCGAAGGCATCCCGGCGGATATCCCGCTCGATCCCGGTACGCAGCTGCAGATGCAGACCCCCGAAGGCCAAGCACTGCCGGTGACCGTGGTCGAGGTTGACGAGACCACCGTCACGCTCGACGCCAACCACCCGCTGGCGGGCAAAGACCTGCAGTTCGACATCGAACTGGTCAAGATCGCTCCGGCGGCCTGATATCGGTGGCCGGGGGGCTTCCCCCCGGCACGCCCCAAAGACGTATCTGGCGTTTTTTCCCCTCGCACGCCCGCGCATTGGCGCATATGCAGGGGCCATGGATACCCCAGATACATTCGAGATTTTCCTCGTCTGCCCGCCCGGGCTTGAGGATTTGCTCTGCGCCGAAGCGCAGGAAAAAGGTTTTGCAGCAGCGCAGGCCCAGCCCGGTGGCGTGCGCGTGCAGGGCGGCTGGCCCGAGGTCTGGCGCGCCAATCTGGAGCTGCGCGGCGCCGCGCGGGTGCTGGCGCGGATCGGCGGTTTCATGGCCTTCCATCTGGCGCAGTTGGACAAACGCTGTCGGAAGTTCCCCTTCGGTGACGTTCTGCGGTCGGATGTGCCGGTGAAGGTGCAGGTGACGACCAAGGCGTCGAAGATTTACCACGCCGGAGCGGCGGCGCAGCGGGTCGAGACGGCGCTGCGCGAGAGCCACGGTATTCCTGTCGATGCCGAGGCCGCGCTGATGTTGAAAGTGCGCATTCACGACAATCAGGTAACCTTCAGCCTCGATACCTCCGGCGAGGCGCTGCACAAACGCGGCCACAAGGAGGCCGTGGGCAAGGCGCCGATGCGCGAGAACATGGCGGCGCTGATGCTGCGGTCTTGCGGCTATGTGCGCGGTGAGCCGGTGGTTGATCCGATGTGCGGCTCGGGCACGTTCCTGATCGAGGCGGCCGAGATCGCGGCGGGGCTGAAGCCCGGACGCTCGCGGCGCTTCGCCTTCGAGGATCTGGCGAGTTTCGATGCCAGGGCGTGGGGCGCGATGCGCGCGGAGGGGGAGGTGGCCGAGCCTGCCGCGCGGTTCTACGGCTCGGACCGGGACGCGGGCGCGGTGCGCATGAGCACGGCCAATGCCGACCGGGCCGGGGTGGGGGAATGGTGTCATTTTGCCTGCCACGGGGCCGGGGAGGTGCAGCCGCCCGAAGGCCCGCCCGGACTGGTGATCGTGAACCCGCCCTATGGCGGGCGGATCGGCAACAAGAAGCTGCTTTATCCGCTCTACGGGACGCTGGGGGAGACGCTGAAAGCGCGCTTCCGCGGCTGGCGCGTGGGGCTGGTGACCTCGGAGCCGCCGCTTGCGAAGGCGACCGGGCTGCCGTGGAAGGGGCAGGGACCGGCGATCGCGCATGGGGGGATGAAAGTGTGGCTTTGGCAGACCGAGGCGTTGCGGTAGAGGGCGCCACCCCGGGCCGGAATCAAGCCGCAGGCGCCGGGCCATCGCCTGCCCGCCCCCCGGGTAGGCGATTTGGTGAGGCTGGGCGAAACTTCGCGAATTCACGTCACTGCTGAACCATAAAGTGGCATGGTTCAACCGTTGGATCGCCGACCCGCGGCCAGGCGATGGCCCTCAGGTCAATATTGCCACCCCGGCCCGGCGCCTGCGGCTTGATTCCGGGCCGGGACAGTCGAAACCGCTTTACAGGTTCTCCGCCTGCGGCATCCCCAGCACGTGGAAGCCACCATCCACGCGGATGATCTCGCCCGTCGTGCAGGCACCCGCATCGGACGCCAGATAGACCGCCGTGCCGCCCACGGCCTCTAGCGTCGCGTTGGACCGCAGCGGCGCGTTCTGATCCGTGTGCTTGTAGGTCTTGCGCGCGCCGCCAATCGCCGCCCCGGCAAGCGTCTTCATCGGCCCCGGCGAGATCGCGTTCACGCGGATGCCTTCGGGGCCCAGGTCATTCGCCAGATAGCGCGTCGCACTCTCCAGCGCCGCCTTGGCCACGCCCATCACGTTGTAATTCGGCGTCACCCGGTTCGAGCCCATGTAGGTCAGCGTCATCAGCGTGCCGCCATTGTCCTTCATCAGCGGATGCGCGCGGCGCGCCACGTCGATGAAGGAATAGGCCGAGATATCCATCGAGTTCTTGAAGTTCGCCCGGCTGGTGTTCAAAAAACGCCCCGTCAGTTCGGATTTGTCCGAAAAGGCAATGGCATGCACGACGAAGTCGATCGTCGGCCAGCGCGCGCCCAGCTCCTCGAAAGCGCGGTCGAGCGAGGCGTCGTCGGTCACGTCGACATCGACCATGAAGTCGGAGCCGACGCTCTGCGCCAGCGGCTCCAGACGTTTGCCAAAGGCCTCGCCCTGGTAGGTAAAGGCCAGTTCCGCCCCGGCCTCGGCCATTGCCTTTGCGATGCCCCAGGCGATGGAGCGTTCATTGGCCACACCCATGACAAGGCCGCGTTTTCCTGCAAGCAATCCAGACATGCCCAGCCCTCAGCCTTGGTACTTCGACAGGATCATCGACCCGTTGGTGCCGCCGAACCCGAAGGAGTTCGTCATCACCGAGTCGAGGCCCGCGTTGTCGACCCGCTCGAGCGCGATCTCGGACGCATCCAGCGCCGGGTCGAGGTTCTGCACGTTGATCGACTTGGCGATGAAGTCATTGTCGAGCATCAAGAGCGAGAAGATCGCCTCAAGCGCGCCGGCAGCGCCTTGTGCGTGGCCGGTCATCGACTTGGTGGAGCTGACGGGCGGGGTGTTGCCCTCACCGAAGACGCGGCGCACCGCCTCGATCTCGCCCACGTCGCCCACGGGCGTCGAGGTGCCATGGGCGTTGATATAGCCCACCTTGCGGCCCTCGGGCAGGGTCTCCAGCGCCAGACGCATCGCGCGCTCGCCGCCCTCGCCAGAGGGGGCGACCATGTCATGCCCGTCGCTGGTGGCGGCATAGCCGGTCACCTCGGCGTAGATTTTCGCACCGCGCGCCAGCGCGTGGTCGAGGTCTTCGAGCACCAGCATGCCGCCGCCGCCGGAGATCACGAAACCGTCGCGGTCGGCATCAAAAGCGCGGCTCGCCGTCTCGGGCGCGTCGTTGTATTTCGAGGACATCGCGCCCATGGCGTCGAAGAGGCAGGAAAGCGTCCAGTCCAACTCCTCGCCACCCCCGGCGAACATCACGTCCTGCTTGCCCAGCATGATCTGCTCGGCCGCGTTGCCGATGCAATGCAGCGAGGTGGAGCAGGCCGAGGTGATGGAATAGTTGATGCCCTTGATCTTGAAAGCGGTCGACAGGTTCGCGCTCACGGTCGAGGACATGCATTTCGGCACCGCGAAGGGCCCGATGCGCTTGGTCGCGCCGGTGTCCTGCACGATGTTATGCGCGGCGAACATGGCCGAGGTCGATGGCCCACCGGAGCCTGCCACCAGACCGGTGCGCGGGTTGCTGATTTGCGCCTCGTCCAGACCCGCATCCTTGATCGCCTGCTGCATGGCGACATAGGCATAGCCCGCGCCCGGCCCCATGAAGCGCAGGGTGCGCTTGTCGATGTGATCGGCCAGATTGATCTTCAGCGTCCCGGCAACGCGGCTGCGGAACCCGTGTTCGGCCATCTCCGGGCTGGCTTCGATCCCGGAGGTGCCGTTTTTCAGTGCTTCGAGCACTTCTTCGGCGTTGTTTCCGATGGATGAGACAATCCCCAACCCTGTGACGACGACGCGGCGCATGCGCAGCACTCCTTTGTTTTGGCAGACCCGGTGTATGCCAGCACGCCCATACGGCGCAAGCGGTTTGCCGACCCACCACGCGCGAAGATCGCGGTCAAGGTTCTGTGATGGAACGGGGCAGGTGCAGGCGGTGTTGCCCCCCCGAGACATGAAGGAGGTTAGAATGCCCAAGATCAATACGGTAAATCCCGCCACCGAAGAGGTGCTCGACACCTATGACGTGATGTCCGAAGCCGAAGCGACCCAAGCGGTCGAAGCCACGCATAAGGCCTTTAAGGAGTGGCGCAAGCTGACCCATGCCGAACGCGCGCCCTATCTGAAAAAGATCGCCGAGAAGCTGCGCGAGAATAAGGAAAGCCTGTCGGAGTTGATGACCCGCGAGGTGGGCAAGCTCTACAAAGACGGGCTGACCGAGGTCGAACTCTGCGCGCAGATCTTTGAGTATACCGCCGAGAACGGCCCCGACATGCTGAAGGACGAAGAGCGCAAACACGCGGGCGGCAAGAAACGCGGTGTGGTGACCTATCAGCCCATCGGCGTAATCTATCAGATTCAGCCGTGGAACTTCCCCCTCTACCAGCCCGTGCGCGTGCTGGCCGCGAACCTGATGACCGGCAACGGCTGCGTCCTGAAACATGCGGAAATCTGCACCGGCAGCGGCCTGCGACTGAAAGAGCTTTGCGAAGAAGCGGGCCTGCCCAAAGACCTGTTCAACGTCATTATCATCGACCACGATACCTCCGACAAGCTGATCGGGCACAAGCTGGTCCGCGGCGTGACCATGACCGGCTCTGACAGCGCGGGCAGCCATATAGGGGCCGAGGCCGCGAAACATCTGAAGAAATCCGTGCTCGAACTGGGGTCGAACGACGCCTATCTCGTGCTTGACGACGCCGATATCGAAACGGCGGTGAAATTCTCGACCATGGGGCGGCTTTACAACAATGGCCAGACCTGCGTGTCGGCCAAGCGTTTCATCGTGACCGAGAAGAATTACGACGCTTTCGTTAGCGCCTATGTCGATGCGATGAAGGCGATCCCGATGGGCGATCCGATGGACGAAGACACCAAGCTTGGACCTTTGTCGAGCCAAGAGCAGTTCGAAACCGTCCGCGATCAGGTGAAAGAGAGCGTCGAGAAGGGGGCCAAGGTGCTTTGCGGTGGCGAAGTGCCCGACCGCACGGGCGCCTATTATCCTGCGACCGTATTGGCCGAGGTCAAGCCGGGCATGCCAGCCTATGACGATGAAATCTTCGGCCCCGTCGCCTCGGTCATCCGGGCGAAGGATGACGAAGACGCGATGCGCATTGCCAATGACAGCCGCTATGGTCTGGGCGGCGGCATCTTCTGCACGGATGAAGAACACGCTCTGCGCCTTGCGCGCGATGAATTCGACACCGGCATGGTGCGGATCAACAACTTTGGCGCTGCCGATCCGAATATGCCTTTTGGCGGGGTGAAGGACTCCGGCTACGGGCGCGAGCATGGTGGCTTTGGCATGAAAGAATTCGTCAACGCCAAGTCGATTTTCCTGCCGTCGTAACCGGAAAAGGGCGGGCGGCGCCTGTGCCTCCCGCTCGTCTAAAATAAAACCCAAGAGGTTCCATATGACCAAGAAAGTACTTGTCGCCGGTGCGACCGGCAAAACCGGGCGTTTGCTTGTCAGTGAATTGAAAGATCGCGGGGCCGAGCCGATCGCACTGGTGCGCGACGGCTCCGACACGTCTGTTCTGCCAAAGGGCACCGAAGAGCGGAAGGGTGATCTAACCAACCTGCAAGCGGGTGTCTGTGACGGTGTTGACGCCGTTGTCTTCGCCGCCGGGTCGGGCAGCAGCACCGGGCCGGAGATGACGGAAAAGGTCGACCGCGAAGGCGCGCAGCGTTTGGTTGATCTGGCCCGCGAGGCTAGGGTCGACCGCTTCGTGATGCTGAGTTCGGTGGGCGCCGACAACCCGCCTGAGGATCATGAGATGACCCATTACCTAAAGGCGAAACAGGCGGCGGATGAACATCTGCAAGGCTCTGGCCTGACCCATTCGATCCTGCGGCCCGTGGCGCTGACCGATGACCCCAAGACCAATGCGGTCAAACTGGGCGAGGGTGTCGATCAGAAGGGTGAGGCGCATCGTGCTGACGTGGCCGCCGTATTGGCCGAGGCCGCTGTGACCGGGCGGCATGACGGTAAGGTGCAAGACATGCAGACGCTTTGAGCGGCAATGCAAAAGGGGGCCGCCTGGCCCCCCGTTTTTATATCCGTAAAATCGCAGCGGCTCAGCTCTCGCTAAGGGCGACTTTCATGTCTTTTACCTGATAGATCACTTCGCCATCGGCTTCGACGATGCCGTCAGCCACGCCCATGGTCAGGCGGCGGGTCTGCATCGCCTTGGTGAAGTCGATCTTGTAGGTCAGCATCTTGCGGTCCGGGCGCACCATGCCGGTGAGCTTCACCTCGCCCACGCCGAGCGCATAACCGCGCCCCTGCCAGCCGCGCCAGCCGAGGTTGAAGCCGGTGAGCTGCCACAGACCGTCGAGGCCAAGGCAGCCGGGCATGATCGGATTGCCGGGGAAGTGGCATTCAAAGAACCACAGGTCCGGGGTGATATCGAACTCGGCGGTGATATGGCCCTTGCCATGGGCGCCGCCATCGGCCGAGACATCGGTGATCCGGTCCATCATGAGCATCGGCGGGGCGGGAAGCTGTGCGTTGCCGGGGCCAAAAAGCTCACCGCGGGCGCATTTCAGCAGATCTTCCTTGTCGAAACTCGTGGGGTAGTCGGCCATCCTGCGGCTCTCCTGCTGCTCTGTTATAACGTCCGGCCCCGTTTAGCACCCCGCCGCCGCGTGCCGCAAGGGCGCGGCAGGGGCGCTGCGACGATTGATGCAAGGTTTTCAATTGAAAACCGGGGATTTCCTCCTTTATATGACCCTGAAAGGCAGGGAACTGATGTCCGTAGAGGTACAAGAGGTCGGAACGCGCTGGTTAGCTCAGGCCGGGCTGCGCCCCACGCGCCAACGTGTCACGCTGGCAAGCCTTCTGGTGGGCGATGGGCAAGACCGCCACGTCACCGCCGAAAGCCTGTTCGAGGCCGCGAAGGGGCAGGGCGAGGCCGTGTCGCTGGCCACGGTCTACAACACGCTGCGCGCGTTCTGCGATGCCGGGCTGTTGCAGGAGGTGACTGTGGATGGCTCGAAAAGCTATTTCGACACCAACACCCATGACCACCCGCATTTCTTCTGGGAAGACGACAGCAAGCTGACCGATGCGCCCTCGGAGCAATTGGTCATCGCACAGCTTCCCTATGCGCCCGAAGGGGCCGAGATTGCCTCGGTCGATGTGGTGATCCGGCTGCGCCGGAAGACCTGAACCGGCGGGGCACACCCCGCCGCCTGCGTGATCAGCCGCCTTTGCGCAGCACCAAGAAGGTCATCATCCCCATGGGCGGCAGGGCGCGTTCGTCTTCGACCTCCAGCGCGTCTTGTTGCAGCACGGTCTCCATCTCGAAATCCGAATGCCAGCCGAGCGTATTCGCAAAGGGGGCCGAGACTTTTTCCAGAAAGCCGAGCACGCCCGTGGTGCGCATGAAATGGTTGGCGATAACCACCTGACCGCCGGGTTTCAGCACGCGGGCGATTTCCTCCATCACACGCTCGGGCTCGGGCACCACGGAGAGCACATGCATCGCGGCGATCGTGTCGAAACTGGCATCGGGGAAGTCGAGGTCGCGCGCGTCCATCTGGCGCAAGCCCGCGACATGTTGCAGCCCTTCGCGGGTGACGCGCTGGCGGGCCTTGGCAAGCATTTCGTCACTGAAATCAATGCCGGTGACCGAGAGGTGCGGCGCATAGTGGGGCAGGGACAGGCCAGTGCCGACCCCCACTTCAAGGACAGAGCCGCTGCCCTTGTTGATATGGGCCACGACATGGCGGCGACCGCCACTGGTCAGGGCGCCGAAGGTCTTGTCGTAGATCGGTGCCCAACGGGCATAGGATGTCTCGACCGCCTTGATGTCCATTTCAATTCCTTTTGGTTAAACCCGTTTTCCGTGCTCTCAGAAGCCCCCAGATCACCATGCCGATATAGGCCAAGCAAAGCACGACGAGCGTGGTCCAAGCGTAGGTGGCCAGGGCGGCGGCGAAAATTGCCACGCCCACCAGCAGGTATTTCACATGGCGTCGGGAGACTTTGGTGGTTTTGAAAGACCATGTAGGGATGCGGCTGATCATCAGAAAACCGATCAGCACCATATGCAGGCAGATCATCCAGTCGGGCAGGATCGGCCGATTGTGAAAAGCAAAGGACAGCGTCATCGGCAAGAGCACCAGCAGCGCGCCCGCGGGCGAGGGGATGCCGGTGAAGAAAGAACCGGATTCCCCCACCGCATCGCCGTTCTTGGCCTTGGCCGCTTCGGCCTTGTCGTTGACGTTGAACCGCGCCAGTCGCACCACGCAGCAAACCGCATAGATCAGCACGGAAATCCAGGCCGCCGAGCGCATGTCCTGCAGCGCCCAAAAATAGAGGATCAGCGGCGGGGCCACGCCGAAGTTCAGGAAATCGGCCAGCGAGTCGAGTTCCGCGCCCATCGGGCTGGAAGACCGCAAAAGCCGCGCAAGCCGCCCGTCCAAGCCATCCAGCACGCAGGCCAGAAGGATCAGTTGCACCGCCAGCACGTAGTTGCCCTGCACCCCAAAGCGGATCGCCGATAGCCCTGCGCAAATCGCGGTGATCGTCAGCGCATTGGGCAGAAGCTGGATCAGCGCAAGGTCCGCGCCGGTCTTTTCAGAAGGGGGGCGCATGGGGTCTTTCCTAAAGCGGGGCGGTCTCTGCAACCGGCTGTTTCAACTCGGCCAGCACGGTTTCCCCGGCGACCATGGTCTGCCCGATGCGCACCATCGGGTCGACGCCTTCGGGCAGGTAAACATCTAGCCGGGAGCCGAAGCGGATCAAGCCGAAGCGTTCGCCGGTCTCAAGCCCGTCGCCGGATTTCACGAAGCAAACGATGCGCCGCGCCACGAGGCCCGCGATCTGCACCACCGCGATGTCGCGCCCGTCGTCCATGCGGATGCACAGGCTGTTGCGCTCGTTGTCGGCGCTGGCCTTGTCGAGCGAGGCGTTGAAGAACTTGCCCGGCCGGTAGGCCACGGCCTGCACCTTGCCCGCGACCGGGGCGCGGTTGATGTGGCAGTTAAAGACGCTCATGAAAACGCTGACGCGGGTCAGCGGCACATCCGGCATGCCCAGTTCGGCGGGGGGCACCGCAGGCTCGATGAGTGAGACGATGCCATCGGCGGGGCTGACGATCAGGTCGGGCCGGTCCGGAGTCACACGCTCGGGGTCGCGAAAGAAGTAGTAGCACCAGATCGTCAGGCCCACGCCGATCCAGCCGAGGACTTCTTCGATAGCGAAGAGCACCAGCGTGACGGCGGCGAAGATCGCCACGAATTTGATGCCCTCGCGGTGCATCGGTTTGATGAATGTGTCGAGCATGTTGACGGCCATCGGACCCTCCGTTGTGGCTGTCTTCCGTCATAGGAGCATGGCGGGCGAGTGCAAGGAGGTTTTGGGCGCGCGCCGGATTTGGGCGGTTGGACGTAAAGCGGTAAGGGCAGCGCACTTCGGGGGAAAGTTTGAGAGGGCCACCGATGCCGGCGGCGTCTTGTCCATGCGTCGAAAAGGCCAGCCGCCATGCGCAGAGGGCATCGCCCACCCTGGTGGGCGATGAGCGGTCGCGTGATGTGGGGCGGTCATTCTAGACCTTTGCCGGTCCGTCTGGCGAAACATGGCAAGATCGCCCTCCGGGGGGAGGGAGGGCGATGCCCGTGGTTCCCACGGGCGGGTCGGTTGAAAGGGGAGCCTGTCAGAACCACTGCCCCGGCTCCATCAAACCCAGATCCATCAACTGCCGGGAATGCCACTCGAACGGCTCGGAGTTATGCCATTGGAATGTGGGAATGTCATAGCGGCTGCCGGGATTGCGCTTCAGCGCCTTGGCCGTGCGGAACGAGCAGATCGCCGCCGTGACGTTGTGATGCCATTCGCAGGCGTAGGTGTTGTATTCTTCGTCGTTGAACCTGTGGTCGCCGCGCAGCTGCAGCCCCGGTTTGGCGCGAAACAGCGGAATACGGTCGATCTTGCGGCTTTGTGGCGGCACATGTTCCTCGAACCGCCAGCGCAGCCCGCCAAAGAAATCAAGCTGCCGTTCCTTGGGATGCCCGTCTCGGGCCGTATCCTTGCGCGCCAGCGCGTAATAGCCCGAGCGGTCCAAATGCGCCTGATCCAGTGAGACGGCATTGGGGTGTCGCTTGAGGTCCAGCGCATAGAGGTCCACCACATAGGCCAGCATCGCATCGCGCCGCTCTTCGCTGTGAAAGGCCAGCAATTCCTTGACGTTGCGCGTCTCGCTGAAAGGGTGAAACAGGTATTCCGCGTTGTAGCAGTAGTAAAGCCACTGCCCCGGCACCGCCGCGATCATGTGGTTCACGGCCCGCTCCAGCGCGGCTTCGGCGGTGGCGTCATAGTCCACCCGCAGCACGCTTTCCTCCAGGTCGCGGGGCAGGTCGAAACCGGGCGGCATCAGCGCCACGACGCTGTCGAACCCCGCCTGCTGATGGTGGCGCAGGGTGGTGTCGACCTCAACCGCATCCTCGACAAAGATCATGGCGATGGGGCCTGTGTTCAGCACCGTGCGGGCCTCTTTGATAAGCTGGTCGAGATCGCGATATCGCATAGGCCCCCGCTGGAATTTGCCGCTGGTAAAGTCGGCCAATTCCGGGTGCATTGCAAGACGCGGCCACCGCTGTTAGACGACGCCATCTGCCCGAAATCCGTCAAAACCCTTGGATGCCCGCCATGACCCAACCGAAAAAGCTGTTCATCAAGACCTATGGTTGCCAGATGAACGTCTATGACAGCGAACGCATGGCCGAGAGCTTGGGCGGGCAAGGCTATGTCACCACCGACCGCGCCGATGACGCGGATATGATCCTGCTCAACACCTGCCATATTCGCGAGAAGGCGGCGGAGAAGGTCTATTCCGAACTGGGCCGCTTGAAACCGCTGAAAGACGCGCGGCCTGATCTGAAGATCGGCGTGGCGGGCTGCGTGGCCCAGGCCGAGGGCGAAGAGATCATGCGCCGCCAGCCCGCCGTCGATCTGGTGGTTGGCCCGCAAAGCTATCACCGTCTGCCCGAGATGGAGGCGAAGGTGCAGGGTGGGCAAAGCGCGCTCGACACCGATTTCCCGGCAGAAGACAAATTCGACCACCTCAAGGGCCGCCCCAAGGCGAAACGCGCCCCCGCCGCCTTCCTGACCGTACAAGAGGGCTGCGACAAGTTCTGCGCCTTCTGTGTGGTGCCCTATACCCGCGGTGCTGAAGTCTCCCGCCCCGCCGAGAAGGTGCTGGAAGAGGCGCGCGATCTGGTCGAGCGCGGCGTGCGCGAGGTGACGCTACTGGGTCAGAACGTCAACGCCTATCACGGCGGCATGACGCTGGCCGGGTTGATCCGCGCGCTGGCCAAGATCGACGGATTGGAGCGTATCCGCTACACCACCAGCCACCCCAATGACATGGGCGACGACCTTATCGCGGCCCATGGTGAAGTCCCCGAACTGATGCCCTATCTGCATCTGCCGGTGCAATCGGGCAGCGACCATATCCTGAAACGAATGAACCGCAGCCACACCGCCGAAAGCTACCTTAAGCTGCTGGAGCGCATCCGCGAAGCGCGCCCCGACATCGTGCTGTCGGGGGATTTCATTGTCGGCTTCCCGGAAGAGAGCGAAGCGGATTTCGAGGCCACGATGGAGCTCGTCCGGCAGGTGCGCTACGGCTATGCCTATTCGTTCAAATACTCCACCCGCCCCGGCACGCCCGCCGCCGAACGCCCGTTGGTCGATCCGGCTGTGGCCGATGACCGTTTGCAGCGGCTGCAAGGGCTGATTACCCAGCACCAGCAGGAAATCCAGCAGTCGATGGTGGGCCGCGAAGTGTCGGTTCTGGTCGAGAAGAAGGGCCGTTTGCCCGGCCAGATGCTGGGCAAGTCGGAATACCTGCACGCGGTACATATCGAAGACAGCACGGCGCAGATTGGTGACATCCAGCGCGTGCGTGTGACCGAGGCCAAGACCAATTCACTGGCCGCCGTTCTGGTCTGATCCGCAGTCCTAAGGGGCTAGCAACGGGTGCGCGTCGCCGCGCACCCGTAGTCTTTCAGTAGTTGTGTTTGCGGTGCGATGCGGCATCCGCAAAAATCCGCTTCATCGTCGCTTTCAGCCCCTCGGGGTTGCCGACGAGTGTGTGATCCCGGCAGACCCGTTCGGCCACGGCATGGGCGGTGGAAAAGTCATAGCCCACGGCCACGAGGCTATCCACGAAGACCGAGTTTGGCCGGTCCCAAATCACGTCGTTCCACGGGCCGCGGTAGCAGCTGACGTGGATCACATTGCCCGTGGGATGGGCCACTCCTTGGTTGTGATAGGCGTATTTCACACCTCCCGCGAAGGCGGGCAGGGCAAGCAGGCCGGTGACGGCGGTGGCGAGTAGCGTTTTCATCATAAGTTGGTCCCCCAGTTTTCATTGCAGCAGTCGAGATCGGCAAAGCCGCGCGAAGTCCCACCCTCGCGATCCGATGGAATGAGGTTTAGGTCTAAAGGTGCGGTTTTCAAGAAAATTCAATGGCAGGGGGTGCTGCCTGCGAACAATCCCACTGGCTCGTGTGTGATTGTCGCCGGACCGTATTTAATGGTGGTTTTTCGGCGCATCGGGGCAAGGAAGCGGGGCCGTCCTTTAAAGCCGATTTGCCGCTATCGCGCGGCGGATTCGTTGTAATGCGGCAAGGTTCGGCCACAAAATGTTGATTTCACAGCTTCACAGCGAGACCGTTTTTACCTAACCTGACCCTATACTCAAAAGGCGCGGGTCCGGGGAGGGGTCGCATTTGCCAAAGATAAGAACCAGAAATTAGAATAGGACAAACGCTGTGGGACCCACTATTTCCAAAGCACTGCGCGCCATGGCCAGCCTGACGATGGCAGCGGCGCTGACCGTGGCCAGCACCTCGGCCGATGCGCAGACACCCTCGCAACAGGGCCGTGACAAAGGCGTTTACACGCCGACCATCTGGGTAGACCCGGATGGCTGTGAACATTGGGTCATGGATGACGGGGCCGAGGGCTATATGACCCCGCATACCACCCGTCAGGGCATTCCGGTCTGCCGCCGCGGCGATGTCTGCGGCGTGATGGAGGCGGATCAGTTCTTTGCCACCGACAAATACAGCATCTCGCCGCAGGGCCGGGCGCGTCTGGCGAATTTCTTCCAGTCGACCGGGGCGGTGTCCTATATCATTACCGGCCATACCGACAGCCGCGCGTCGGACGCCTATAACATGCGCCTGTCCTACAACCGGGCCAATGCCGTGGCGCGCATCGCCAACCAAGTCGGCGCTAGAATCGCCGATGTGCGGGGCTATGGCGAACGGATGCCCGCCGTGCCGAACAATTCCGCTGCGAACATGGCTAAGAACCGCCGTGTCGAAATCATCTGCATTCGCTGAAGGGGCCGTAAAAGTGATTAAGACGAAACTTCTCATGGTCACAGCCTGTGCCGTCGGCCTTTCGGCCTGTACCGATTACGAAGGCGGTTTGGGCCGGGGCTACCCTTCGGACAAGACCTTTGACCGGGGCATCGACAAAAAGCATCTGAGCCAGCTTCAGGCGGGCATCTGGGTCGATCCCAACGGGTGCGACCACTGGATCATCGACGACGGGGTCGAGGGCTATCTTTCGGCGCGGCTTGATAAATTCGGCAAGCCGGTCTGCTCGGGCGTGGCGCCGCCGACACATACCGCGGGCCACTTCAAAGGCGGCTCCAACATCAAAGACCCGAACTGACCTTGGCGGGCCATATCACAGACCCCGGGCCGGAGCGCGTTGCGCTTCGGCCCTTTTTGTCGCGACGGGTTGGTAATTCGGTCCGGTCTGACTATTTCAACATTCAGTGCTTCACAAAGGATACGCGCATTGCCTTCAACTGATCTGATGACACCGGAAACCGCGGCCGAACGGGTGGTGGAATTTCCCGACAACCGCCTTTTGATCGACCTCTGCGGCGCCTATGACGCGCATCTGGCGGCCATCGAAAAATCGCTTGAGGTGCAGATCATCCGGCGCGGCAATCACCTGCAAATTCTGGGCGAAGCCGAGGCTGTTGAGAAGGCCGAGAGCCTGCTCAATGCGCTCTATCTCCGGCTGGAAAGTGGCCGCGCGGTTGAGCCTGCGGATGTGGACGGTCTGCTGCGCATGGGCAATTCCGGCGCGGGCACCGGCGTGCGTCAGGGCGACCAGTTGGAGATGCCGATCTCGGACGCGATCGAAATCCAGACCCGCAAAAAACGGGTTGAGCCGCGCACCGATGCGCAAAAAGCCTATGTGCAGTCGCTCTTTGACAATGAGCTGGCCTTCGGCATCGGCCCTGCGGGCACCGGCAAGACATACCTCGCCGTCGCCGTGGGCGTGTCGATGTTCATCGGCGGCCATGTCGACCGGATCATCCTCAGCCGCCCCGCGGTCGAGGCGGGCGAGAAGCTGGGCTATCTGCCGGGCGACATGAAGGACAAGGTCGACCCCTACATGCAACCGCTCTATGACGCGCTGAACGACTTTTTGCCGGGCAAGCAACTGGCCAAACTGCTGGAGGAAAAGCGGATCGAGATTGCGCCGCTGGCCTTCATGCGGGGGCGCACGCTCTCAAATGCCTTCGTGGTGCTGGACGAGGCGCAAAACGCCACCTCGATGCAGATGAAGATGTTTCTGACCCGGTTGGGGCAGAACTCGCGCATGGTGATCACCGGCGACCGCACCCAGATCGACCTGCCGCGCGGGGTGCAATCGGGGCTTCAGGACGCGGAGCGGCTGCTCAAGCAAATCCCCAGCATCAGCTTCAACTACTTCACCTCTAAAGATGTGGTGCGTCACCCGCTGGTCGCCGCGATTATTGAGGCTTATGAGGCCGATAGCGGTGCCGCTTGACGTGATGCTGGAAGATTTCGACATCGTGATCGAAGACGACCGCTGGGCGGCGGTCGACCTTGAGGCGCGCGCCCATGCTGCGGCACGCGCCACTTTGGGCCATCTCGGCCTTGATGCCAAAACCGCCGAGATGACCCTGCTGGCCTGCGACGACACCCGCATCGCTGCGCTGAACGAAGACTTTCGCGGCAAGGCCAAGGCGACCAACGTGCTAAGTTGGCCTGCCGAGGAACGCGGGGCGGTCACCCCGGGCGGCGATCCGCTGCCCGTCACCCCCGGCATTGACGGGATGCTCGAACTGGGCGACATCGCCTTGGCTTTCGAGACCTGCGCCGCCGAAGCCGAGGCGGCGGAGAAGCCATTAGATGCCCATGTGACCCATCTCATCGTGCACGGGCTGTTGCATCTTCTGGGCTATGACCATGAAAATGACCCCGACGCGACGTTGATGGAGGGGTTGGAGCGCGAAATACTTGGCAAAATGGGTTATGATGACCCATATAAGGAAAATGGGCCTTGAGGGGCTTTGTAACACAGACGGGACCCAATGGGCGATACAGACGGATCATCTGACGCGGCGCAGAGCGCGCTGACAGATGAAGACAGACATGAGCAGCCGGACGATGGCGCGATGCGCACCGGCAATTTCTTTTCTCGGGTGTTCGAGGCATTAAGCCCATCGGACAGCGAGGAGGACACGCCACAAACCTCGGCAGAGGCCGAGCGGCCCACGGGCCATGGCATGATGAACCTGCGCCGAATGCGGGTCGATGACGTGGCGATCCCTAAGGCGGATATCACCGCCGTGCCGGTCAGCGCCACGCTGGATGAGCTGGTCTCGGTCTTCAAGGAAAGCGGCATGACCCGCCTGCCGGTCTACGATGGCACGCTCGATACGCCCGTGGGCATGGTCCACCTCAAAGACCTTGCGCTAAACCACGGGTTCAATGGCAAAAACACCAAGTTCGATCTGCGCACACTGCTGCGGCCCTTGGTCTATGTGCCGCCGTCGATGACCATCGGCGTGCTGCTGACCAAGATGCAGGCCGAGCGGCGGCATATGGCCTTGGTGATCGACGAATATGGCGGTGTCGACGGGCTTGTGACCATTGAAGACCTGATCGAACAGGTTATCGGTGAGATCGAAGACGAACATGACGTGGACGAGGGCACCTATTGGACAGTCGAAAAGCCCGGCACCTATCTCGCGCTTGCCAAGACCCCGCTGGGGGATTTCGAGGCTGAGATTGGCCATTCCCTGACCGACCATGAGACCGTCGACGAAGAAGAGATCGACACGCTCGGCGGCTTGGTCTTTATGCTGTCGGGCCGCGTGCCCGCGCGGGGCGAGGTGGTCTTGCACCCCGATGGGCCGGAGTTCGAGGTGATCGACGCCGACCCGCGCCGCATCAAACGGCTGCGGGTCCGCACCCAAGGGGCCGGGGGATGAGGCAACGGCTGGCGATGCGGGGCCGGTTGCTGCTGGCCCCCCTCGCCGGGGCCATCGCAGCCTTCGGGCAAGCGCCTTATGAGCTGCCTATTCTGCTCTTTGCCGGGCTGGTGGCGGCGTTTTGGCTGTTTCGGGCGCAATCCGGCGGGCCGATGCGCGCGGCGCTTTTGGGCTGGGGCGTTGGCTTTGGTTATTTTCTGCATGCGCTGCAGTGGATCGTATCGCCCTTCATGGTCGATGTGGCGCGGCATGGGTGGATGGCGCCTTTTGCGCTGATCCTGCTGGCTGCTGGCATGGCGCTGTTCTGGGGGCTGGCCTTTGGCCTTGCCCGTTGGATCGCGCCGAAACGCGGGCTGGCGCTGGCGCTGACTTGGGCGGCGGTTGAACTGCTGCGCGCCTATGTCTTCACCGGCTTCCCATGGGCCATGCCCGCTCAAGGACTTGTCGGCGTGATGGCGGGGCAGGGGCTCGCCTGGGTCGGCCCCTATGCGCTGAACCTCTGGCTATTCGCCATCGCCGCGATCCTGCTGCTGCGTGGCCCTTTGAGCCTGCGGTTGGGGCAGGGGGTGCTGGCCTTCTCGACGGTGCTGCTGTTGCTGCTGCCCCCGCAAGCGCCGCCTGCGGTGCTGACCGAGAATGTGGTGCGTTTGGTGCAACCCAATGCCGCGCAGCGGGATAAGTGGAACCCCGATACCTTCGAATTCTATTTCTCCCGCCAACTCGACTACACCGCCGCCGCGCCGCAAGACGAAGGCGCCGCCCCCGATCTGGTGATCTGGCCCGAGACCGCGATCCCCTGGTCGCTGGACATGGCCGGAAGCGCCTTGGATGAGATCGGCGCGGCCTCGGACGTGCCAGTGGTGCTGGGCGTGCAGCGCCGGTCGAACATGCGCTATTTCAACTCGCTTGTTGTGTTGGACGAAGGCGGCGCGGTCGATCAGCTTTATGACAAACATCACCTCGTGCCCTTTGGCGAATACATGCCCTTGGGGGATCTGATGGGGCGTTTCGGCATCCACGGCCTCGCCGCGCAGGAGGGGAACGGCTTTTCCAGCGGCCCGGGCGCGCAGGTTTTGGATATCGGGCCGCTCGGCGTCGCATTGCCGTTGATTTGCTACGAGGCCGTCTTTGCCCATGATGTGAACGCCGCCCCGGCCCGGCCCGCCTTCCTGATGCAGGTGACCAATGACGCTTGGTTCGGCAAGGCCGCAGGCCCGCGCCAGCATCTGGCCCAAGCGCGGATGCGCGCGATCGAACAGGGGCTGCCCATGGCCCGCGCGGCCAATACCGGCATCTCGGCGATGATCGACCCGCAGGGGCGGGTGATCGCGTCGCTGCCGCTCAATTCCGCAGGCTTCATCGACGCGCCGCTGCCGGCGCCGCTGGCGCCCACGCTTTACAGCCGCAGCGGCGATTTGCCTTTGACGCTGCTGCTGGCGCTCTGCCTTGGCGGGCTTGCCGTGGCCCGCCGTCGCAGCCCGGGGAATGCCGATTGACCATCCACCAGCGGTTGTCTAAGCCGTTGGGAGAGCACCACAACGGCTTCCTGACGTGGTGCGTAATTTTTATTGGAGCACTACATGTCCCGTCAGAACTATACTTTCACTTCGGAATCCGTTTCCGAGGGGCACCCGGATAAGGTCTGCGACCGGATTTCCGATGCCATCCTCGACGCTTTCATCAGCGAGGAACCCGAAGCGCGGGTCGCCGCCGAAACCTTTGCCACCACCAACCGCGTCGTGATCGGGGGCGAGGTCGGGCTGGCCAACAAGGCCAAGCTCGATGAATATCTGGCGGGTGTTGAGGATATCGCCCGCGCCTGCATCAAAGACATCGGTTACGAGCAGGATGAGTTCCACCACGCGACATGTGAGATCACCAATCTGCTGCACCCGCAGTCGGCGCATATCGCTCAAGGCGTCGATGCCGCCGATGGCAAGGAAGAGGGCGCAGGCGATCAGGGCATCATGTTCGGTTTTGCCACCGATGAGACGCCCGAGTTGATGCCCGCACCGATCCACTACGCCCATGCGATCCTGCGCCGTCTGGCCGAGGTGCGCAAAGACGGGACCGAGCCGACCCTGCGGCCCGATGCGAAAAGCCAACTTTCGGTGCGTTACGAGAACGGCAAGCCGGTCGGCGTAAGCTCCATCGTGCTGTCGACCCAGCATGAGAGCGAAAGCCAGACCAGCGCCGATATCCGCCTGATCGTGGAGCCCTATATTCGCGAGGTTCTGCCCGAGGGGTGGATCGACGCCGACACCGTCTGGCACGTGAACCCCACCGGCGTTTTCGTGATCGGCGGGCCGGATGGCGACGCGGGCCTCACCGGGCGCAAGATCATCGTCGACACCTATGGCGGGGCCGCACCGCATGGCGGCGGGGCGTTCTCGGGCAAAGACCCGACCAAGGTCGACCGTTCGGCGGCCTATGTGGCGCGCTATCTGGCCAAGAACGTCGTGGCGGCGGGGCTGGCGAACAAATGCACCATCCAACTTAGCTATGCGATTGGGGTGAGCGAGCCGCTGTCGATCTATTGCGACACCCATGGCACCGGTGACGTCCATGACGCGGCGATCGAAAAGGCGATCCGCCAGATCATCGACCTGACCCCGCGCGGCATTCGCGAGCATTTGCAATTGAACAAGCCGATCTACCAGCGCACGGCGGCCTATGGCCACTTTGGCCGCGCGCCCGACGCGGATGGCGGTTTCAGCTGGGAGCGCCGCGATCTGGTCGATCAGTTGAAAGCGGCTGTATAAGTATCAAGGGGGTGGGCGACAGCGCCCACCTTTTTGCAGCGGGGTTAGCCCCGTTTCGCCTCGACCAAGGCCACGGCGGCGGCCACCGCATCTTCGATCGCCATTTCCGTCGTGTCGATCTGCTTGGCGTCCTCAGCAGGTTTCAGCGGCGCTTGGTCCCGGCTCATGTCGCGCAGGTCGCGCTGGCGCACGTCCTCCAACACGTCTTCATAGCTGGTCTCGATCCCCTTGCCCGACAGTTCGGCGAAACGGCGCTGTGCGCGCACTTCGGGGCTGGCGGTGATGAAGAGTTTGACCGGCGCGTCGGGGCAGATCACCGTGCCGATGTCGCGCCCGTCGAGCACCGCACCGCCCGCGCGGGTGGCAAAGCTGCGCTGGAACCGCACGAGGGCGGCACGCACCGCGGGGATCACGGCCACTTTGCTGGCCTCTTGCGCCACCTCGGGGCTGCGCAGGCTGGGGTCTTCCAAATCGACGGGGGCGAGGGTCCGGGCCGCTTCCTCGGGGTCCATCCCGGTGAGGGTCTTGGCCGCGACCGCGCGGTACAAAAGCCCGGTGTCGAGATGCGCGAAGCCGAAATGCGCCGCCACCGCCTTGGCCACGGTGCCTTTGCCCGCCGCCGCGGGGCCGTCGATGGCAACGGTGATGCCGTTGGTTCTGTTATCTGTCATTGCAAATTCCTTTTGTTCCGGGCCCGCAGGCCAAGCAGCAGGGCCGCCGTGAAACAGCCCGCCAGTATCACCCATTTCGCCACTGTGAACAGGCTCGCCGTTGCGACGGCCTGTGCGGTGATCCGGTCCGGCCCCAATTCGACCAGCCGTCCGATCAGCATGTTTTCGGTGTAATCCGCCCCCAGATACAGCGCCACGGCTAGCGTCAGCCCCAGCCGCAGCCCGCCCGCCGACCAGCGCCGGAACCACAGCAGCAAGGCCAGTGCCAGAAGGGCGGGGACGGCGGTGTCGGCCAGCCGGAACTGGCCGAGATACAGCGCCGTCTGCGCGGGGCTGAGAGCGGCCAGATAGGCGCGCGCCTCGGTCAGATCATAGCCCAGAAGCCGCCCGTCCAAAACGCCCATGCCCGCCGCGCGCAGATGTGTCTCGGCAAAGCCCGCGAGGGCTGCAAAGGCCAGTGCAGCGCAAAGGCTGAGCCAGATCAGCCGGTCGCCTGTCACGCAGGCAACCGTTCGACCTGCGCACCCAAGGAGGCCATCAGCGGCTCGAAAATCGGGAAGGAGGTGGCGATGGGTCCGCCATCGTCCACCTGCACGGGCTGTTGCGCGACCATGCCAAGGATCAGGAACGACATGGCGATGCGGTGGTCGAGATGGCTCTGGCAGGTCGCACCACCGGGGATATTGCCATGGCCCAGCCCTTTGACGGTCCACCAATCGGGCCCGTCCTCGACCGCGACCCCATTGGCGCGCAGCCCGCTGGCCATGGCCTCGATCCGGTCGCTTTCCTTGACGCGCAGTTCCTTGACGCCGCGCATCACGGTCTCGCCCGTGGCGCAGGCCGCCACGACCGAGAGCACGGGGTATTCGTCGATCATGCTGGCAGCCCGTTCGGGCGGCACTTCGATGCCCTTGAGGTTGGGCGAGAACTTCGCACGCAGGTCGGCCACGGGCTCGCCGCCCTCGGTACGTTCGTTTTCATACGTCAGATCCGCGCCCATCTCGCGCAGGGCGGTGAACAGCCCCGCGCGGGTCGGGTTCAGGCCGATGCCCGGCACCAGCACGTCCGAGCCGGGCACGATCAGTGCGGCGCAGACGGGGAAGGCGGCGGAGGAGGGGTCGCGCGGCACGTCGATATGCTGCGGCTTCAACTCGGGCTGGCCGGTCAGGGTGATGACGCGGCCTTCGTCAGTCTCTTCGACCGTGATCTCGGCACCAAATCCTGCCAGCATCCGCTCGGTATGGTCGCGGGTGGCCTCGGCCTCGATCACCACGGTTTTGCCCGGCGCATTCAGCCCCGCCAGCAGCACCGCGGATTTCACCTGCGCCGAAGGCACTGGCACGGTGTAGCGCACCGGCACAGGCTCGACCGCGCCCACGAGTGTCATCGGCAGGCGGCCCCCGGCGCGCCCCACCGATTGCGTGCCGAACAGCGCCAGCGGATCGGTCACCCGCGCCATCGGGCGGCTGTTGAGGCTGGCATCGCCGGTGAAGGTCACCGAGATCGGAGAGGTCGCCATCGCCCCCATCAGCAGCCGCACGCCAGTGCCGGAATTGCCGCAGTCGATCACATTGTCAGGCTCGGCGAAACCGCCGACGCCCACGCCGTGCACGGAATAGGAGCCGCCGCCATGGTCGACCACCTCGGCTCCGAAAGCGCGCATGGCTTTGGCGGTGTCGAGCACGTCTTGCCCTTCCAAAAGCCCGGTGATCGTGGTTTCGCCCACGGCCATGGCGCCAAGGATCAGGCTGCGGTGCGAGATCGACTTGTCGCCGGGCACTTCGGCGATGCCGCTAAGCGGCCCGCAGGCGCGCGATGACATGGGAATGGGGCTGCCGTGACTGGACATGAGGTACCTCTGATCTGCTCAAGGTTCCTATTATCGCAGGCGGGCGGCAGCGTCCATCGCCGCGCGTGCGATGGCTGGCGATCAGGCGGCGCGGTTCAGTGTTTGCGGAAGGTCAGGTAATGCGGCGTGCGGCCTTCGCGCAGCGCCTTTTGCTCATAGCGGGTCGAAATCCAATCATCCCAAGGCGCGCGCCAATCGTCCGGCCCTTCGGCCAGCCAGTCAAACCCATGCTGCGGCACCTGTTCGAGCGTCTGGCGAACGTAATCCTCGATATCCGTCGCCACGCGGAAGATCGCGCCGGGTTTCAACACGCGGGCCAGCGGCTCAAGATGCTCGGGCGTGACGAAACGGCGGCGGTGGTGGCGGGTTTTCGGCCAAGGATCGGGATAGAGCAGGAACGCCCGGTCGATGGAGGCTTCGGGCAGCACATCGAACATATCGCGCACGTCACCGGGGTGAATGGCGAGGTTGTCCACGCCCGCGCGTCGGATTTTGCCCAGCAACATCGCGACGCCGTTGATATAGGGCTCGCAGCCGATGATGCCCACATCGGGGTTCTGCCCGGCCTGATGCACCAGATGCTCACCACCGCCAAAGCCGATTTCCAGCCAGACCTTGCGCCCGCCAAACAGCGTATCAAGGTCGAGGGGCTTGCGGTCGGGATTGCTCTCCCAATCGACGGCCCCCGGCGACAATGCGTCGAGGTTTTCGTCGATATAGGTCTTTTGCGACTTCTTCAGGGCCTTGCCTTTGAGGCGGCCATAGAAGTTGCGGCGGGGGCGTGTTGTATCACTCATGGCGGCTCATGTAGCGGCCCCGCCGCGCCACCGCAACATTCCTCTTTCAGAGCGGCGCGGGAATAGAGGGCGGTTAACCGTTTGTTAGGCTCCATGGGGCTAAATGCCCAGGCAAAGCAGGGGGACGGCTGATGAGCGTGGCAAAACGCGGAAGCGGTGCAGGCAATAGGGCGGATGGCGCGGCGAAACCTGTGACGGCGGCGCGTATTCTGATCGTGGATGACCAGCGCTTCGACCGGATGCGGATCAAGCGGCTCTGCGGCGGGCTGGACTTTCCTGTCTCCCTGACGGAGGCAGAGAGCCTTGCCGCCCTTGGCCAGCAATTGGATGAGGGGGCGTTCGATTTGATCCTGTTGGACTATACCCTGCCCGATGGGGATGGTTTGCTGGGTTTGCAAATGATCCGCGCCCACCCGCGCAACGGCGGTGTCGCCACGGTGATGATCACCGGGACAGAGCAAAGCGAGGTTGCGATCGAAGCGCTGCGCGGCGGCTGTAGTGACTATATCGCAAAGGATGAACTGTCTCAAAGCACGCTGAGGCGTTCCGCCTTTCACGCGCTTCACAAGACCGCGCTGCAACTGGGCGTGGCCACGCAGGAACAAAGACGGTGTGAGTTGCAAAGCGTTCTGCGGCGGTTCACCGAGGAATGCGCGCGGGATATCAAGCCGATGGTGACCGACAGCATGCACGCCCTTTCGGCCTTGGACCGGTCGAACCCCGCCGCCGTGGCGGAGGTGCTGACCAAGATCGACGACACCTTTCTGCGCCTTTGGGAGTTCGTTGAGGATTTGGCCAGCTATCAGGGCAGTGACCTTGCCGAAGGGGATCTGGCCAATCCGCCGAAACCCACGCCGGGGCTGGGCGCGGGCTGGGGCGGGTAAGCGGCAGGCTTACCGCGGCGGGGGGCGGTAAAGATCGCTCGGAAAAGGGTGCAGCGCGGCGCTCGGCCTGATCCGTTGTGCTGCCCTCTTTGCCCGGGCTTGCTACGGAACCCTTGCCCGGCAGAACCCCGCATATTCCCCGGCCGACACGCCATAGCCCTTGCAGGAGCGGCAAAATTCGCCTATACGCGCCCTGTCTAAGGGGCGGTTACAGCTTCGGGCGCGATATAACGGGCAGGGTCGGTACCAACCGGCCCTCTTTTGTTTGCGTTCGGCTGCGGGTCAACCGCTGTGCTTGATGTCGGAGCTTTTCTGACAAGAACGGCACGGTGCCACCACAACGACCAATTGCAACTCCAGACCGGCGGAGACAACCGCGCGGCCAGAAACATTTGATAAGGATACGAAAAGCTACATGACCAAAGCAATGGACGAATTCGAAGCGCTTCTTAACGAAAGCTTTGAAATGGACACGCCCCAAGAGGGCACAGTCGTCAAAGGCAAGGTGATCGCTGTCGAAGCGGGCCAAGCCATCATCGACGTCGGCTACAAAATGGAAGGCCGCGTTGAGCTGAAAGAATTTGCTGATCCCGGCGAATCCCCCAAAATCGAAGTTGGCGACGAAGTCGAAGTTTTCCTTCGCCAAGTCGAAAACGCGCGTGGCGAAGCTGTCATCAGCCGCGAAATGGCCCGCCGTGAGGAAGCCTGGGATCGTCTGGAAAAAGCCTATGCCGCAGAAGAGCGTGTCGAAGGCGCGATCTTTGGCCGTGTCAAAGGTGGCTTCACCGTCGACCTCGGCGGCGCAGTTGCATTCCTGCCGGGCTCGCAGGTTGACGTGCGCCCCGTGCGCGACGCAGGCCCGCTCATGGGTCTCAAGCAGCCGTTCCAAATCCTCAAGATGGACCGCCGTCGTGGCAACATCGTTGTATCGCGCCGTGCGATCCTCGAAGAGTCCCGCGCCGAACAGCGTGCCGAAGTCATTGGCAACCTGACCGAAGGTCAGACCGTCGATGGTGTGGTCAAGAACATCACCGAATACGGTGCCTTTGTTGACCTCGGCGGTGTTGACGGCCTGCTGCACGTCACCGACATGGCATGGCGCCGCGTGAACCACCCCTCCGAGATCCTGTCGATCGGCGAGACCATCAAGGTTCAGGTCATCAAGATCAACAAAGAGACCCACCGCATCAGCCTCGGCATGAAGCAGCTGCAGGAAGATCCCTGGGATCTGGTCGGCGCGAAATACCCGCTGGGTTCCGTGCACAGCGGCCGCGTGACCAACATCACCGACTACGGCGCATTCGTCGAGCTGGAGCCCGGTGTCGAAGGTCTGGTCCACGTCTCCGAGATGTCCTGGACCAAGAAGAACGTGCACCCCGGCAAGATCGTGTCCACAAGCCAAGAAGTCGAAGTCATGGTTCTGGAAATCGACAGCGCCAAGCGTCGCGTTTCCCTTGGTCTCAAGCAGACCATGCGTAACCCATGGGAAGTCTTCGCTGAGACCCACCCCGAGGGCACCGAAGTCGAAGGCGAAGTCAAGAACATCACCGAATTCGGTCTGTTCGTTGGCCTGCCCGGCGACATCGACGGCATGGTTCACCTGTCGGACCTCAGCTGGGACCAGCGCGGCGAGGAAGCGATCCAAGACTACCGCAAGGGTGACGTGGTTCAGGCCGTCGTCTCCGAAGTGGACGTCGAGAAAGAGCGCATCTCGCTCTCGATCAAGAACGTCGGCGGTGACAAGTTCGCCGAAGCCGTAGGCGGCGTGAAGCGCGGCTCGATCGTGACCGTGACCGTGACCTCCATCGAAGATGGCGGCATCGAAGTCGAATACGAAGGCATGAAGAGCTTCATCCGTCGTTCCGACCTCAGCCGTGACCGTGCCGAACAGCGCCCTGAGCGTTTCTCGGTCGGTGACAAGGTCGACGTGCGCATCACCAACGTTGACGCGAAAGCACACCGTCTTGGCGTCTCCATCAAGGCACGCGAGATCGCGGAAGAGAAAGAGGCGGTACAGCAGTACGGTTCTTCCGACTCCGGCGCGAGCTTGGGCGACATCCTTGGTGCGGCGCTGAAAGGCGACGACGAGTAAGCATATTCCGCGTTGAATATGTGACCTTAGCGAAGGCCCCGCATGGCGACATGCGGGGCCTTTTGCTGTTCCGGGGGCGCGGTCGAATCGCAAAGCGGGTTTTGCCCGTCGTGCCCAATCCCCGCGCGCTGCGGCCTTCAGCGCCGAAAGGCGGCGGAAAAAAGCCGAAAAAACAGGGGTTTCGCTGCGAAAAATCTATCGCGGCGCTGGCGGAACACCTTCCCGTGTGGGGCGTTATTTCCTATAGTCGGGTAAGACATCAATAAATTCTCGGGGGACGTGCCATGATCCGGTCGGAACTGATCCAGAAGATCGCTGACGACAATCCGCATCTTTATCAGCGTGATGTTGAGCGGATCGTAAACACGGTCTTTGATGAGATCACGGGCGCCATGGCGCGTGGGGACCGGGTGGAATTGCGCGGCTTCGGTGCTTTTTCCGTTAAGAAACGCGATGCCCGCGTGGGGCGCAACCCGCGCACGGGTGAGACGGTGAATGTCGAAGAGAAGCATGTGCCCTTCTTCAAGACGGGCAAGCTGTTGCGTGACCGGCTGAACGGGAAAAGCTGATGCGTTACATTCGTTATGCTTGCATCGCGCTTTTCGCGATTGCGCTGGTTTCCGTTGCTTTGGCGAACCGGAATATCGTGACACTTCAAGTGCTTCCGACCGAGATTTCAGGTTGGTTTGCCGTGAACCCCTCTATCGAACTGCCGCTCTTTATCGTGATCCTTGGCGGGATTATCGTGGGGCTTTTGGTGGGCTTCGTTTGGGAGTGGATCCGCGAACACGGCCACCGCGCCGAACTGGCGCGGCAAGCGCGTGAGCGTCGTCGGTTGGAGCGGGAGGTGATCCGCCTCAAGGAAGAGAAGCATCAGGGCAAGGATGAGGTGCTGGCGCTGCTTGACGAAGCAGGCTAAACCCCACCCATGCCTGAGAACGTTAACGTAAAAATCTGCGGTTTGACCGACCCTGCCGATGTGCCCGCTGCCCTCTTGGCGGGCGCACGCACGCTGGGGTTTGTCTTTTTCGAAAAATCCCCCCGCCATCTGTCGCTGGAAGCCGCGGCCCATATGACCGAAGCCGTGCCTGACGGGATTTGCAAGGTCGCGCTGACCGTCAATGCCGACGATGCGGCGCTGGATGCGTTGCTGGCGGCGGTGCCCTTTCTGGACATGCTACAGCTGCACGGCAGCGAAAGCCCCGCGCGGGTGGCCGAGGTCAAGGCGCGCTATGGGCTGCCGGTGATGAAGGCAGTGGGCGTGGCGGATCGCGATGATCTGGCGCTGCTGAACGACTATGTCACCGTCGCGGATCAACTTCTGGTCGATGCCAAACCGCCCAAGGATGCGGTGCTGCCGGGCGGGAATGGGCTGGCCTTTGACTGGCGGCTGATCGCCGGGCGGCGCTGGCCCAAGCCTTGGATGCTCGCCGGCGGTCTGAACGCCGAGAATGTGGCGGAGGCGATTGCTCTGACCGGGGCGCGGCAGGTCGATGTCTCTTCCGGGGTCGAAAGCGCGCCGGGGGTGAAGGATGCCGAGCGCATTCGCGCCTTCTGCGAGGCGGCGCTGAAGTAACCCGCTCTACTTAAAAGAAAAAAAGGCCCGGTGGCGATGCCCCGGGCCTTTGTCGTTCTGGTGCCAAAATTGGCGATCAGATCGATTGATCGTAATCGCCCACGTTCGGCTCGGTGCGGATCACCGCGTCGATATCGGCGAAGATCGCGCGCATTTCCGCGTCGGATTCGGGGCTCTCGCAGACCACGACAAGGTTCGGCGTGTTGGAGGAGGCCCGCACAAGGCCCCAGCCGCCATTGTCCAGCATGACGCGCGCGCCGTTGACGGTGATGACCTCGGCAATCGCGCGGCCACCGATCTTCTCCCCGGCATCGGCCTTGGCGACAAGCTTTTCCACGATCCGGTCGAGGATGTCGTATTTTTCGGTGTCCGAGGCATAGGGCGACATGGTGGGCGTCGAATAGGTCTGGGGCAGGGCGCGGCGCAGGTCCGACATGGATTTGTCGGGGTTGCGGTCCATCAGCTTACAGATTTCCACCGCCACGCGCATGCCACAGTCATAGCCCCGGCCAATTGGCTCGGCCAAGAAGTAGTGACCGGACTTTTCGAAGCCCGCCAGCGCGCCCAGTTCTTTGACCCGGCGTTTCATGTGGCTATGGCCGGTTTTCCAATAGTCCGCCTTGGCCCCGTGTTTCTGCAACTCAGGGTCCGAGGCAAAGAGACCGGTGGATTTCACATCGGCGACGAAGGTGCTGTTTGGGTGCAGCTTGGCCAGATCACGGGCCATGATGACGCCCATCTTATCGGCGAAAATCTCTTCGCCCTCGTCATCTACCACGCCGCAGCGGTCGCCGTCCCCGTCGAAACCAAGCGCCAGATCGGCACCGGAGGCGCGGACGCTGTTGGCCATGTCATGCAGCATTTCCATGGCTTCGGGGTTCGGGTTGTAATGGGGGAAGGTGTAGTCGAGCGTGTTGTGGCTATCGACGACTTCGACCCCCAAGCGGCGGAAGAGTTCGGGCGCGAAAGCCGAGGCGGTGCCATTGCCGGTGGCGCAGACGACCTTGAGTTTGCGGGTCATTTTGAAGTCACCGACAAGGTCATCCAGATAGGCTTCGCGCACGCCGTCGACGAACTCATAACCCCCGCCCGGACGCCGCTCGCCCCGGCCATTCAACACGATGTCGCGCAGCTCGGCCATCTCATCGGGGCCGTGGGTCAGGGGGCGTTGAAAGCCCATTTTCACGCCGGTCCAGCCGTTCGGGTTGTGGCTGGCGGTGACCATGGCAACGGCGGGGGCATCGAGGTGGAACTGGGCGAAATAGGCCATTGGGGAAAGCGCCGGGCCGATATCCTTGACCGTGATCCCGGCCTGCATCAGCCCCAGCATCAGCGCGTTTTTGATCGAGAGCGAATAGTCGCGATAGTCATTGCCCACGGCGATGACAGGCTCGATCCCGCGCGCATGCATCTGCATGCCAAGGCCGAGGCCAAGGGCGGTGATGCCGGGCAGGTTGATGTCGTCGGGGTATTTCCAACGCGCGTCATACTCGCGAAAGCCTGTCGGGGTGATCATCGCATCGCGGAGAAATTCCCAAGTGTTCGGGGTCACGGTGGAGGCCGGTTTGCTCACGTCAAATACTCGCTTTTTAAGATAAATTTAGAAAGTCAGCGGATGGCTTTTGGCCAGCGCGTCGAATTGCATCAACAGGTTGATCAGCCCCGGCATCTGATCGAGGTAGATCATATTGGGCCCGTCACTGGGCGCGCGGTCGGGGTCTTCGTGGGTTTCCATGAAGATCGCCGCCACACCGATGGCAGCCGCGGCGCGGGCCATGACAGGGGCAAACTCACGCTGACCGCCCGAAGAGCCGCCCTTGCCGCCCGGCTGGGCGACGGAGTGGGTGGCGTCCATCACCACCGGATAGCCGGTCTGAGCCATCTGCGGCAGGCTGCGCATGTCGGCAACCAACGTGTTGTAGCCAAAGGTCGTGCCGCGCTCGGTCAGCAGGATGTTCTTGTTGCCCGTGCTTTCGATCTTGTCGACGATGTTCTGCATTTCCCAAGGGGCGAGGAACTGCCCCTTCTTCACGTTCACCGCCTTTCCCGTCTCCCCGGCGGCGAGCAGCAGGTCGGTTTGGCGGCAGAGGAAGGCGGGGATTTGCAGCACGTCGACCACCTCACCGGCCTGCGCGCATTGCGCCTCGTTATGCACATCCGTCAGCACCGGCACGTCATTGGCACGCGCCACAGATTGCAGGACTTGCAGCCCCTTCTCGATGCCCAGCCCGCGCTTGCCCGAAAGGGAGGTGCGGTTGGCCTTGTCATAGCTGCCCTTGAAGATGAACTGCGCGCCTGCGGCGTCACAGGCTTCTTTCAGAACCCCCGCGACCATCTGCGCGTGGTCTTCGCTCTCCAACTGGCAGGGGCCAGCGATCACGGTGAGGGGACGATCATTGCCGACGGTCAGATTGCCGATGCGCAGCTGGGTCATGAAGTTACCTGTTCTCTTAGAATGGACGCTGTCAGGGATAACATCAGGTAGATGCCTGCAAAGATAAGGAAAGCCAATATCGTGTTTTCGAACTTGCGCGGGTAGGTCGCCTCGTCCGGGGCGACGGGGTTGACCGCCACAGTGAGGTAGCGGACCTGCCGCCCAGCCTCGGTTCGGGCCTGTTCCATTGCGGTTTGCGCGCTTTGCAGCACCATGTCGGCAGAGGCCAGATCGGCCTGCGCAAGCTGTGCGGCGACGGCCTGTTGCGCCAGCGAGTTTTCGCCTTCACTGGCGGCGGTCATCCGCTCGCGTAGTTTGGTAAGCTGCTCGCGCAGCCGTCGCACATCACCGCGCGCGCCATCGACCTTGGCTTGGTTCGGGCGCTGGTTGTCGAGCAGGGCGGCGAGTTCGAGTTCCTTTTCGATCAGCAGGGTCTCGTAATTGGTGATCTGTGTGCGGATTGAGGCGATCATCGCCTCGGGGTCGACGTTGTTGTCGACCTGCAATTTGATCAGCGCCTCCTGCGCTGCACGGCGGTTTTCCAACGCCGTTTCATAGCCCTCAAGCGCGTCGCGCATCCCGTCTTCGCGCTTTTGCTTGCTCAGGTTGTTCACCCGCTCTTCGGCATAGGTGAGCAGACGTTTCGAGAATTGTTCCGAGACCTCGGGATCGGCGGCGATCACCTCCATCCGGATCACGCCTTCGGTCGGGTCGTAGCCGATTTTGACGTTCTTCTTGTAGGTCTTGTAGGCTTCTTCGTTGCTGGGGTTCTCCGAAAGCCGTTGGATGGCGTCGATCTCAGGATCGGCGAAATGGGCGCGAAACCCTGCGTCTTCGTCGAGCCGCAGCATCGCGTCTTTCGATTGCAGATAGGCCTGCGTGGCGATGCTGTCGGCGCTATTGGCGAATTGCGTGGGCAGCAGCCCGCCAAAGGGGCTGGAACCGCCGCCACCTTCGTTCTGAATGATCAGAAACTGGCTTTCGGTGGCATACATCGGCGTGGCGATTTTGTAGAAATAGTAACCCGCGGCAATAGTCGGCAGCATGACGAAAAAGGCGAGCCGGACCAGCAGCATGGCCGCTTTGCGGCGGCGGCGGCGGGTGATGTCGCGCTGAATGTCCGAGATCTCGCGCTGGCGGCGTTCGGCGGGGCTGACATCGGTCGAGGGCAGGCCGCGCGGGCCGCGGGGCGTGGTCTGGGGCAGTTGCACCTTCGGATCGCCGGGCTGGCCGCGGGTGGCGGGCAGACCGCTGCCCGCCGGATCGCCCGACTGCGGCACCACGAGTTCCAGCATGTTGGACCGCTGAAACGGGTCGATCCCCTTGGCCCGCAAAAGGCGCACCGCGTCGAAATCCGAGGTCGGCGCCAACCCGTGTTTCTGCGCCACGCGGCGCGCCATGCGCAATTGGCGGCCCGTCAGCCCCTCGCGGCGGATCGCGTCGATATCCTGCTCGGCCGAAACTTCATTGGCAGAGGACACCTCGCCCGAGCGGGCGTTCTCGGAATGGGGGGCTTTGCCGCTGCGCGCGGCGTGTTCCAAGGCTTCCTTGCTGTGCGAGGGCTCTACCTCGGTCGCATCCGCAACGGCGCGCAGTTTGGCCTTGCGCGCGGCCTTTTCGGCATCGCTCTGGGCGGCCTGCGCCTTCTCGGCGCTGCTCGGCGCGGCGCTGCCGCTGGAGGGGGGCGGCGCCTTGCGGATGCGGAATTTTCTAGCCTTGGGTTTCGTAGTCATAGAGCTGTTTCGCTTCTTCCAAGGTGTCGAACATATGTAGCTTGCCATCCAGAAGGACAGCGGCGGAGCGGGCAAATTTCTCAAGCGTATGGGCCTGATGCGAGACGATGATGATCGTCGTGGTGCGCAGCCGTTCTTTCAGAATATCGCCCGCCTTGCGGTTGAATTCCACGTCTGTCGTGCCGGGCATGCCTTCGTCAATCAGATAGATATCAAAATCCAGCGCCAACATCAGCGCGAAAGAGAAGCGCGCCCGCATCCCGGCGGAATAGGTGCCGAGCGGCTGATCGAAATACTCCCCCAGACCGCAGAGCCAGCGGCAAAAGCTTTCCACGTAATCGGGGTCGAGCCCATAGAGCCGCGCGATATAGCGGGCGTTCTCCATGGCAGAAACCTTATTGACCACGCCGCCCATAAATCCCAATGGAAACGAGATGTTACAGCCGCGCCTGATCTCTCCTTCGTCGGGTTTTTCCAGCCCCGCCATCATGTTGATCAGGGTCGTTTTGCCGGTGCCGTTGGGGGCCAGAATGCCCAAAGAGTTGCCAAGCTCCACGCGAAAAGACACCCGGTCAAGAATGACCTTGTGCTGCGATCCCGTCCAAAAGGACTTGGACACATTTTCAAATTCCAGCATTCGCTGCTCCGGTTGGTGCTAAGCGGGGCGTCGCGGCGCCTCTGGCATCAGAGGTATCATAACCGTTTATTCACGGAATTTGACCACAATATGTCGAAACGCAGGCGTTCACTGGGACAGGCCGCCGCGCAGGGCAGTGCGGCGGCGGTAAAAACTGTTGCCGCAGGGCGGGAATCCTGCGGGGGTTAGGGGCATGGCGGCAGGGCATGTCGCCCCGCGCCCGCGCGGGGTCAGTGCAGCGTGTGGGTGCTCTCGGTCGGGGCCATCTCGCCGATGTAGCTGACGTTCATCAAGGCCGCCTGCGTGCGGTCACCGTCGATGTTTTGCACCGGGCCGACGGGCACGGCGCTCATCAGCCCAAGCCGGGTCATCCAGCGGCTGAAGGTGGCGGGCACGATGCCCAGAACATGGCTTGCGCCCATGGCATAGGCGGCGCCGGCCATCTGGTTCATCAGCATACGCTGCACGGCGATGCGGCGCTGCGCGGGGACCGCGCTGGTCAGGAAAAGACGGGTCGCTTCCCAGATGTCGTCGCGCACGGGGGCTTTGAAGAACAGCACATCCTGCGGAATGTCCGGCAGCATCCCCAGTTGCGCGTCGCGCAGCATATAGCTGTATTGCGCGCAGGTCGAAGTGGTGGGCATCAGGCGCACGCCGCCCATGACCTCGCCATATTCGTGCAGAACGATCCAGCGGGCGCGGGGCGTGTCGTATTGGTCAAACTCCATCCCATCAACCTGAGGGAGATCCCATTGCTTGTCGTCGATGAAGATTCGGCGCCGCGCCCGGAGGAAATTAACGAACAATTCCCCATGCTGGTGCATGTTCAAAAATGACAAAGTTGTGGCACGCATATAGGGGTTGGCCCGCGCAAGGGCTTCGGGGCTATAGGGGTCAGTCTCTGTCGATTTGCTGCCAAGCAGCTTTCGCGGAAAGCGGTTGTTCTTTACTTCCAACGCCTTAGCGTCCTGTGGGGTCAGTTCGGGAAGAACATCCTGCCAAGATTTTCCACTGAAGCTCCGTCCTTGCAGACTCATGTTGGACCTCAAAAATTCGCTGTAAAAATACCTCTTATCAAGAGGCTAACCTCTAGTTGCATGAAATGGCCATACTTATGTCCCATTTCCGGGTGTAGAAAGGAAGATGATCGCGTCTAACATGTGCTTCGATGCTGAAATGCAACATGTTAAGAGCGTTTGTCGGCAGAATGCCGGCATTCGAGCAGCCGACCGAAGAAAACGAGAGCGATGTCGCAGGAAAAAGTAACATACGGCCCGATTCATACGCCGCATCTGGCAGACGCGACTAAGGTGCAGCAGATGCGGGACTACTCCCAAGTCGGCGTCAACCTGTTTTGGCAGCGGCAGATGATCTTTGCGGCGGCCATTTGCTTATCTGCGTTCTACTATGATCTGTGGCTGTCGATCTCGACCGTAATCCTGATCGCGATTTCCGAGACTTTCGACTATCTGCTTTTCCTGCGCATCACCCGCTGGCGGGGGCGCAGCCCACGTTTGGCGCGTTTGTTCATGAACCGGATCTATATCGGCACGGTGCTGAGCGCCGGGGTGATCAGCTATTTCGCTCTTGGGATTGCGCTGCAGCAGGGGGCGACGACGCATTTCCTGCCGCTGTTCTTCCTTTTCGCGGCGGCGCTCTTCGCCTCGATGAACAACCATCATATCCTGCCGGTGTTGATGCTGCGGCTTGCGATCTATGGTGTGACATTCCTTTTCATCCCGATCTGGGACATCGTGCGCACGGGGGCAAGCATCGAATCCGAGCTTTGGACCCAGTTGTTCACCGTGGTCTTCGTGCTCTATTTCATCGTCGATTGCTCTCGCATCTTTTTGAAGATGTACCGCACCAACCTGCGCCAACTCGAAGAGTTGAAGGTCGAGCATGAGAAAACCAAAATCGCCTTTAAGGTGAAGACCGAGTTCGTCTCGACCATCAGCCATGAGCTGCGCACGCCGATGACCTCGATCAAAGGGTCGCTCGACATGGCCTGCGCCGGAGTTTTGGGCGAGATGACCCCGCAGATGGAGAAGGTTCTGAAGATCGCGCAGCGCAATTCGGCGCGGCTGACGTCGATCATTAACGAGATCCTCGACCTGCAGAAGTTTGAGGCGGGCAAGGTCAGCTTTGATATCGAGCCGCTTGAAGTGCAGACCATCATCGAAGACGCGATCGAGCTGAACCAGTCCTTTGCGGGTAACCTTGGCGTGACGCTGCGCTATGCCAAACCGTCGGAGCCTGCGGGGATCGCCACCGACGAAAAGCGGCTGCAACAGGTGATGTCCAACCTTCTGTCGAACGCGGCCAAATTCTCGCCCGCGGGGTCGACGGTCAAGGTGACCTCGGTCAACCTCGGCGACAAGGTGCGGATCAGCGTGATCGACGAGGGGATCGGCCTTGCCGAATCCGAGCGCGAGAAAGTCTTTGACGAATTCTCGCAGATCGATTCCTCTGATCAGCGGGCCGTGGGCGGCACCGGGCTGGGGATGAACATCTCCAAACGGATCATCGAAGCCTTGGGTGGGCAGATCGACTATTTCAAGAACGACGGCCCCGGCACGACCTTCTATATCGATATGCCCTTGGGCAACGGTACGGGGAAGGAATTGGCCCATGGGATGCACGTCAAGGACATGGTGAATGGTGAGGGGCCGATTGGGGATGAGACCTCTGAGAAGCCACGCGGGGAGCGCGCGGCGGCCTAAGTCAGGCGCGTTTCGCTGCCCCGGCCTCTCGGCGCGAGCGACATCGGCCTTCGCCCCAGTGACAATCTCAAACGGAAAAGGGGGCGGCATTTCTACCGCCCCCGCATTCGGATCGTCCGTCCGACGCGGTCACGCGACCAGTTGCCAGATCACACCCGCAAAGATCGCCCCGACGAAGGCAAAGCCGATATAGGCGGCGAAAACATGCGGTTTCACCAGTGCCCAGACCGCGACAGCCGCTGGAATGCAGCTTACCCCGCCCGCCACGACAAAGGACATGGCCGCGCCTTGGGTCATCCCTTGCGCCAGCAGCGCGTCGATCAGGGGCACGGCGGCATAGCCGTTCAGGTAAGCCGGTGCGCCCACGAATGCGCCCAGAATGATCGGCATGATCCCGGTGCCGCCCAAGACATTGGCGATCCATTCGGCGGGCACATAGGTCAGCATGAGGGCTTCGACCACATAGGCGAGGGTCAGCCATTTGACGAGGAACAGCGCATTGGTCAGCGCCGTGTCGGCAAAGCTCGCGCGGCGCTCGGCCTCTTGCCAGAACTTCCAGACCGGCGCGCCGGAGAAGGGTTTGGCCGAAGAACAGCAGCTGCTTTTCGCGGGCTGGGGGCGCAGGGGGTCATTGAAAATCGGCGTGCGGGACAGGGCCATGACGGTGAAGCCCCCGAACATGCCCACGCCAAGCGCCGCGATGGTTTTCGCCAGGGCGAAGTCGAAGCCGAGCGTGCCCGAGGTGATCGCGAACATCGCCAGGTCCATCAGCGGGGAGGCCAGCCAAAAGGCCATCACCGCGCCGAGCGGGGCACCGACCGCCAGCAGCGCGGCGATGAAGGGGATCACCTCGCAACTGCAAAAGGGGGACAGGCCGCCAAGCGCCGCCGCCATCACCACCATCCGGGCCGGGTTGCCCTCAAACGCGCGGGCAAGCAGGCTCTCCGCCCCGCTGGCTTTGAGGTAGGCCACGGCCAGCACCGCGAAGGCGATGAAGGGGGCGGTGTGCAACAGTGCTTCAGCCGCGAAGATGACCGTCGGCACGACCTGCGGTGGATCCAGCAGCGCGATCAGCGCCAAGAGCGCCAGCGTGATGCCCCAAGCGCCTTTCAGAAAGGCCAAGCGGTGCAGTGCGGGGAGGGTTTGGGTGGTATCAGCCATGGTTATGCTCCGTGCAGCCTTCGATTGCGTCCGCGCAGCATTCGGTCAGCAGGAAATTCGCCAGCGCCTGCACCTCTTCATAGGCGACGGCGGCGCAGATGGTGCTTCGGCCTTGTTTTTCCTGTTTCACCAGACCGGCAGAGGCCAAGAGTTTCAGGTGATGTGTCAGGGTCGAGCCGGTAACGCCGGTGCGTTCGCCCAGCGTGCCGATGTTCAGCCCCTCTGTTCCGGCGCGCACCAACGTGCGCAGCACCAGAAGGCGTTGTTCCGATCCAAGCGCCGCAAAGCTGCTGGCGGCGAGGGTGAGGGCGGGGGTTGCGGATTCTTGTTTCATTCTTCTAGAAATATCGAAACGTCAGCGCGATGCAAGTTTTATTTCGATAATTATCGAAATTAACGCCCGCGGCCCTTTATCTTTTGGCCCTACCGCTTATCTCCTGCTCATGAAGGATATCCGAGATGATCTGGCGGCCTGCCGCCTTTGTGCCGAGCGTTTCGCGGTGACCGCCACCCAGCATCGCCCGCGGCCCATCGTCTGGTTCAAACCCGGCGCGCGGCTGCTGATCGCCAGCCAAGCGCCCGGCAAACGGGTGCATGAGGCGGGCAAACCCTTCTGGGATATGTCCGGCACCCGCCTGCGCGACTGGCTGGGGCTGGATGAGGCGACATTCTATGACCGGGACCGTGTGGCCATCGTGCCGATGGGCTTTTGCTTTCCGGGCTATGACGCCAAGGGCAGTGACCTGCCACCGCCGCGTATCTGTGCGCAGACTTGGCGCAAACCGGTGCTGGAGATGCTGCCCGATCTGCGGCTCACGGTGTTGATCGGGGCCTATGCGATGAAATATCACCTGCCCGGATTTCGCAATGTGACCGAGGCCGTGGCGGGCTGGCGGGATCATCCGCCGGGGGTCTTTGCCTTGCCTCATCCGTCGTGGCGCAATACCGGGTGGTTGAACAAGAATCCCTGGTTCGCGGAAGAGGTCTTGCCCCGTCTGCGCACCGCCGTGTCCGAGGTGATGAATGACCGACCGCCAAACTGACCCCAAGACCGAGCCGACCCCGCTCGACCAAGCCCATGCCGCGATGGCCTCCGCCCCCGACGACGATGCGGCGCGGCTACGGTTTTACGAGCGTATCGCGGATGTCGAACTGTTCATGCTGCTTGAGGATGAGCCGCAGGGCGATCAGATCAGCCCCGTGCTGCTCGACGACAGCTATGTCATGGTCTTCGACCGTGCGGCGCGGCTCTCGGCCCATGTGGGGGAGGCGTCTCCTTACGTGGCGCTGTCGGGCCGCGCGATTGCCGCGATGTTGGAGGGGCAGCCCTTGGGCATGGCGGTCAATATCGGTGTGGCCCCGTCCGAGATCCTGCTGCCTGCCGAGGCGATGGACTGGCTGCGCAGCACATTGGCCCATGCGCCGGGCGAGGTGGAGGCAGGCATCGACCGCCTGTTCCCGCCGCAGGGGCTGCCTGAGACGCTGATCGCCGCGATTGACGCAAAGCTTGCCACGGCCACGGGCATGGCGGCAGGGGCTTTCCTTGTCGGCGTCGAATATAGCGGCGGCGGGCGGGGGCATCTGCTGGCCTTCGTCGGGGCGATCCCCCGGGCGCAAGACGCGCTGGTGCGCGCGGCGTCCGAGGCGCTGACCTTTTCGGGGATCGAGGCCGGGGCGATGGATGTCGGCTTCTTCGGCCCCAATGATGCGGTGGTCGAGAAGCTGGCCCGCGTCGGCCTGCGTTTTGACCTACCGCAGATGGAGCCTTTGCAAAACACGCCTCGGATGGCCCCGGGCAGCGATCCGGCGAAACCGCCGAAACTGCGCTGATCTTAACCTCTGGCAAGAAAAAGGCGGGCAGGGCATTTAAGCCCGCCCGCCTTTCTTATTCCATCCCGCCCGCTTTAGCGACGGCGGTCGCGTCGGGCGCTCATCGGTTGGAAGGCGACGCCGACATGGGCTTCGCAATAGGGTTTGCCCTGCTGCACGGGCAGGCCGCAGAACCAGAAATCATCGGTCGCCGGGTCGCCCACGGGCCATTTGCAAGTGCGTTCGGTCAGCTCCATCAGGCCGATCTTCTTGGCCTTCTTCTCGACTTCGCTGACCTTGGCCAGCGCCTCTGGGCTGATCTCATTCGCCGACGGCTGCGGCGGCAGGGGTTGGCCTGCGGGGATGATCTGCTTGCGCGCGGGCAGGTTGGGTTTGGGCGCCGGGGCTGCGGCGGGCTCTTCAGCTTCGGGCGCGGGGGCGGCCTCGGCCTCCGGCTCGGGCGCGGCTTTGGCGGCGGGCTTTGCCTTGGCCTCGGCCTTGGGGGCTGCGGGCTTGGCCTTGGGTTCCGGCTTGGCCGTCGCTGCCGCGGCGGCGGGCGCGCCCGCGGTGCGGTTCGACAGGCCCAGACGGTGCACCTTGCCGATCACGGCGTTGCGCGTCACCCCACCCAGTTCTTTCGCGATCTGGCTGGCGGACTGGCCTTCGCCCCACATCTTTTTCAGTGTCTCTACGCGCTCATCAGTCCAGGACATACGGGGTTCCCCAGTTAAAAAGCGGCCCCTTAGCCCGGACCGCTTTGTCAGTGTATCGGCCCCTATTTTATCTTCTGGGGCCGCAGGTGCAAGCGCCGATGCCCTCCGGGGGCGGGGCGTTGCGATTGGGGCTTTACGTGGGGGATGCAGGGCGGCTATGCAAGAGCCATGATCAAATCCGCCACATATTCCATCCGACGACGCTTCGTCCGATAACATGGTGCCCCCCCCCCCCCCCGTTGGGGGGCGGCGTGATGGCCTGATCTCGCAGCATGCGTGCTGCATCCTTTCAAAAACAAGCAAATCCCATTGACCCTGCGCCAGCCCCATGCCCTTTTACCGGCGTGACACGGCCCTCTTTCAAGGACAAACAGATGATCCCTTCCGTTCTGCCAACCTATAATCGCGCCCCTTTGACCTTCGTCAAAGGCGAAGGCACTTGGCTGATCGAGGCGGATGGGCGGCGTTTCCTCGACCTTGGCGCGGGGATTGCGGTGAACGCCCTTGGCCATGCGCATCCGGCGCTGGTAAAGGCGCTGACCGATCAGGCGCAGGCATTGTGGCATACGTCGAACCTCTACCACATCCCACAGCAAGAGGCGCTGGCCGACCGGCTGGTGGCCGAGACCTTTGCCGACACCGCCTTCTTTTGCAACTCGGGGACCGAGGCCTGCGAATTGGCGGTGAAGATGGCGCGCAAGTATTTCTATGAGGCGGGCCAGCCCGAGCGGGTCGAGATCATCGCCTTCAACGGGGCCTTTCACGGCCGCTCTTCCGCCGGGATCGCGGCGGCGGGGTCTGAGAAGATGACCAAAGGCTTCGGCCCGACGCTGCCGGGTTTCGTGCATCTCGACCTTGGCGACAGCGCCGCGCTTGAGGCCGCCATCACCGACAAGACTGCTGCCATCATGGTTGAGCCGGTACAGGGCGAGGGCGGTATCCGCGCGGTGCCGGATGCCGAGTTGCAACAGATGCGTGCGCTGTGCGACGCCCACGGGCTTTTGCTGATTTGCGATGAGGTGCAATGCGGCGTAGGCCGGACCGGGCGGCTTTTTGCCCATGAATGGGCCGGGATCACCCCCGACATCATGATGGTCGCCAAGGGCATCGGCGGGGGCTTTCCGCTGGGCGCGGTGCTGGCCACGGAGAAAGCGGCCTCGGGCATGACCGCAGGCACCCATGGCTCGACCTATGGCGGCAACCCGCTGGGCTGTGCCGTGGGTTGCGCCGTGCTGGACGTGGTGGCCGACCCGGCCTTTCTGGCCGAGGTGAGCCGCAAGGCGGGGCTGCTGCGCCAACGTCTCGAAGGGCTGGTGGCAGAGCATCCGGAGGTCTTTGAAGAGGTGCGCGGCGCGGGGCTGATGCTGGGGCTGAAATGCAAGGTGGCGAATGCCGACGTGGTTGCCTCGGGCTATGCCCATGAGCTGATCACCGTGCCCGCCGCCGACAATGTGATCCGCCTGCTGCCGCCGCTGACCATTTCCGACGATGAGATCGCCGAGGCGGTCACCCGGCTCGACGCCATCGCGCGTGACCTGACCCCGGCCTGAGCGCCATTCACCGCCATCATTCCTCGGGCTTTCAAGGCCGTGGCCTTGGACCCCGCAAGACAGAGACGACAGATGAACCATTTCCTCGATATCCACCAAACCGACCCCGCCGATCTGCGGCAGATCATCGACAATGCCGCTGCCATGAAAGCCGCGCGCAATGGCCGCCCGCGCGGCGCGCCGGATGATGACCAGCCACTGAAAGATCACATGGTCGCGCTGATCTTTGAGAAGCCCTCGACCCGGACGCGTGTCTCCTTCGACGTGGGCGTGCGTCAGATGGGCGGGCAGACCATGGTGCTTTCGGGCGCCGATATGCAACTTGGCCACGGTGAGACCATCGCCGACACCGCCCGCGTGCTGTCGCGCTATGTCGATATGATCATGATCCGCACTTTTGAGGAGCAGACCCTGCTGGAGATGGCGGAATATGCCTCCGTTCCGGTGATCAACGGGCTGACCAACCGCACGCATCCCTGCCAGATCATGGCCGACATCCAGACCTTTGAGGAACACCGCGGCCCGATCAAAGGCCGCAAGGTGGTTTGGTCGGGCGACGGCAACAACGTCTTTGCAAGCTTCGCCCATGCGGCCAAGCAGTTCGACTTCGATCTTGTCTTCACCGGGCCGGAGCCGCTCGACCCCGAGCGCGCGCTCGACGGGCTTTATACCACCGAGCGCGACCCGCAGAAGGCCGTGGAGGGCGCTGATCTGGTGGTCACCGACACATGGGTCAGCATGCATGATCCGCAGTCGGCGCGCGAGCGGCGGCACAACCAGTTGCGCGGCTATCAGGTCAACGATGCGCTGATGGCACTGGCCAAACCGGATGCGCTCTTCATGCATTGCCTGCCCGCGCACCGCGATGACGAGGCGACAAGCTCGGTCATGGATGGGCCGCATTCGGTGATCTTTGACGAGGCCGAGAATCGTCTGCACGCGCAGAAAGCCATTATGCGCTGGTGTCTGGGCGCATGAGCGACGGCCCCCGCATCGTTGTTGCGGGCGCGGGGGCGGTGGGCTGCTTTGTCGGCGGGCTGCTGGCCGGAGCGGGCCATGCCGTGACCCTGCTGGCGCGGCCCCGCATTCAGGCCGAAATCCGCACCCATGGGCTGACCCTCACCGATTTCGGCGGCATGGCGCGTTACCTTTCGGCGGATGATCTGAGCCTTGCGGGGGATGAGACCTGTCTGCGCGATGCCGATATCGTGCTGGTCACAGTCAAATCGCGCGATACCGAAGACATGGCCCGGCTGATCGCCCGCCACAGCGCGTCGGGCGTGCAGGTCGTCAGCCTGCAAAACGGCATGGGCAACCGCGCGGCCTTGGCCCGGCACCTGCCGCAGCATGATCTGCGGGCGGGGCTGGTGCCGTTCAACGTCGTGGCGATGGGGCAGGGCTGCTACCACCGGGCAAGCTCGGGCGATCTGGTGATCGAGGCGGGCCCGGCTGATCTGGCCGCGCGCCTGTCGCTGCCGGAGCTGAGGGTGGAGGAACGCGCCAATATCACCGCCCTGCAATGGGGCAAGTTCCTGATGAACCTCAACAACGCGCTGAATGCGCTAAGCGGCCTGCCGCTCCAAGCGCAGTTGCAGGATCGGGCGTGGCGGCGTCTGATGGCCGATCAATGGGCCGAGGCGCTGGCGGTTCTGCGCGCCGATAAGGTCCGCCCCGTCCTGACCTCGCCGATCCCAGCCCGACTGGTGCCAACGCTCCTGCGTCTGCCGACGCCGATTTTCACCCGCGTCGCCGCGGCGATGTTGCAGATCGACCCGCAGGCGCGGACCTCCATGGCGCAAGACCTCGCCGCGCGCCGCCCGACCGAGATCGACGCGCTTCAGGGTGAGGTGCAGCGCCGCGCAAGGGCGCTTGGCCGGGCGACGCCGGTGACGGATATGGTGCTGCGGGTGATGGGCTGGGCAGAGCTTGCAGGCGAAGGGCTGCCGCATTTGCCGGTCGCCGCCCTGCGGGCCGAAATGGCGGCAGGGCAGGACCGGCAAGAGGGGTGAGGCGCGCCCGCGCCTGACCTTAGTTCACAAAGGCGTTCAACACCCAAAAGACGATGCCAGAGAGCAGCGCCGCTGCGGGCACGGTGATCACCCAAGCCGCGACGATGGTCATGAAATGCGAGCGGCGCACCAGCTTGCGGCGGCGGCGCTCTTCCTTGGCGATGCGCTTGACCTCACCGGTCTTGGCCCCGATCCGGCGCAGGCGGCGCTCCATATGCCACTCGCGGTAAAAGCCCACGCCAAAGACCCCGCCCACGGCGATATGGGTGGAGGACACGGGCAGGCCCAGCCACGATGCCACGATCACCGTGATCGCAGCCGAAAGCGCCACGCAATAGGCGCGCATCGGGTTCAGCTTGGTGATCTGGCTGCCGACCATGCGGATCAGTTTCGGCCCGAAGAGGAACAGGCCGAAGGAAATGCCGAAGGCGCCGATGATCATCACCCAGGTGGGGATGCTTACCTTATCCTCGAACCCGCCGAACTCGGTCGCATGGACGATCGCCGCCAGCGGACCCACCGCATTGGCCACGTCATTGGCCCCATGGGCAAAGCTGAGCAGGGCGGCAGAGAGCACCAGCGGCAGGCCAAAGAGCGTCTTGACCGAACGGTTGCGGTTCTCCATCCCTTCCGAGGCGCGGCGGATCAGCGGGGCGGAGATGGCATAGACCACCAGCCCCGTCACCAGCCCGATGATCAGGGCGACCGGCATGTCGATGCTGATGATCTTTTTCAGCCCCTTCAGCGCCAGATAGGCGGCAAAGACCCCGGCCATCAGCCCCACCAGCACCGGCACCCAAGTGCGCGAAGCGGCGATCTTGTCGTCTTGATAGAGGATGCGCGCCTTGATGAAGGCCAAGAACATCGCCGCCACGGCACCGCCCAACACGGGCGAGATCACCCAGCTTGCGGCGATCATGCTCATCGAGCTCCAGTTCACCGCGCCAAGGCCCGCTGCCGCGATGCCAGCCCCCATGACACCGCCGACGACCGAATGGGTGGTCGAGACCGGCGCGCCGACCCATGTGGCAAGGTTGACCCAGAGCGCGGAGGAGATCAGCGCCGCCATCATCGCCCAGATGAAAATGCGCGTATCCGCCACGCTCGACGGGTCGATGATGCCCTTGGAAATGGTCGAGACGACATCGCCCCCCGCCAGAAGCGCCCCGGCGGATTCGCACAAGGCCGCGATGACAATCGCGCCGCCCATGGTCAGCGCATTGGCCCCCACGGCGGGGCCCATGTTGTTGGCCACGTCATTCGCGCCGATGTTCACCGCCATATAGGCGCCAAAGACCGCCGCCGCGATCACGACAAAGCTGGAGGGTTGATGCCCAAAGAATACCGCCGCAACGGCACCTGCCACCACGATAAAGGCCAGCGCGATGCCCGGCGCCACGAGGGGGCGGGCGACATAGGTCGCGGCCAGTTCGACTTGCGAAATGCGGTTGAGGTCTTTGTCCAGCGTCTTCCACTGGCTGCCCTGCGGTTCCGTTGCCATTCCTGTATGATCTCCGATCCTAACGTTCAGCGGGGGGTGACATAAGGCTACCGAGGGCGCAAGTCACCCTGTCACAAAATTGTAACATCCCGAAACGGGCAGAGGCGGCAATGGGGCAGGAGGGACAGGGCACCGGACAGCGGCCCGGTGCAGAGGGCGCTTAATGGAAAGCGGATAAGATTGCTTTAAGATCAGGCTCATCCACGAGTTCCGACGCCTCTTGCGGGGTGAACCACGCGCGTTTGCGCATGCCCGCTTCGGGGTATTCCTCGCTCAGATCGCGAACGCGGGTGAGATAGACCTGTGTGGTCACGGGCACGGTCAAGCCTTCGCCGAGACCCTTGTCATAGTCGAAAATGCCCATCGGATCGGATTCGATATCCGCTTTGGTCACCCCGGCCTCTTCCCACGCTTCCTGCAAGGCGGCGCCGGCGCCGTCGAGCCCGTCGATCGGCCAGCCCTTGGGCAAAATCCAGCGGCCCGTGTCGCGGCTGGTGATCAGCAGAACCTTTTTGCCCGCCTCGGTGTCGCGGTAGCACAGGGCGGCAACCTGCACACGGCGGGGACGTTTGAAAATAGGAAGGACCATATCCTCCCATGCGCGTCTAAATACTTGTGTCATTACAGAACTATGCCTCGGTCGGGTGTTTTTCTTGTTATCCCCGCATTATATAGTCTTCCCGAACGCAAATCAAACTGCAGCGCGCCGGATCGGCGGGCTTGGCAGTATGACCGGCTAGAAATGAGGCAGGATCGTTATGGCAACTGGCACGCAGGCGGACGGAAGCGCGGCACGGGGCGCAGGCGCCGATATCGGGGTATACGGTCTGGGCACCATGGGCTCGGCACTGGCGCTGAACTTGGCCGACAATGGATTTACCGTGGCGGTCAGTAACCGAGAGGCCGATTGGATCGCGCCGTTCCTTGACGAGGCCGGGCCGCTGGCCGAGCGCCTGATCGGGACCGAGCGGCTTGAGGATTTCGTCGCCGCCATCGCCCGCCCGCGCAGCATTCTTTTCATGATCCCCTCCGGCGCGCCGGTCGATGCGATGATTGAGGCGATCAAACCGCTGCTGGACGAGGGCGACACTTTGATCGACGGCGGCAACGCCGATTTCCACGACACCCGCCGCCGCAGTGCCGAACTCGAAGGCACGGGGCTGCATTTCGTCGGCATGGGCGTGTCGGGTGGCGAGGCCGGGGCGCGCAATGGCCCGTCGATGATGGTCGGCGGCAGCGCGCATTCTTGGACCCAGTTCAAACCGATGGCCGAGAAGATTGCCGCGCAATTCGAGGGCACGCCTTGCGTGGCGCATCTCGGCCCCGATGGGGCGGGGCATTTCGTCAAAACGGTGCATAACGGCATCGAATATGCCGACATGCAGATGATCGCCGAAGTCTATGGCCTGCTGCGCGATGCGGGCGGGCAGGGCGCGGTTGAGATTGGCAACCTCTTTGCCGAGTGGCGCAAGGGGCCGCTGAACTCCTACCTGATCGAAGTCTCGGCCGCGGCGCTTTTGTCGGTCGACACCCAGACCGGCACGCCGATGGTCGATGTGATCCGCGATCAGGCCGGGCAAAAGGGCACCGGGCGCTGGACCTTGATCGAAGCGCTCAAGATGGGACAATCGGCCAATACCATCGAAGCCGCCGTCGGCGCGCGCGGATGGTCGAGCGAGAAGGCCGTGCGCGAAATGGCCGAACCGCTGCTGCCCGAAGGCGTGCAGGACGCGCCGCTGCCCGAGGTGGCGGATCTGGAGATGGCCCTTTTGGCGGGTCGGATCATCGGCCACGCGCAGGGCTTTCGCATGCTTTCGGCGGCGTCGGAGGAGTTTGGCTGGTCGCTCGACATGGCGCGGATCTCCGAGATTTGGCGGGCAGGCTGCATCATCCGCTCGGCGCTCTTGGACGCGTTCGCCGATGCCTTCCGGGGTGAGTTGCCCGGCGGGCATCTGATCCTTGCCCCCGCGATGCGCAAACGCTTGGAAGAGAGCATTCCGGCCCTACGCCGGGTGGTGGCGGCGGGCGCATTGCTCGGTGTCGCGCTGCCCGCGCTTTCAGCGGCGCTGGCGTGGTACGACAGCATGCGCCGGGCGCGCGGCACGGCGAATATGATCCAAGCGCAGCGCGATTTCTTTGGTGCGCATGGGTTCGAGCGGATCAGCGAAGAGGGCAAGTTCCACGGGACGTGGACGCCTCTGCCGTAAGAGGGCCCATAAGTCCGGCAACAAGTCGAAAGCGCTAGACAATCGCCCGCCCGGTCGGGGAGGCGATTTAGCTATGGGCGGAACACGACTAAAAGCGCACCCGTGGTTGCGCAGGATCACCACCCCGCGGGCAGGCGATGGTCCTCGTCACACCACAGCGAACGGGTCCACCGGATAGCTCACATGCGCCAGATACAGCCCCTGCGGCGGGCAGACCGGCCCGCAGGCGGCCCGGTCCTTTGCCGCGAGTGCTGCACCCATATCCGCCACGCTCCAAGACCCCGCGCCGACCCGCTCCAGCGACCCCACGAAGCTGCGCACCTGATTGTGCAGGAAGGACCGCGCGCGCACGTCGAAATGATACTCCGTCCCGGCCATGGTCTCGACCTGCGAAACCTGGAGCCGGTCGAGCGTCTTCACCGGGCTTTCCGCCTGACAGACGGTCGAGCGGAAGGTGGTGAAATCGTGTTTGCCCACCAAAAGATCCGCCGCCGCCTGCATGGCGGCGACATCTAGGCGGTGTTTGATCTGCCAGACCAGCCCCGCTTGATGCACCGCAGGGGCGCGGCGGCTGAGAATGCGGAAGTGGTAGCGCCGCTCAAGCGCCGAAAAGCGGGCGTGAAAATCTTCGGGCGCCAGCACGCAATCGGTGATCGCAATGGGCTGCGGCTTGAGGTGGTAGTTCAGCGCCTCGCCCAGCCGGAAGGGCGACCAATCGCGGGCCATGTCGCAATGCGCGACCTGCGCCAGCCCATGCACCCCGGTATCGGTGCGCCCGGCGGCGGCGATGGTGTGGTCGCCGGGTTCCAGCTTGGCCAAAGCGGACTCGATCGCGCCTTGCACTGTGGGCTGGTCGATCTGACGCTGCCACCCATTGAAGGGCGCGCCGTGGTATTCGATTTTCAGGGCATATCTGGGCATGACCGGGGCCTTAGCGCGGGCGGGCGCTTCTGGCAATCCCCGGCTGCCGGCCCTATGTTGAGAGCAAAGAAAGAAGGACGGGCACAGCTTTGGGTATCACAGGCATTGCCGACGGGATTTGGCGGCAGTTCGAGAATGTCACCGACACGGTGGGCGAGACGTTTTTCGAGCCGGTGATCCGGCTTGGGGTCACGGGGCTTGCGCGCTCAGGCAAGACGGTTTTCATCACCTCGTTGGTCGCCAACCTGCTGGACCGGGGGCGGATGCCGGGGCTGCTCGCGGCCTCTGAGGGGCGGATCGAGGCGGCGTTTCTGCAGCCCCAGCCCGACGATACCGTGCCCCGGTTCGAGTATGAGACCCACCTCGCCGCGCTGACTGGCAAGACGCCCCATTGGCCCGAAAGCACGCGGGCGATTTCGGAACTGCGGCTCTCGCTCAAGGTGCGGCCCAATGGGTTGCTGGCGGGGTTTCAAGGGCCGCGCACCTTGCATCTGGATATCGTGGATTACCCGGGAGAATGGCTGCTTGATCTGGCGCTGATGGATGTCACCTATGCCGAATGGTCGGCGCAGGTGACCAATCGCATCGCAAACCGCGAGGAGGCGGCGGGCTTTCGCGCACTGGCCGGGCAGACCGACCCTCATGCCGAGTTAGAGGAGCCCACCGCCCGCAGGCTTGCAGACAGCTTTGCCGACTACCTGCAAACCGCCCGCGCCAATGGCTATTCCGACTGCACGCCGGGGCGGTTCCTGCTCCCCGGTGATCTGGCCGGATCGCCGGTGCTGACCTTCGCGCCGCTGCCGGGATCGGAAGGCGCGCCGCGCAAATCCTTGGTGCGCGAGATGGCGCGGCGGTTCGAGGCCTATAAGAAACAGGTGGTACAGCCCTTCTTTCGCGATCACTTTTCACGGATCGACCGGCAGGTGGTGCTGGTCGACGCGCTTGGCGCCATCCACCAAGGGCCGCAGGCGGTCGAAGATCTGCGCGGCGCCATGGCCGATATTCTGGGCGCGTTCCGGCCGGGGAGGAACAACTTTCTGAGCACGCTCCTGCGGGGCAAACGGGTCGAGAAAATCCTTTTTGCCGCGACCAAGGCCGACCATCTGCACCACAGCCAGCATCCCCGGCTAAGCGGTATCATGCAGGCGCTGATCCGTGAGGCACGGGACCGGGCGCAATATGCGGGGGCGGGCACGCGGGCCATGGCCATCGCCAGCCTGCGCGCCACGACCGAAGACGTGATGACCCATGGGGGAGAGCCGCTCGACGTGGTGCGCGGGACGCTCTTGAACGAGGATGAGACGCGCGGGCGGCGAGCGGCCTTCTATCCCGGTGAACTCCCCGAAGACCCGGCCCATCTGCTGACCCCCGCGCGGCAGGGCGCGCAGGAATGGCTGGGGGCGGATTATCAGATCATGCGCTTTGCTCCGGCGGTGTTGGACCTGCGCCCCGGCGACGGGCCGCCGCATATCCGGCTCGACCGCGCGGCGGAATTCCTGATTGGGGATCGGCTGTGAGCGCGGTTGTGACACGCCCCGCCACCCTGCGCCCGGCGCAGCCGCTCGACGCGGGGGCCGTGGGCGGCATCATGAGCGATTTCGCCCGTGACACCGCTTGGTTGCCGCGCATTCATACCGGCGCCGAGGATATCGCCCATGCCGATGCGATGATCGCCCGGGGCTGGGTCACTGTGGCCGAGCGGGAGGGCCGCGTCGCCGGTTTCGCGGCTTGTCAGCGCGGCGCATTGGATGCGCTTTTCGTGGCGCGATCGGCCCGGGGGCAGGGCATCGGCTCGGCTCTTTTGGGCGCGTTAAAGACGCGACATAAGTCACTGACCTGTTGGACCTTTCAGGCCAATGCCCAAGCCATCGCCTTCTACCGCCAACACGGGTTCGCCGAGACCGGACGCGGCGATGGCAGCGCCAATGACGAAGGGCTGCCCGATTTGACATTGCACTGGCAAAGGGAGGCCGCCTGATGGCCCGCGGACCGATCCTGTTCGACCTCGAAGAAGACGCCAAGCCACAGCCCTCGGTCGCCGATGCGCCCGCCGTGCCCGAGTTGGACATCGAGGCGCCGGCGCCCAAGGGTCAAGCGATGCAGATCGCCGCCCGGCTCGCCGCGCGCAAACCATCGCGCTTGGTGCGGCTGTTCTGGGTGTTGGCGGGCGCATTGGTCACGGCGCTGGTGTCGATCGCGGCTTGGACCTTCGTGACCGACCTGATGGCGCGCTATCCGCTGCTGGGCTGGGCGATGACCCTGTTGATCGGGGCGTTCCTCTTGGTGCTGCTTTTGCTGTCGCTGCGCGAAATGGCGGCCTTTGGACGGCTCGCGCGGCTCGACGGGCTGCGCCATGACGCGGGTCAAGCGCTGGCGCAGGGGGATCTGACCGCCGCGCGCGATGTCGCGGACCGGCTTGAGGCGCTTTACAAGCACCGCGAGGATACCCGCTGGGGCCGCGACCGGCTGACGGAGCTGCGCGGCGACCAATTCGATGCCGAAGCGCTTCTGGGGCTGGCCGAGAGCGAGGTTCTGGCCCCGCTGGACCGTGCCGCTACGCGTGAGGTCGAGGCCGCAGCCCGGCAGGTCGCCGCCGTCACCGCGCTGGTGCCTCTGGCGCTGGCCGATGTTGCCGCCGCCCTCAGCAGCAACCTGCGGATGATCCGACGCATCGCGGAAATCTACGGCGGGCGGTCGGGTTTTTTCGGCTCGTGGCGGCTGACCCGGGCGGTGCTGTCGCATCTGGTGGCGACGGGGGCCGTGGCCGTGGGGGATGATCTGATCGAACCGCTCTTAGGCGGTTCTATCGTCGCCAAGCTGAGCCGTCGTTTCGGCGAGGGGCTGGTGAACGGGGCGCTGACCGCGCGCGTGGGCGTGGCCGCGATCGAGGTGTGCCGCCCGCTGCCCTTTGCCCGCGAGAAACGCCCCGGCGTGCGGGGCATCATCAAACGCGCGCTGACCGGGGTGCTGGGCGAGGGTTAACCGGTCAGGCCGCGTCGACCGCCTCGCGCACCGCGCGCAGGGGGTGCTGGATCAGGCCGGGCCAAGGGGCGATTTGCAAGCCGGGGGCGTAGCCCCACTGCGCAGCCTCGCCCGCCTGTGCGGTCGTCAACTGCGTGGCCCCGGCGTAGGTCCGGTTTCCATCGGCGATACCTTCGGGCAATGCCGCCTCGGGCAGGTCGACGAAACGCGCGATCCGGCGCAGGGCGCGGGGGGCATCGGCGACGATATCCTCGTATCGTAGGACCATCACCGCATGCAGATAGGGCAGGTCATCCAGCATCTGCGCCTGCGCCGCGATCCAATGGTCGATCAACGCCTGCGACGGGGCATCGACCCATGACGCGACCGAGGCGGCGACAGCCTCGGGGTGGCGCAGGACGACGATGAATTGCGACATGGGAAAGAGTTGTTGCATCAGCCGCATGCGGGTCAGGTTCACCGGCGATTTCTCGACCCGCCAATGCAGGTTCGGGGCAAACCACGGCGCCCAGTCCTGCGTCAGCCGGGTCTTCGTCTCCAAACTGTTGAGCGGATGCGCCTCGGTCAGATGTTCCTCTGGGTTGGTCGCGAAATGCATGGGCCGCCCGGATTGCGCCGTATGGGGGATGGCCCCTTGCAGATAGACCCCCTCATTCTCGGGCGCTGCCGATCCGGTGATGCCGCCCGCGCCGGGCAGGGCATTGGCCAGGCGATTGACCAGCGAGGTGCCAGAGCGGTGCAGCCCACCGATGAACAGGTAGCACGGGGGGATTTCTGTGGGCATCGGGGTGGCTCTGATTGGGGAGAGAGGCGGGGTTCAGTGGCAGGCACCTAGGGCGGTCATGCCCCCTGTCCACAAATGTATGCATTAACATTTGTTATCGGAACGGATGGGCCGTGAGGGGGTCACCTCTGCATAAGGAGATCCATACATGTTCATTTGTCACATTGCCCTCGGGGGCTGCCTCACGGCGCCATCTGTTAACTACGGTGTGACTGAAGACACCGGCGGTCACATCGCCTATATCTTGGGGGCGGCCCACGCGCAGGCGGCGCGGGGGGATGTGGATGCGGTGCAGATCGTGACCCGCGCATTCGATGAACCGACCCTTGGTGCCGTACACGCCCAGACCGATCAGCAAGTTAGCCGTGGCCTGTCGATCCGGCGGCTTTGGACGGCGGAGCGGGGGTATCTGAGTAAGGAAAACCTCGCCGCGGAGATCCCCGCGCTGGTTGAGGCGTTTTTAGAGGATCTGGCGCAGGCCAAACGGCTGCCGGATGTGATCCACGCGCATTTCGCCGATGCGGCGCAATTGGCGCTGGCAGCACGGGCGCGGTTCGGCATTCCGGTAATCTATACCCCGCATTCGCTGGCCCTGAGCAAATCGGGGGCAGAGGTGGATGCCGCGCGCGTGGCGGCAGAGCGCCGGGCGCTGTTGGAGGCGGATGCGGTGGTGCTCTCCTCGCGCGATGAGGCCGAGGTGCAGGTCGCGGCCTATGGGGCGGATGCACAGGCGCGGGTGCACCGCGTCTCTCCGGGCGTGTCGCTGCGCCGCCCGGCTGAGGCCGGGGCAGGCCGTGCCCTCTTGGCCGATCAGTTGAGCGACCCCGACCGCCCCACGCTGCTCGCCGTGGCGCGCCCCGTGGCCCGCAAGAACCTTGCGACCTTGGCGCGGGTCTATGCGCAAAGCCCTGCTTTGCAGGCGCGGGCGAACCTTGTGATCCTTGCCGGTCAGCATGGTGATGCGCTGCAGGCGAATGCAGAGGCGCGCGCGGAGCTGTCCCGCCTGCGAGAGACGTTGGAGGTGCCGAAGCTGCGTGGCAAAGTGGCGCTGCCGCCGCGCCATACGCAGGGCGATGTGGCCGCCCTCTATGACCGCGCGGCGCAAACCGGCGGGGTCTTCGTCAACCTCGCACTGCATGAGCCCTTTGGCCTGACCATGTTGGAGGCGGCATCGCATGGCCTGCCGGTGGTGGCCACGCGCGAAGGCGGGCCTGCCGATATCGTGGCGGACCTTGGCCATGGTCTCTGTGTGCCGCCTTGCGATGATACGGCCATCGAGACGGCCCTGTTGAAGCTGTTGGACGATCGCGCATTCTGGGTCGCGGCATCGGAAGCCGGGCGCGCTCATGTCGGGCGCTACGACTGGTCGAAATGGGCCGAGGAAGTGCAGCACATCTGCGAAGACATCCGCCACCCCGCGCCGATGACAACGCCCGCGCCGGTGCTGCTGGCCAGCGATATCGACAACACGCTGACGGGCTGCGCCCCATCCGCGGCCCTGTTCAATGCATGGATCGCCCGCGACCGCCCGCTTTTTGCCGTGGCCACGGGGCGCAGCCTGCCCGAGGCGCGCCGCATCCTGCGCGATTGGAACCTGCCCGCCCCGCGTGTCTTCATCACCTCTGTCGGGACCGAGGTCTATCTTCCCGATGCCGAGGGGCGGCTTTGTCTGGATGAGCGTTTCGCCCAAAAGCTCGACACCGGGTGGGACCGTGCCCGAGTGGAGCGGGCGCTGAAGGACTTCGGCTTCAACTGGCAAGCGCCGGTCGAGCAGCGGCGGTGGAAGCTGAGCGGTTTCGGCGACACGCGCACCGCGCGCCGGTTGGAGCGGCATTTGGCCCGGCGTGGTGCGGCGGCGCAGATCGTCGCCTCGCATGGGCGGCTGATCGATGTTCTACCCTTGGCGGCGGGTAAGGGGCCTGCGGTCTGTGCCGCCGCGCGGCGGTTGGGCATGCCGATGGACCGGGTCGTGGTGGCCGGGGACAGCGGCAATGATTTCGACATGTTGCAGGCGGTGGAGGATGGCCCGGGCCGGGGTATCTTGGTTGGCAATGCGATGGATGGGCTGCGCGAACGTCTGAGCGGCAGACGGCTTTACCACGCGCGCGCGGCGCACGCCGCCGGGGTTTTGGAGGGGCTCGAGACCTTCGGCTTCGCCCTCAACGCGATGGAATCGCCCGTGAAGATGGTGGCGCAATGACGCGGCCCATCGGTTACTTCGTCCACCATCAAGGCCGGGGCCATGCGGAGCGCTGCGCCGCCGTGGTCAACGCGCTGCCCGAAAGCCAGCCGGTGACCGTCTTCTGCGCGAAACCGGACATTTTCCCCGCCTTCACTCTGGCGGTGGAGGTCGTCACCCTGCCATCGCTTTTCGAGGCGACAGGGGCCGAGGACATCAACGACACCACCAGCGCGCCGGATACGGTGCATTGCGCGCCGCTTGGCTGGCCCGGCATTCGGCAGGCCATGGCGCAACTGGCCGCTTGGTTTGCCAGCGCCAATCCGGTGCTGATGATCAGCGATGTCTCGGCAGAGGTGGCGCAGCTTGCGCGGATCTGTTCCGTGCCGCATGTAAAGGTGCTGCAACACGGCCAGCGTGGTGATCCGGGGCATCAGGCGGCCTATGATGGGGCGGTCGGTCTGCTTTGCCCCGCCGCCAAGGCGCTGGCGCAGCCGGACTGGCCCGCGCGGCATTTGGCCAAGACGCATTTCGCCGGAGGCTTGGGCGTCGATGTGAAACGCCCCGATCCGGCGCGGCGTGCCAAGTTGCGAGAAGGGTTTGGCGTCGGGCCAGAGCAGCGCATGGTGCTGGTCATGTCGGGCGGGGGCGGCACGGGGTTCGCCTCTGCGCCTTTCGGCATCGCGGCGCGGGCAATGCCTGAGACGGCCTTCATCAGCATCGGGCGCATGGCGCGCGATTGGCACGCCACCGAACCCGCCAACCTGCACCATCACGGCTGGGTCGAGAACGCGGCGGATTATCTGGCGGCGGCGGATATGGTCGTGGCCTCGACCGGGAACACCACCTGCCACCAGATCCTTGCGGCAGAGACCCCGTGGCTCGCTGTCCCGGAGTGGCGCTATTTCGACGAACAGGTCGAAAAGGCCGAGGCGTTGGCGCGGGCGGGGGCGGCGCATCACCTGCCGCATTTCCCCTCGTCCGCCGCAGCGTGGCGCCGCGCGATCCAAACTACCTTCGATGCCCATGACCCGGCCTTGCAACGGGCCTTGGTTAACGAGGATGCCGCGACAGAGACGGCCAATTGGCTGATCGGCCTTACCGACCAGCTGCTATCAGAAACAACTAAAGATACCGGAGACTTACATGACGTCGTTCACCCCATCCGTGCCTGAGAATACCACAGTTAGCGCGCTGACGCTTGCGCGCGGGCGGGCGGCGCATCTGCGCAATGTGATCCTTGGCCTGACCCGTCAGACCCGGCAGCCGGATGAGCTGGTGATCGGGGTCATGCAGGACAGGCTTTACGACGACCTGCCGCAGACCGATTTCCCGATCCGGCAGGTTCAGGTGACGGGCAGTGAACTGCCGCTGTCGCGCGCGCGCAATACCGTCGCGGCAGAGGCCACGGGCGACTGTCTGGTCTTTCTCGACTTGGATTGCATTCCGGCGCAGGAACTGATCGCCGACTATATGGGCTATGCGGTGCCGGGCAACGGGCTGATCATGGGCGAGGTCAACTACCTCCCGGCGGGAACCGCCACCGAAGGTTGGAATTATCACAAACTGGAGGCCGTGGCCGTGCGCCATTCCGACCGTCAGGGGCCGCCCGCCGAAGGCTTGAAACGCTGCAATGACTACCGCTGCTTCTGGTCGCTCAATTTTGCCATCCACCGCGAAGATTGGGACCGCTCCGGCGGGTTTGACGAGCGTTTCACCGGCTATGGGGGCGAGGATACGGATTTTGGCCGAGAGTTGGACGAACGCGGCGTGCCGATCCATTGGGCGAAGGGCGCGAAGGTGTTTCACCAGCACCACCCGCATTGCATGCCGCCGATCCACCACATCCCCTCGATCCTGCGCAATACAGAGATTTTCGCCGACAAATGGGGCCACCGGACCATGAACCATTGGCTCACCGCCTTTCGCCTGATGGGGCTGGTGGGGACGGATGGCGATGCATTGGTGCAGCTGCGTGAACCGGATGCGGATGACTTCGCGCTTTGCGAGCAGCAGTCGGACCAGCCTTACGCCAATACCGCGCGGGTGCTGCGCTATCTGCGCGGCGAAGAGCGGATTGCGGCGGAATGACCCTGCGCATCGCCATCGTCGGCCATATTCGCCATCCCATCGCCGCCCCCTTCAAAGGCGGGATGGAGGCGTTTACCCACGGGCTTGCCCGGATCCTGGCCGGTCGCGGCCATGAGGTGACCCTATTGGCCAGCGGGGACAGTGCTGCGAGCCTGCCGCCGGGGGTGAAGCTGCTGCCGGTCTGTGACGCGCATTACGACGCGCGTTTTCCATGGCATGACTTTCACGGCACCGATGCGCTGAACGACCATCTCGACGCCTGCTATGCCCGCGCCGCGCGGCTCTTGCTGGAGGGCGGCTTTGACGTGGTGCACAATAACGCGCTGCACCGCTTCCTGCCGCGCCTGTCGCGGGCGGAGCGCCTGCCGATGGTGACCTCGCTGCATATCCCGCCCTTCAAAGTGCTGCGCGGCGCGCTGACGGATGGGGCGGCGCCTTGGCATCTGTCCTCCGTCGTCTCGGCCCGGCAGCGCGGCATCTGGTGGCCCGAAGGCGCGCCCGAGACGGCGCATGTGGTGCACAACGGGATCGACCTTGACGAATGGCCTCAAGGCGGGGCGGGGGATGGCAGCGCCGTTTGGGCCGGGCGGATCACCCCGACCAAGGGCACCCATCTGGCGGCAGAGGCGGCGCAGATCGCCGGGGTGCCGCTGCACATCTATGGCGTAGTCGAGCATCAGGATTACTTTAACGATATGGTAAGACCGCATCTTTATGGCGATGTGGCCTATGTCGGGCATCTGGAAACGGCAGCGCTTGGGGCGGCCTATGGGCGGGCCTCGGTGGCGCTTTTTACCCCGCAGTGGGAGGAACCCTTTGGCCTTGCCGCGGTGGAGGCGATGGCGACAGGGCTGCCTGTCGCCGCGACCCCGCATGGCGCGGTTGAGGAGGTGCTTGGCGAGGCGGGTGTCATCGCGGCAGAGGATAGCGCGGATGCCTTGGCGGATGCTTTGTTACGCGCGCGCGATATCCCCGCCGAAGTGCCCCGCGCCCGTGTGGCACGGCTCTTTGATGCGCAGGCGATGGTGACGAAGTTCGAACGGCTCTACCATGCGGCCCGGGCGCAAAAGGGTGTTGCCCTGCCGCGTAAAACCTACCCGGCGATTGCCTTGCAGGTGGAACATGCGCCGCAGCCTCTAGCAGAGGCGGGTTAAAGCGCAGCTTCCGCTTGGGGCATATAGAGGTAGGCAGGCTCGAACTGGCCGACCTTATGCAGCCCCGCACGGTCGTGGATCAGCAGCTTGCCGCCCGTCACGGCACAACAGCCATGCTCGCGCAGCTCGCGCAGGGTGCGGCTGACATGGACCGAGGTGAGGCCGGTGGCATCGGCGATATCGGTCTGGCGCAGGTTGAAGGGCAGGCTTTGACGCTCCATCCCATAGGCGGCGGTCATGCGGGCGTCGAATTCGCTCAGGAAATTCGCCACCCGCGCCAGCGCGCGCATGGCGCTGTTGCGCATCACCCAATGGCGGTGGATGGAGGCATCGACCAAGGTCATCAGCCAGAGTTTCCGCGCCATCTCGACATCGCCATTGAGCAATTCGCGCAGCGGCTCGTGCGAGATGATGGCGACCCGTGTATCGGTCAGCGAGATGACATCGTGGTCGAGTTGTTTCAGCGGAAAGGCGTGCAGATCGACAAACTCCCCGGGGAATTGGAGGGCGACGAAGGTGCTGCGGGCGCGCTGTCCGCGTGGCACGCTGCGCGCGATCAACCCATCCAGCAACAGCAGGCTGTGATGCAGTAAATCGCCCCGTCGGCTGACCACGCTTCCGGCCGTGAAATGCTTGTGTTGGGTCATCAGCGGGGCAAGTTTGGCCCATTGCGCGCCGCTCAGGTGGTCTACCATGCCCGCAGGCTTTACGGACATGTCGTGATAAAAGGTGTCTTTAATCGTCACACGCAGGTCTTTCCGCCCATTAAAAATGACGCGGTAGCCACAATGCAGGGTCCGCGTGAATTCAGCTCTGTCGAATGCCCTATGATGCTGTTTTCGCCGAAAAATTCAAGCGAAGGCCGGGGATCATAAAAAATGTTAAGTTCGGTGGCCTGCGTTTTAGGTGGCGTTTTCCACCCTGATTGTCGCGCCTCTTCCGGGGCTTGTCGGGGCAGGGGGGGCTGTTTATAAGCGGGCGCATGACACGCCTCACCGCGATCATTATTCGAATTATATTCCCGGCGCTCTGAGCAATTGAGACGCCGGGCCGAGGTGCTTGAGCCATTCGCACCGACCGAGATTGAATAACCCCCCAAATGCCTGAAGGACGCCCCCCATGTGCGCCGAGACCCCCGACTACAAAGCCACGCTGAACCTGCCCAAGACCGATTTCCCCATGCGCGCCGGACTGCCCAAGCGCGAGCCCGGCTGGCTGGAGCGGTGGGAGAAGATCGGCGTCTATGACCGCCTGCGCGAGAAGGAGGGCCGCAAGCCCTTTACCCTGCATGACGGCCCGCCTTACGCGAACGGCAATCTGCACATCGGCCACGCGCTGAACAAGACGATCAAGGACATGATCGTGCGCAGCCATCAGATGATGGGCTATGACGCGCGCTACATCCCCGGCTGGGATTGCCACGGCCTGCCGATCGAGTGGAAGATCGAAGAGCAGTACCGCAAGAAGGGCCGCGACAAGGATCAGGTGCCGATCAACGAGTTCCGCGCCGAGTGCCGCGACTTCGCCGCCAAATGGGTCGATGTGCAGCGCGAGGAGTTCAAGCGCCTCGGCATCACCGGCAATTGGGCGAACCCCTACCTTACCATGGACTTCCACGCCGAGCGGGTGATCGCCGAGGAATTCATGAAGTTCCTGATGAACGGCACGCTCTATCAGGGCTCCAAACCCGTGATGTGGTCACCGGTCGAGAAGACCGCGCTGGCCGAGGCGGAGGTCGAGTATCACGACAAGGAAAGCTTTACCGTCTGGGTGAAGTTCGACGTCGTTGGCACCGACAGCGATCTCGACGGCGCCAAGGTGGTGATCTGGACCACCACGCCTTGGACCATGCCCTCGAACAAGGCCGTGGTTTATGGCGAGGGGATCTCCTACGGCCTTTACGAGGTCACCGCCACGCCGGACGAATGCTGGGCCAATGTGGGCGACCGTTACCTTCTGGCCGACGATCTGGCCGCCGATGTGCTGGGCCGCGCACGGCTCGAAGATGGCATGTGGCAGCGTGTGCGCGGCGTCGACAATGACGAACTGGCCAGGGTCTCGCTCCAGCACCCCTTTGCGGGGGCCGAGGGCGCGAATGGCGAATGGGACGATCTCCGGGACTTCCGCGCCGCCGAATTCGTGACCTCGGACGAGGGCACCGGCTTTGTGCATTGCGCGCCGTCCCACGGTCTGGAGGAATACGAGCTCTACCGCGATCTTGGCATGCTGCCGCAGGTCATCACCTACAACGTGATGGAGGATGGCCGCTTCCGCGACGATCTGCCCTTCTTCGGCGGCAAGGCGATCCTCAAGCCGAACGGCAAGGAAGGCAACGCCAACAGCGCCATCATCGACAAGCTCGTCGAGGTCGGCGGCCTGCTGGCGCGCGGCAAGATCAAGCACAGCTACCCGCATAGCTGGCGCTCCAAGGCGCCGGTGATCTACCGCAACACGCCGCAGTGGTTCGCCGCCATCGACAAGAAGGTCGGCGACGGGCTGGACCAGAACGGCGAGACCATCCGCGAACGCGCGCTGACCTGCATCGACAAAGTCAACTGGGTGCCGAAATCCGGCCGCAACCGGCTCTATTCCATGATGGAGGCGCGGCCCGACTGGGTGCTGAGCCGCCAGCGCGCCTGGGGTGTGCCGCTGACCTGTTTCGTGCGCAAGGGCGTGGCGCCGACGGACGAGAACTTCCTGCTGCGCAATGAAGAGGTGAACCAGCGCATCGTCGAGGCTTTCGAGGCCGAAGGCGCCGATGCCTGGTATGCCGAGGGCGCGAAGGAGCGCTTCCTTGAGGGCATCGTCGACCCGGCGGCGTTCGATCAGGTGACCGACATCCTCGACGTGTGGTTCGACAGCGGCTCGACCCATGCCTTCACCCTGCGCGACCGTGAGGACGGGACCGAAGACGGCATCGCCGATGTCTACATGGAGGGCACGGACCAGCATCGCGGCTGGTTCCACTCCTCGCTGCTGCAATCGGTCGGCACCACGGGCCGCGCGCCTTACCGCAACGTGGTGACCCATGGTTTCACGCTGGATGCCAAGGGCATGAAGATGTCCAAGTCGATCGGCAACACCATCGTGCCCGAAAAGATCGTGCAGCAATATGGCGCCGATATCCTGCGGCTCTGGGTGGCGCAGACCGATTACACCGCCGACCAGCGGATCGGGGACGAGATCCTGAAAGGCGTGGCCGACAGCTATCGCCGCCTGCGCAACACCATGCGCTACATGCTGGGCGCGCTGAGTGACTTTTCCGAGGCGGACCGCGTCGACCCGGCTGAGATGCCGGAACTGGAGCGGTGGGTGCTGCACCGGGTGGCGGAACTCGACAAGGTGGTGCGTGACGGTTTCGCGCGTTTCGACTTCCAGGGCGTGTTCCAAGCGGTCTTCACCTTTGCCACGGTCGATCTTTCGGCCTTCTACTTCGATATCCGCAAGGACGCGCTTTACTGCGACGGCGACACCCTGCGCCGCCGCGCCGCGCGCACGGTGCTGGATATCCTCTTCCACCGTCTGACCACATGGCTGGCGCCGGTGCTGGTCTTCACCATGGAAGAAGTCTGGTTGGAGCGCTTCCCGGGCGACGACTCCTCGGTGCATCTGGTCGACATGCCCGAGACGCCCGAAGCATGGCTGAACCCGGAACTCGCGGCGAAATGGGCCAAGGTCCGCGCCGCACGCCGCGTGGTGACCGCAGCGCTCGAGGTGCAGCGGACAGAGAAGGTGATCGGCGCGTCGCTTGAGGCGGCACCGGTGGTACATGTCGAGGACGCGGCGCAGCGGGAGGCGCTAGAAAGCGTGTCCTTCGAAGATGTCAGCATCACCTCCGACATCACCGTGACCGGCGATCCGGCGCCGGCCGAGGCGTTCCGCATGCCCGAGACCGATGGCGTGGCCGTGGTCTTTGAAAAGGCCGAGGGCGCGAAATGCGAGCGCTGCTGGAAGGTGCTGCCGGATGTCGGCACGCATGAATACCCCGGTGTCTGCGGGCGCTGTGATGAGGCTGTGCGCGAGGCGTTGGTGGAAGCCTGAGGGTTTCTAAGAGAGTGATCGAACGGGCGTCGGGGAACCGGCGCCCGTTCTTGTTTGTCAGGTCGCCAATGCCCCGCCCGTGGGACCACGGGCATCGCCCTCCCTCCCCCCGGAGGGCGATTTTGCAGCGTTTGCGCAATTCGCCCCTTTAGCGTCTCTTGCAAGCCCACACCCGCCAGATAGGGCGTATCGCCCCCAGGGAGGGCGATGCCCTCAGCTCTCTTTCGCAGGCGTGATTTCTGGCGCAGAATGGGGCGATGAAACAAGCCTCCCTCTCCACGCCCTTTGGCGATCTGACCGTCACTGAAGAAGACGGCGCGATCACGGCGCTCGGCTGGGGGCAGGCGGCGGGGCAAGACCGCTCGGAATTGCTCGACACCGCTTTGATGCAGATTAACGAATATGCGACAGGCCAGCGTCAGCGCTTTGACCTGCCGCTGCGGGTCACTGGCAGTGACTTCCAACGCGCGGTCTGCGCCGCCATCTCGGCCATTCCCTTCGGTCACACCCGCACCTACGGCGAGATTGCCCGTGATCTCGCCGTGCCCGCGCAAGCCGTGGGCGGGGCCTGTGGCGGCAATCCGATCCCAATCCTGATCCCCTGTCACCGCGTCATGGGGGCCAAGGGGCTTACTGGTTTCAGCGGCGCGGGTGGGGTGGAGACCAAGGTCGCCCTGCTGCGCCATGAAGGCGCGGCGGGGCTGTTGATTTGAGAGGTAGAAACGGGTTCAGTCGTCGCCCGACGGGATCAGCTGCTGCGCGGCGCCGGCGCAGATCAGGTAGACAGAGGTGATCACCAGACCCCAATGCGCCCAGCTTTCGGGGTGGAAGTTCACCCAAGCGGACCAGCCCGCAAAGAAGGTCCATGCCAGCGCCATGGGCAGCGTCACGGGGCGCCAACGCTCGGTCCGAACGGGGTGGACGAATTTGATCGGCAGAAACATCGCCGCTGCAAGGATGGTGACCACGATCAGGCTGACCCACCATTGGGGCTGCAAGGCAAAGAGCACCAGCACCAGCATGTTCCAGCAGCCGGGGAAACCTTTAAAGGAATTGTCCTTTGTTTTCATCCGCGTGTCAGAGAAATACATGACGCTGGCGAAGGTAATGATAATGATCATCGCCCAGCCGCTCCAGCCATCCATCAGCCCCGAGGTGAAAAGCGCGAAGGCCGGGATGAAGACGTAAGTCAGATAGTCGATGATCAGATCCATCAAGACGCCATCGAACTCGGGCGCGTTGGTCTTCACGTCATATTTGCGCGCCAATGGCCCGTCGATCCCATCAACGAAAAAGGCGATCACCAGCCACAGGAACATGAGGTCCCATTTCTCTTCCACGGCGGCAAGCATGGCGAGCATCGCCAGCACCGCTCCGGTGGCAGTGAAAAGGTGAACGAAGAGGGCGCGCATCTGTATGGTCATGCGTCTGCATCGCAAATCCGTCGCGGGGATGCAAAGGAAACTCTGGCGTCGATGGCAAAAACCAGCGTAGCGGGGGCAGGGCGTGGCAGCTGCGCTTGACGCAATCGGTGGCGGGTGCAGGAAATATGGCCAAGTCCCGCGCACCGGGTTGACGGCTACCGCGATTCCCCTTAAAGCCAGCGAACCAATTCAGGGTCGGCTCTGCGCGGCCCCCACGTTATGTGTGTTTCCGGATCGCTGGAAAGACACAACAGCAAAAGGATGAACCCATGTCGCGCCGTTGCGAATTGACCGGAAAAGGCCCGATGACGGGCAACAACGTAAGCCACGCCAACAACCGTACACGCCGTCGGTTCCTGCCGAACCTCAACGACGTGTCGTTGCAGTCCGAAGCACTGGGCCGCGCGTTCAAGCTGCGCATCTCTGCCGCAGCTCTGCGCAGCGTTGACCACCGCGGTGGTCTGGACAAGTTCTTGGCGAAAGCCAAGGACGTTGAACTGTCCGACAACGCGTTGAAAATCAAAAAGGCCATCGCGAAATCCAGCGCGACCGCCGATGTGCTGAGCTAAGGCTTACCGCATAGAGATTGGGGCCTCGATCCGAAAGGATCGGGGCCTTTTTCGTTTTGGGCTTAGGGATTTGTTAGGGTTTTCTGCTTATCGGAAGATGGGGCCGTGGCGGCCCGGGGTAATTTTCTTGCGTAGGGGCATGTTTTTATTCGGGAAACCTCGGAGCGGCGCGCTAATTGATCTTCCGACAATCGTTGTTTTGGCCATGCTACCTGCCGAGCGGGGGTCAGACAGTGCATCAAGAGCGGAGGATTCATGACTGACCCCACACCCGGCACGCCCAGTTCCACTACGCCACCCGACACGAACGAGATCGAGACGGACTTTGAGGTTGGCCAAGACAATATCGACGGCACCCTAGGGCCCTTGGGTTTTGACATTCACAACCCGGTTTTCATGGTCTCCGGCCTGACGGCGGTGGCCTTTGTGCTGCTGACCATGCTCTTTCCCGGTCAGGCCGGGGTGGTCTTCCTCGCGGTTCGTGATTTTGCCACCACCAAGCTGGATTGGCTGTTCATGATCATCGTGAACATCTTCGTTCTGTTCTGCATCGCGCTGATTTTCCTGCCGATTTCGAAGGTCCGGCTTGGCGGGCAAGAGGCCGTGCCGGAGTATTCCTATCTGGCGTGGTTCGCCATGCTTTTTGCCGCGGGCATGGGCATCGGCCTGTTGTTCTTTGGCGTGCTCGAACCGGTGTATCATATGAACGTCTCCGGCCCGCTGGGGGTGCCCCTGCCGATTGCAGAGGATGGCTCGATCATTCCCGAGAATGTAGAGGCCGCCCGCGCCATGGGCCTTGCGGCGACCTTTTATCACTGGGGTCTGCACGGTTGGGCGGTCTATGCGATCATGGCGCTGGCCTTGGCGCTCTTCACCTACAACAAGGGGCTGCCCTTTTCGATCCGGTCCTGTTTCTACCCGCTGCTGGGTGACCGGGTCTGGGGCTGGCCGGGGCATATCATTGATATTCTGGCGGTTTTCGCGACGCTCTTTGGTCTTGCCACATCGCTTGGCCTTGGTGCGCAGCAGGCCAATGCGGGGTTCAACTTCGCCTTCGGGCTTGAGATTTCGACCAATGTGCAGGTGATCATCATCCTTTTGGTGACCGCCGTGGCGCTGGTGTCGGTCTGGCGCGGGCTGGATGGCGGGGTGAAGATCCTGTCGGAGGTGAATATGATCGTGGCGGTCCTGTTCTTCCTCTTCGTGCTCTTCGTCGGGCCTACACTGGTGGGGCTGGACGGGTTCTGGACCGGACTGCTGGCCTATACGCAAGAGATCATCCCGCTCTCCAATCCCTTCGGTCGCGAGGATGATTCCTACCGCGAAGGGTGGACCGCGTTCTATTGGGCGTGGTGGGTCTCTTGGGCGCCTTTCGTTGGCATGTTCATCGCGCGCGTCTCGCGCGGGCGCACGGTGCGGGAGTTCATCATCTGCGTGTTGTTGATCCCGTCGCTGATCATCTTCATCTGGATGGGCGTCTTTGGCGGCATCGCAATCGATCAGATCCTTGCCAGCCCCGAGACATCGCTGGTCAAAGCCAATGTGATCGACAGCTATTCGCCGGAACTCTCGCTGTTCGGAATGCTGAATGAGCTTCCCTTTACCAAGATCGCGTCGACCATCGCGATTCTTCTGGCGCTGGTGTTCTTCGTCACCTCCTCGGATTCGGGGTCGCTGGTTGTCGATACGATCACAGCAGGGGGCAAGATCGACGCCCCGGTGCCGCAGCGCATCTTCTGGTGCATCGTCGAAGGGTTGATCGCCATCGTGCTGCTGATCGGCGGCGGGCTGTCGGCGCTGCAGGCCGGGGTCACCGCGACGGGGGTGCCCTTCGCGATCCTGATGCTGGTGATGTGTTACACGATCTACAAAGGGCTGCGCAGCGAACCGCGCTGACAGCCCGTGGCGCGCCGGTGATTAGCGGCGCGCCCCAAGCACCTCGGCCACCCATTCCGGCACGGTCTGGCTGGCTGGCCCGATGCGATGTTCGGCGAACTGATTGCCCACGGCGGAACGTTCGAGGTTGAACTCAATCGTATGCGCCCCGGCGCGGCGGGCCTCAGCGACGAAACCGGCGGCGGGATAGACATTGCCCGAGGTGCCGATGGCGGCAAAGATATCCGCCTCGGCCAGGTGATCGAAAAGCGCATCCATCTCATAGGGCATCTCACCGAACCAGACGATATCGGGCCGCGCGGCGGGGGCGCCGCAGGCGGGGCAGGGATCACCCGGGGCCATGACCATGGGCGCGGGCCAACGATGATCGCAAGCGGCGCAAAGCGCGCCTTTGAGCGCGCCATGCATATGCATGACCTTTTGCGAGCCGCCCTGTTCGTGCAGATCGTCGACGTTTTGGGTAATCACCACCACCTCGCCGTCCAATTCGGCCTCCAGCCGGGCGAGGGCGCGATGCGCGGCGTTGGGGGCCACTTCGGCGGCCTGCGCGCGGCGGGCGTTGTAGAAGTCGACCACCAGTTTGGGGTTGCGGGCGAAACCTTCGGGCGTGGCCACATCTTCGACCCGGTGCTGCGCCCAGAGGCCATCGGAGGCGCGGAAGGTCTCAAGCCCGCTTTCGGCAGAGATGCCCGCGCCGGTGAGGATCACGATCTTGGTCATGGGGGGATTATTCTCCGATCGGGGCCGTGTCTTCAAGCAGGTGAAAGCCCTCGGCCAGCCAGGGCAATTGCGCGATGGCGGGGGCGATCATATGGGTCTGCATCAACTGCCGCAGGGTTTGAGCAATGTCGCGCGGCACCGGGCCGGACCATTCAGCCCCCGCAAAGAGCGAGATGGTGCGCGCAGGCGGTTGGGCCTGTGCCGCTGCGGGCAGGGGATGCGCGGCGAGGCGTTCGTGGAAGCGCGCGGCGCGCATATAGCCCAAGGGCGTGGTCACCGCCCAGCCGATGCCGCGCGCCACCATGGCCATCAGCGCCAGATGGCTGCCAATCTCAAAACGGGCGGGCAGGTCGTGGCCCTCGGATGCAAGATGCGCCTCGATCTGCCGCGCGATCAACTGATCGGCGGCATAGCGCAGGAAGGGCAGGTCGGTATCGCCGCGCAGCAGGGCGTCGGGGTCGGCGGAGGTGCCCGCGGGGGTGATGAGGATAAAGGGATCGCGGGCCAGCGGGTATTCCAAAACCCCCGCCATCGGCCCGTCGATCTGCGCCGATAGCGCCATATGCAGGCTTTTGTCGCGCAGCGCCTTGGCCAATTCATTGCTGCCTGCGGTGATCATCCGAAAGCGGCATCCGGTCAGGCTGTCGCCAAGGATCGTGGCTAGGCGCGGGGTCAGGTCATCGTCGAAATCGTCGATCACACCAAGGTTCAGCGCCTCCAAATGGGCCAGATCCATCACCGTGACTTCGCTCTGCGCTAGGCGCAATTCGCCGAGCGCCTGCTCGGCGCGGCGCAGAAACATCTGCCCGGCTGGGGTCAGCCGCATGGGGCGGCGGGTGTGGTCGACCAGTTCCGCGCCGATGGCGGATTCGAGGTTGCGCATCTGCTGGCTGACGGCGGGCTGGCTGAGCCCCGTGGCCTCGGCCGCCTGCGCCACCGACCCGCTTCGCGCCAACGCTTCAAACACTTCGATGCCCCGCAGGGTGATGCCCTTGTTCAGCATATGGTCCCATCTCTTTCGGAACTTGTGAAACCATGGACAGGTCAGGTCAAGCCTTTGCCCAAGCGAGCGGCAGCCTCTCGGGCGTTTTCATGAAAGCGGTGCTGCTTGTCTTGAAGCCAGCGGCAAAGCTGCGCAGACTGCGCGGAAACTAGGAGCCATTCAAATGAAGATCGCCACAGCCGCCTATCCGCTCGATGTTCTGACATCATGGGCGCAATACGAAGACAAACTGGCCCATTGGGTCGCCGAGGCGGCGGTGCAGGGGGCGGAACTGCTGGTTTTTCCTGAATACGCCGCGATGGAACTGGCCACGCTCGACGGGGCCGAGGTGGCGGGCGATTTGGAACGGTCGCTTTTTGCGGTGTCGGACAAGCTTGAGGAGGCGGACCGGCTGCATGTTAAGCTCGCCGCCGAGCATAACGTGCATATCGTGGCAGGCTCCGGCCCCGCCGCGACCGAGAGCCGACCCGTGAACCGCGCCCGGCTGATCACGCCCGCGGGGCAGGTCGGGGTGCAGGACAAGCAGATCATGACCCGTTTTGAGCGTGAGGAATGGGGCGTGATCGGGGGCAATGCGCTTCAGGTCTTTGACACGGCGATCGGCAAGATTGGGATTCTCATCTGCTATGACAGCGAGTTTCCCCTGCTGGGCCGCGCGCTGGCAGAATGCGATGTGATTTGCGTGCCCAGTGTAACCGAAACGCTCGCGGGCTATTGGCGGGTGCGCATCGGCTCCATGGCGCGGGCGCTTGAGAATCAGTGCATTACCGCCATGTCATCGGTCGTCGGCAAGGCCGATTGGTCCAACGCTCTTGGCCAATCCTATGGCGCGGGCGGGATTTTCTGCCCCCCGGATCGGGGCTTCCCGCCCACGGGGATTTTGGGCCTGCGCGAGGTCAACGCCCCCGGCTGGACCGTGGCCGACGCCGATTTGGCGCAGGTCGCCGAGGTGCGCGCGGATGGCATCGTGCTCAACCGAAGGGACTGGCAAGACCAGATTGGCCGCGACGGAAAGGCGATAAACGTCGCTTTGCGCTGAATCCCCCTTGAAAAAGCGCGAAAATGCGCCCATTTAAGCCTGCGCCCTCGTTTTGGAGGGTTTTGTGCTCAAGGAGAGACCATGGCCAAGGAAGATACGCTCGAATTTCCCGGTGTCGTGAAGGAACTCCTGCCTAACGCGACGTTTCGGGTCGAGCTGGAAAACGGCCATGAGATCATCGCGCATACGGCAGGCAAGATGCGGAAAAACCGCATCCGTGTTCTGGCTGGCGACAAGGTTCAGGTGGAAATGACACCCTATGATTTGACCAAGGGTCGGATCAACTATCGCTTCAAGTAAGCGGCACCGCGTTCGCGCGTTGCGCGGCGCAGGCGGGGCCGTGCGCGGCCCCGACCGGGCCGCCGGCCTCAGGCAAAGAGGCCCATAAGATGCAATTCATTCTTGGATCAGGATCGCCGCGCCGGCTGGAGCTTTTGGCCCAGATCGGCGTGACCCCCGATGCCATTCGCGCCCCCGACATTGACGAGACGCCCCATAAGGCCGAACTGCCACGCCCCTATTGCGCCCGTATGGCGCGCGAGAAAGTGGCGGCGGTGCCCGCGGGTGCGGATGACATCGTGCTCTGCGCCGATACCACTGTGGCGCTTGGCCGGCGCATCCTTGGCAAGCCCGAGGATGAGGCCGAGGCCGAAGCCTTTTTGCGGCTGATGTCGGGCCGTCGGCATAAGGTGGTCACCGCCGTCGCCGTCAAGCGCGGCGAGAAGTTGTGGCAGCGGGATGTGCAAAGCAGCGTGAAGATGAAATCCCTGTCCGAGCCTGAGATTCGCCGCTACCTCGCTACCGGCGATTGGCGCGGCAAGGCGGGCGGCTACGGCATTCAGGGCCCCGCGGGCGCGTTGATCCCTTGGATCAGCGGGTCATTCACTGCAATCGTCGGCCTGCCATTGGCTGAGGCTGCGAACCTGCTGCAAGCGGCAGGCTACCCATTTGACGGAAGGACGCCATGAAGGGCCGTACGATCATTCTCGACCATCTCGGTGATATCGAAGCCGCCGCCCTGATGGTGGACGGCAAACTTGACGATTTTCTGATCGACAGCCACGGGCCGCGTGTCGGCACCGTGTACCGCGCGGTTGCGGATCGTCCGGTGAAGGGGCAGGGGGGCATGTTCCTCAAGACCCCCGATGGCGCGGCGTTTCTGCGCCAGATCAAGGGGCTGGCCCCCGGGCAGACGATTCTCGTGCAGGTCTCGGGCCATGCCGAGCCGGGCAAGGCGATCCCGGTGACCAATAAGCTGCTCTTCAAATCGCGCTATGCCATCGTGACGCCGGATGCGCCGGGGCTGAACATCTCGCGCTCGATCAAGGACGAGGAAGAGCGCGACCGGCTGCTGGAAATCGCCCATGAGGTTGCGGGCGGCGCCGATCTGGGCCTGATCCTGCGGTCCTCCTGCGCTGGTGCCGATGCCGAGGATATCGCCGAGGATATCGCCAATATGCTGAGCTTGGCGGATACCGTGGCCAATGATGACGGGCAGCGGATGGAGGTGCTGAGCGAAGGTGACGGTCCGCATCTGCTTGCCTGGCGCGACTGGACCGCGCCGGCCGAGGTGGTGACCGAGGCTGGCGGCTTTGACGACCACGGCATTCTGGAAGAGCTCGACCGTGTGGCCTTGGCGCAGGTGCCGCTGGGGGGCGGCGCGTCGATCTTTGTGGAGCCGACGCGCGCGCTGGTGGCCGTTGATGTAAATACCGGCAACGATGCCTCGCTCGCCGCCGGGGTGAAGGCGAATATGGCCTGCGCCAAAGCGCTGCCACGTGCCCTGCGCCTGCGCGGGCTGGGCGGGCAGATCACGCTTGACCTAGCGCCGATGCCCAAGAAGGATCGCCGGACGTTTGAAAGCGCCCTGCGCGCCGCTTTCCGCGCCGACGATGTGGATACGACGCTGGTCGGCTGGACCCCACTGGGCCATTACGAGTTGCAACGCAAACGCGCCCGCCCGGTTCTGGCGGAGGTGCTGGCAGGGGCAGGCCAATGAGCTGCCCGATCTGCAAAGCCGAAACCGTCAAGGCGCATCGCCCCTTCTGCTCGCGCCGCTGCGCCGACATTGATCTGGGCCGCTGGTTCAACGGCAGCTACGCCGTCCCCTCGCGTGACCCCGAAGACGTGGAAGCCGCCATCGACGCCGCCGAAGCGGCACAAGACCACCCCGCAAAGCCCCATTAATACAGGGAAATTTGCGTTTTTTGAAAAGAAGTGGGTTTCAGGGCAAAATGGGGCTGGACACCCCGCGCCACAGGTCCTAGAACCCGCTCACCCGACCTCGAAAGAGGTGACCCGTGCCCGGGTAGCTCAGGGGTAGAGCAGTGGATTGAAAATCCTCGTGTCGGTGGTTCGATTCCGCCCCCGGGCACCATTTTGCGATATATGAAAGTTGTTAAGTGGTTGGGAAAAAACCTATTTTTGCGTTTCTCTGCTCTTACTGTCTCATTTTTTGTATCACATTTTGTATCACATTTGTTCCGTCAACGCTCTTGGGATGTTGCTACCGAGAGCAAGAATTGCACTTCTTGCATCTGTGACAACCCCTAGCTGTCAGCGCCTATGTGAGAGATTAGTGGGGGCTCCAAGAATCTATGAAAACCCCAATAGAATAGGGATTGGAGGGTACCACATTCTGCCGAACGCAGGGCAATGCGCTCAATGAGTTGCAACAGAAGTGTACCACGGGAGACAGGATCCTGGTGGGTGAGCTCAGCTATTTTTTGCCTGGTGCTGAGATCTATGTGTTAGCTGGGGGTGCGGACAAAAACTTGGACTGTTTTCACGGTGTAAGGCCGAGGCTCTTACTGTATTCGATCGGGCTTCTACCACCAAGGGACAACTTGATGCGTGTTTCGTTGTACCAGCGGATGTGGGCATCAACCTCGTCAATAAACTGGGCCACGGTGAAGGCTTGCCAATCGCGATTATAGAAGAACTCAGTCTTCAGGCTTCCGAAGAAGCCTTCACATGCGGCATTGTCCCGCTAACTCGCCTTTCTTGACATCGAACGAACGAGCTTTGCTGCCTCGATACGTTCCAGCCAGCCCGGCCAGCGATAGTGCCTCCGCGATCGCTGTGGACGATGGGCCGCACTTCGCTGTCAGCGATGGTCTCTACCGCTGCATCAAGCATTGTGTTTACGAGATCGGCATCCAGTCTGGTCCCTATGGTCCAACTTAAGACCAGGCCGTCGAAGCAATCAATGATTGGGGAAAGATAGACTTTTCCCGCTCGGATGTGGAACTCGGTGATATCGGTCAGCCACTTCTCGTTTGGCGCTGCCGCCTGGAATTTTCGGTTGATGATATTCTCCGGCGCAGGACTAATCTCACCCAGATATGAGCTGTAACGTCGGCGCTTCGGCTTTGGGACGATCAAAGCTTCCTGCTTCATCAGGCGCCGCACCACTTTTTCGGAGATCGAGATAGAGTCCCGCGTCATATATGCTTTGAGGCGACGGTAGCCGTAGCAGCGATGGTTGCTTTCGAAAGCCTCCTTCATGGCCTGTCGAATGGGAAGATACTTATCTCCCTGTTTCATACGAGCTCTCTCTTCCTGAAGTACGACGCGGTGATGCACGAAGTGCGCAATCACCGTGCCACAGTGAGATTGCTTACGCAGAATAGCGAAGCGCGCCCAATTGCAGAGTTTGGATTTTTTGATTCTGAGAAAGGCATCCCCCTGAGCCTAAGCGCAACCGGACTGGGTTGATCCAGCATTTATTGCGCGCATTACTAACGTCTAATATGGCCCGATCATGCAGACGTACTCAACACTAACCACCATTCCGGGAAGCCCGTTTTTAAGTATAGCAGCCCTTGGCTAATCCGCAGCCAAAGTCTGCAATCGCCCCTCTATACGGGAGCTGTAGAGGGCGAACGACGTTTGCGGACACCTTCGCTTTGAGCTAGGCCATACGCCAAGTCCCGCAACTTCTTGCCAGGACAAGATCTGCTTGCTGCGCGGCAGCGAGCCCAGTTTGACCGTAAGCGTTGGCCCGGGGTCACGTTGTAGGGTGTGATCCGGGCTGCGAGAACGAACGCATTTTATGACGGGGAGTGCGTTTCGCAATGTGCGCTACAAATTCGTTTCTCAGATCGCTTGGCGTCGAGATTTATGCGTCCGGCCATCGCCGTTGGTCGGATACCGCAAAGGCCCAGGCGGTGGCGGAGACGCTTGAGGTCGGTGCAACGGTGAACGCTGTTGCTAAGCGATATGGCATCCTTCCGAACCAACTATCGGCCTGGCGTCGACAGGCCAAGCAAGGAAAGCTGTTGCTACCCGCGCCGGATGCCGACGCGCCGCTCTTCGCTCCACTGGTGGTCTCTGCTGGGCCGGAAGAGGCCACAGAAGCTCTGACTGTTCCGAATGAGGCGATCAGATTGATCTTTGGAGAGATCGCCATCGAGCTGCCGCTGCAGACATCTGCCTCTCGGATTGTAGAGATCGCCCACGCGCTTGATGCTTCTTCATGCTGATGCCATCGCAAGGCGTTCGGATATTGGTTGCGACGCGGCCGGTGGACTTCCGTAAAGGACGCGATGGATTGGCTTCGATGGTGCAGTCGGCATTGGCCCAAGACCCCTTTACCGGAACAGTCTTTGTATTCCGCGCCAAACGGGCCGACAGGATGAAGATTTTGTTCTGGGACGGCAGCGGGCTCGTGATGACCTACAAGCGACTTGAGGAGAACAGCTTCATTTGGCCCGCCATTCGAGATGGCGTGATCACCTTGAACCGCCCCCAATTCGAGGCGCTTTTTGCAGGGCTGGACTGGCGCCGGGTGCGCTCTTTAGAACCCCGCAGACCGGCTGCGGCAGAGTGACTCGGAGGCGCAAAAGGCCTGCCCATTTGGGCGTAAATCAAGCTATACTCCGGGCATGTCCGACCTGCCGCCCATCGATATATCTGCCATCCCCGAGAGCCAGCGTGAAGCTGTCTTGGCGGTGCTGCGCGAGAACAAATCGCTGAAGCAAGAGACGACCGGGCTACAAACCAAAACATCTGAGCTGGAAGTTTTGGTTAAGCGTCTGGAGCACCTCATTGCCGAGCTCAAGAACGCCACACATGGCAAGCGCTCGGAGAAGTTAAGCGAGGATGAACGGCAGCTGGCTTTTGAAGACCTTGAAGTTGCCGTCGCTGAAGTTGAGACTCAGCAAGCTGAGCAGACCTCCTCAGAGGCACGGCCTCGCAAAGCTGCCCGGCGCAATCGTGGCAATCTTCCCGTAGGCCTCCCGCGGGTTGAGCGGGTGGTCGAGCCTCAGAGTTTGAACTGCCCCTGCGGGTGTGGCGAGATGCACCGTATAGGTGAAGACCGCACCGAGCGGCTGGATATCATTCCAGCGCAGCTACGTGTCATCGTCACTGTTCGCCCCAAATATGCTTGCCGTTCCTGCGCCGAAGGTATCACGCAGGCCCCGGCTCTTGCGCATCTGATCGAAGGCGGGTTGCCGACTGAGGGCGCCATCGCACATGTGCTTGTCAGCAAATTCTCAGACCACTTGCCGTTGTATCGTCAAAGCCAAATCCTTGCCCGCTCCGGCATCGATATCCACCGCAGCACTTTGGCCGATTGGGTGGGCACAGCGGCTTTCCATCTGAGCCCTGTCGTGGACCGCTTGGCTGAGCATGTAAAGAAGTCCGGCAAGCTATTTATGGATGAGACAACGGTCCCCGTTCTGGACCCGGGTCGAGGCCGCACGAAGACAGGATACCTTTGGGCACTGGCGCGCGATGACCGAGGATGGGGTGGAGATGATCCGCCAGGCGTTGTCTTCACCTATGCCCCGGGTCGTGCAGGGCAGAATGCAGAGCAGATATTGCAGGGCTTTGACGGCACTCTGCAACTGGACGGCTATGCTGGCTACAACCGACTGACGCGCCCGTCGCGGAAAGGTGGCGCGCCGATCACTGTCGCGTATTGTTGGGCACACGCACGCCGCAAGCTGAAAGAGGTCTTTGATCGAGACGGCTCAGAGATCGCCGCAGAAGGGCTGCGTCGGATCGCAGAGTTCTACCGCATTGAAAGCGAGATCCGTGGGATGGGTCCGGGTCAGCGCCTCTCGGCACGTCAGACCCGCACGGCACCATTGATGGCAGAGTTCGGCGAGTGGCTTCAGAGCCAACGGCGCCGGATCTCCTCGAAGTCCCGCCTCGGCGAGAAGTTGACCTATATCCATCGGCAATGGAGCGGGCTGCAGACCTTCCTGCACGACGGCCGGGTCGAGATCGACTCCAATGCAGTCGAGAACCTGATCCGCCCAATTGCATTAACGCGAAAGAATGCGCTTTTTGCCGGTCACGACGAAGGTGGCCACGCCTGGGGCCGCATCGCATCTCTCATAGCGACTGCGAAGGTCAATGATGTCGAACCGTTCGCATACCTCAAAGCGACCCTTGAAGCGATTGCGTCAGGTTATCGGGCCAATCGCATCGATGATCTTCTTCCGTGGAATTTCCAGCCGTCAAGCTGATCCTAAGTGCTGCGTAGCCGCCGCTTACGTTTGACCGATGCTGCGACATACACGAACGGCAGCTCTGCGCAGATAGCGACCTTTGCAAAGTCTTCGGATCTGGCAGCATGGCGAGCACTCTCTGCCGCAGGCGCAAAGGGAAAAGCTGCCCTTCGCCGCACGTGCAGCCGCCGAACACCTTTAGATGTCGGCTGTGCGGACAAAGGCGACATCCCATTCCAATCTATTGTTGACGTCAAACTTGACAACTGGATCTCAGTTAAGAACAAGACCTCATGGATCTATTTGTGAAATTACCTAATTTTGCCCTCAGTATTCTGGTCACTATATTGCTCTTGATCACAGTCGTGGGCGGATCGGCACAAGACAGCTTATCAAATGGGGAGCCCACACTCTTATGGCATGGACAGACTCTAAGCGAGCGCAAGGATACACTACGCGAAGGTGAGTTTTCTCGATATCAAGATGCGTTTGAAGAATTCCCTACCGTTGAAAACTGCATGGAGGAGAAGGCGGACAATACTGAGCTTGAGGACAGAAAATTTGTTTGGAACCAGATGCCTACACAAGAGATGGTGGAATGGTGTGTGTTCCTAATTGCAGTAGAGTTGCAAAGCGTAGAAAAGTTGACCGAGTGGTTCATTCGGAATGATTTGAAGCTGCTGAAAATTGAGAAAGATCAACGCAGAATGCAGATTTACCGGTATAACGGTCCAGGTGTTGTGTTCTCCGCCTCGCATAACCTTGAAGGTCCTAATAGCCCGCTTGGGTGGTGGTCACGATTTATGGCATACGGCCTTTCTATTGTGGTCGCTACGACAACCGATGGAGTGCCGCTATCGGTGGGGTCTACTTTGCTCATACTTTGATTGCATCGTAAGAAACGGAAGTTTGGGCTCGAAGCCGACTTGCGGCAGCGCCGCACCAGGTCACTGGGATACCGCATCTGGTCTTCGCCTCCAGATGACCCCAGCCAGCCCGAAGCGGACAAGAGGGCGCATCCGGCTCTGACAAAAGCGGACCTTCGCAGGGATGTCACCTACGACAGGTGGGCGGGACAGAGCAGACATTTTCCAAGGTTGCGAAAACCCTCAACTTGTGGCCATTTTCTTTGCACGAGTGGCGACAGACTGACTTGAAGCGAAGGACAGGAAGCCTGAACTTATGTGTCCACTGCGAAGGTCATATGCAATTCATAGGCATCGGGTTCCGTGATGGCTCTAACTCGATAGGGCGCGGGGTGCTTGAGGAGACCTTCTACGACCGGTAGCTGGTCTGGATAAAAATTTTTGAAGATGAAACGAGAAAACGAATTCCAACACATCGAAAGGGCTACGGGGATCCGTGATGATGACGGGCCAATATGGACATGGTTCGTGGGGTGACCGTCTCCAGCATTTCTGGGATCGAGTTCAAATCTGAAAGGGGCTCGAATACACAGGCGAGCCTTTAGTTCGGCCGATGGAAGCTCCTCAATGAAATCTTCTAAAGGATATAGCTCCTCACCAACTTCGAGTTCTGACTTTTCGAACCGGACTGGGCATGGAATGTAGTAGAAGCGACTCTCTATGATCTCGGATCCGTCGAACTGCGCAGAAACTTGAATTAGCCCACCATCCATAAGCAGTATTGAAAAATCGTTGCAGCGAAGGCACTCAAGATACTCCTGCAGGTCTAGATCGTTAACCCGTCTATAAGTCCGCACGCGACTGGTGGCCCAGTTGACAGAAAAGTGGTTATTCCCTAGAGGGCGAGCGACATGGGAAGATATGTTAAGGGCAATACCTTCTTGGAGGCAATGCGCGCAAAAATCATCTAAACATCTGGAAAATGTTGTCGCACTCATCAATCGCCTCTAGGTACAATTTTTGAAAGCGCACTCAGAAAATCTTCCGGGAGGGCATCAGTGGAAAGTTCCCCCTTATTGATCTGTTCAATAATGCTAGAGAAATCGGATACGCTTTTATTGATTTCCTTTTGCTCGGCTTCAGATCGATCCCGATGAATTCTTCGCATTTTCTTGATTTCTTCGGCGTTCGGGTAACTGAACTTCAGATGGAAACCTTCGGCAGCAATTTTTTCGAACTCAGCACTTAGCTTTTCGCTGGCGGCTCCAACACCATATACTCTTACCCAAGCGCGGGACCGAGTTATAGCCGTGAATAGCGTATTTCTCTTCTTAGCCAACTCAAGTCCAGCAAAGCACTCGTGTGAATTTAGTACATAGACCATGGCCGCCTCATTTCCCTTTGCTCGGTAAATGTGGGAAACGGCTATACTATCATCAACAAATATTTCATCTCGGCTGGAATTGACACCCGCCAGATGTGACTGAATACCTCTGTTCATGAGCTCGCGAAAAACTACGGAAAATTGACTTTTTGAGGTGTAGGCATTAGGTAGAATGATCAAAATATCTCGGGCGAGAAGTTCATCTTCTAGAAGGTTTTTTTCAATATCAGCGGCAACCGATTCAGCTTGTTTTTGCGCGCTTTCAAAGCTCCGAAACTGAACTGCGTCCTCTGGAGAGATAAGTGCCCTTTCAGGATCGGAGAAAAATGCAGGCGAGCACTCTGGTTTGCGCTTCAATGAAACGCCTTTTCCAAGGGCAAGTTCGCCTTTTGCCGTCTCATAACCGATCTCCTGCCAAAGTGCCGGTTCGTCAAAGATTTGAACCAAACTTGGTGTCGATTCTGATGGGGCTTCGCGTGCAATTCCGAACCCAAGACCATGTGCAACAGTCAAAGCCCATGGTGTATTTCTGTAGCAGACAGGAAGCACGATATCTTGAGGTGGTCGATTTGGGTCCTTTCTCAACTGCACCAAAGGCTGACCTTCGCTGTCGTTGCCAAAGAGTGCTTCAGGAGAGGGCATGCTGTATTCGCCGAGGTTCTGCAGCTCGTCGTATGCCCAAACAATCCGTTTGGGTGCTTTGCATACTGAGTAGGCCATTCTAAAGAACGAAACCGGTAAGTCTTGCGCTTCATCGATCAGTATTGCGTCAAAAAGCTCGGTAGGATTGTCGAACTTCTTTAGGGCGGTCAACAACTCGGTACAGGCCCCGTCAAAGCTCTCCTTTCCATATTTTCGATCTGCGGCACTCCATGTCAGCGGCTCAACATCATGAGCTCGTGCTGCTTGAGAATAAAATCCCGGCTCGGATCGACTGCCCCAGCAATGGAAAATATGAATTTTTGACCAGTCTGGTTCATCTTTCTTCGTCTCATACATAAAGCGACGAACTAGATCTTTGAACTGTTGCTGTAGAGCGCGGCTATAATAAGTGACGGCAATATCCCAGTCTGGATGACGCGCGTGTAGGTAAGCGGCCTTCAAGGCTAGAACAATAGTCTTGCCTGATCCAGCTAGACCACGAATCCGCTGTGGGCCTTCTGGGTATGCAATTGCAGACTTCTTCTGCCACGAATCTAGGTTTGCTACACCTGCTTCGATTTTCTTTAAAACTGCTCCGCGTGAATCATCCCTGCCAACGTTGAGCCTTTTGTTATTAGGTTTGATAGTCGTTACGCGTTGAATCGTGGCATTAAGAGACGCCTCATGATCCTCGTTTAGACCCGGAAATGCCTTGATGATTTCAAGTAAATTTTCGGGAGATGCATGCAGAACGTCTTCATCATCTACTTTGATATCGTCGGAGAAATAAGTGATTATCTGAGGTTTCAGAACTAATTCGCGACGTTTAACTAGGTTTTTATTATCGAAGAGCTTTGAGTTGATGTTCCGAAAAATTTCGTCTTGACGGTCAAGCAGTTCCTCAACCCACTCGTAGTGGTTGGAAATCCCCTGTATCGGTGCTGTCAGGTCAAACAACACGAGTCCATGTTCACGAGTTACAAGCAGAGCGTCAGCGCTGACTTGCCCATCTGCGCTATCGAATAGAGGGTAGGCAAAGTATAGTGTCCCTTCTAGGTCGGCTTTCGAAAGCACATCGCGAAGGCTTGTTTCGGCAACTGTTTGACCAGCGGAACCAAATACAATGTCGAGCATCACTTTCCCCTCAGACACATCAAGACAGTCGTCCTGATGCTGTTAGCCTATGATGTTAAAACCGCAGTCAGCGTAGGCTGCATGTCTTCTTCTAACGATATTGGGCGCTTACGGCCAGTACGCTACAATCAGAATTTGAGGCATCGAGCAAGCGCTGAAGCCCGTTCGTCCCCGTACAACCTCGTTACCGAGCAAACAACGGTATTGGCTCAGGCAGCAAATGCGGCACCAGCGAAAGACTGAGAGGTGACCGACGGCCGCAATGGACTCCAAAGCAACCGACCTCAATGTCTATCTGGATGTCCGCTTCGGTGATTGCGCGAGGCTTTGCAAAGCCCGCTTCCTGCGCTTCGCTGACATCTGTTTAGGATGCAGCATCGCCTGGCCCTACTGAGCAGATTTGAAGGTCCGCTTTCGGGAAGCCTTTCGCGCATGCAGCGTCCCCTTCGCTGCGCTTTGCATGAATGTCGTGGTTGGGCTGGAAGGAGACATTGGTACAGTGTCTGACTGTGGCAGAATTGTCCGCAGTGCGAACCTTGGATTGTTGCGCCGCAAACGTCCGGAGTAAACCCAAATTGACGATGGCTTGCTGGCAGCGCATTGTCACCGATCAAAACCAAGATGGTGAAGGGGTTGGGTTGAAAATGGTGGCTCGATACTTTCTTGTTTTCGCAATCCCTCTTCTGGCTTCATGGCTCCTGTTCTATGGCAGCTTCCCTCTCAGGGCAGAGGCGGATCAGCTCTCCCACGAGTTTCTGAGCCTGGCGCTGTCCTCAAACGAGGAGGACAAAGAAGCTGCATTTACGGCCCTTGATAAAGGTGAACAGACGAAAGTTATCAGGATGGTTGAGTATTTGGCTATTCTCACCCTCCTGCTCACCAGTTTTATTTGTGCCTTGGTTGTCCATCCTAATCTCCCTTCTAAACGGAAACTAAATTTGCTTACAGCGACGGTGGTGGGGCTCAGTGCTGCAAAGTTAACAATCGGTTTCGGGTTCCTGAACTGGCTGGATTTTGGAAAGGCGTCGGCGGCCGGACTGGTTCTCGCAGGCGCAGTAGTCTGGTTGCGATCTGCTGTTATGCACCAGGCGAACCGCTGCTACGGACGGGAGCTTCGTCCGCATAGCGAACCAACACGGTCTGCGGACACCTCCTAGATATAAATGCCGCCTTGCACACGCCTCAGAAGCAACTCAATAGTATTTCTACCTTCTTGGGTATCCATAAGGTCAAGGGGCCGCTTTCCGGCCAAAGCGGGAGCTTTTCCAATCATCCAGTTGATAGCCAGCTCTGCTTCGCCGCTCATTACCCTTACGCAGAATGCCATTAGCTCCGCTTGATCCATAGTTCTTCTCCCTAGTATTCAAGTTGCAATTATCGTCTTCAGGCAAGAACTTCTCTTTAACCTTTGGCTAGGAGCGCGGAGGACTGTTATTCTTCGCGCGAAGCCTTCCAAGTATCGGCCATCGGGGCCTTGTTGTATACGTAGGCCCGCTCTTCTGTAACGTGTCCGAATTTTTCTAATAGATAAGCAAAAACGCGCGGCGCATCAGCTGACTCCATGTTTAAGAGGACCTCGACTTCGCGCCGCCCGCGCCTTGTCAACTGCGCAGTCCGAACCGGGGTCGCAAGACCTGAGACGTTTTGCAAGACGATTAGTCGCTTCCGCAATGCGATGGCGCCTTGTCGTTTCGATAGCCGACCAAACCAGACTAAATGGAAGGGCAGGACGAGGCTTGAGCGCGCGTTCTGTCTCGTTAGCAAGATTATCGGTTCAGTCATGAATCACTCCTATTTTGGGAGTGATTCATGACTCGGTTAAGGGTGCTTGTCGAGTGGAATCGGAGTAAGTTTTTTGGCAGGTGCAGTCCATACCGAAGCATACGGGTTTCTCCGGGGGGAGTTGGTCAAGCTTCGACGTGCGGCCGGGCTGTCTCAGGCAAATCTCGCGGAAAAGCTCGGTAAGCCAGCTTCGTATGTCGCTAAATATGAGCTAGGAGAGCGTCGCCTTGATGCTGTCGAGCTGTGTATTATCCTCAAGGCGATTAGTTCAGAACCAGAGATGTTCTTCGGTATGCTTCTCAGTGTGACGCCCAGTAAGCTATGACCCTAGGGAAGTGGCTTGTAGTTTATCGGCAGATTTAGTGGTCTCGAGACTACCGAACTGTAGTGGAGCAATGTAATAAATTCGCATCTCGGGCTTGAGTTGTTCCCTTGCGAGACATTTGACCTGAGAAAGATTTTCTAGTTGTCGGATTCAGTCAGCGCCCATATGTTTTTTTCTCGATATTGGTTTCACCAGTTTCTTTAGCGCTAATTTAAATTTACTACTTTAGCAGTGTTCTCATAAATTAAGTGAGAATACAGTTTTGAACAAATCGATATTTAACAATTCCTCAAACTTGGACCGACATCAAAGTCTCTTTGCGGTAATGCTTTTGTCCCGCATTGATCTAATAACGAGATGGCGATGTGGTAGTACTGCCTTTTTTCAACGTGCTGAAACCGACGGGCTCCTAGTTAGTCGCCGTAATACCGGGCGTGTCGGGTACCGCTGGGAAGATGTTTGGACCTTCGAAGGCGGCCTCCCACCGCAGGAGCTGGAAGACGAGTATCGCGCGGATTTAATTACTCCTGACGAACTCGCGGAGGTCTGCCCGCTCAAAGCCAAGACGCTGATCCGCAAAGCCGCTGCGGGCGAGATTCCGCACCGCCGGATCGGACGCTTTATCCGCTTTGTGCCCGCCGAGGCCGCCGCCTGGCTGAGGAACTGGTCATGAGCGGTTCCAGCGCTGAACGGCGCTCATCTTGGATGTGCTTGAAAAAAAGCAGTCTGAATGAAACGGCCCCGCAGCTTTTTGGTCCAAATCTCCACACCCGTTCCGTTCAGAATGTCTGAACGAGCAGTAAAACTTTAGATGACGAGTAAAATACATGAATGAACAAAACGTGAATCGAGTGAACACTTTGAGGGACGTGGCCTTGCTGTTGCCGCAGATCTACTCGGAGAGCTCCGCCAAAGCCTACCAGGCTGCATTCCACCGCGTCGAGAAACTCACCGGACAGCGGCTTGCGCACCTGCCTGCCGACGAGAAGTCCTGGTCTGACCTATCTGCAAAAATCGTGTGGGCGGGGACCTTCAAAGGCCGGACCCAGCAGGCCGCAGAGCGTGCGTTCGAAACGTGGCGCGGTAAAATCTCGGCTGCGATCAAACGGGCGAAAGCACAGACAGGCGAGATCCCCGAAAATCAACTAGATGCTGCTCAAGCTTGGGATGTAATCCTCGGCTACGTCAAGAGCGTCCAGAACACCTTCAACGCTGAAGATGAACGTATTCTGCCGAACATGTCCTCCCTGTCGATTTCCAATCTACGCGCGCGTTTTAACACACATGCGCCAGCCAATCTGAGCACTGAAATCGCTGAAACCACCTTGCTTGCGCTGCCCGCCGACAAGGCTGCGACCTTCCGGCGCTCAATTCGCTTCTTCGACCGTCTGATCGCCGAACGCGACCAGCATAGCCCGATTGCAGCGCTGCTTCCCGGGGCACCTCTGGGGCCGCTGCGCAGTCTGCGCGATAGGCCGATTGTGTGGGGACGGTTTCCGGATAGCTTTCGGATTTCTCTTCAGCATATGATCAAGGTTGCCATTCGTGGCCACGCGCCACGGCGTGATCCACTGGCAGACCAGCTTGGTGAGGATCCTCTCGCCATTCGAAGAGCCGCCCGAAAAGATCGCCGCAAACCGGTCAAAAATGCTGAAGTTGCCGAGAAAAGTTACAAGGCCGCACTCTCTTGGCTCGCACGACACGCTTATGTGGATCGCAGATCTGTCTATGAGTTGGCCGATGTTAGGGGATTACTCACAGCGGAAGCCATTGATCGGGCCACCGCGCGTTATGTTAGTCGCGCTGAGGGCGATCCCGCCCTCATGAAAGTTCAGACTACATCATCCCTCAGTTCATATCTTGCTGTGCTTTCAACGCTCGCGCGCACCAATCAATGCGACGAGTCCGTTCTGCATGCGATCGAAGACGCCAGATGGGATAGGGGGAATTGGTCTCCGTACTCGAACGAAATGTCGGGGGTGCGTGAGGCTTTTGTAAAGAAGATCGATCGGGACCCTGAGATCGTACGCAACATTCTGAAGGGGCCGCGCACGCTGATCCAAGAGGCGCAGCGTGACTTTCAAAACTGGAATCAGCTCTCTTCTCACGCACGCTCACGGACTTTGCACATCAGTATGTCAGCCGCGATCTTGGCCCTCCAACTGGCGCGCCCACTTCGAACCAAGAACATCAACCAACTCACGATTTCCGGCGCTACGCCGGACCTGACCGCGCCCCGGGGAAAAGACAAGCCAGCCTGGCTCGACATCAGCCGTGTTGCTGTGAAAAATCACCGCAACATTGAATGCCCTCTTCCAGGCTCGACCTGGAGCGTTCTAAATTTCTGGATCGTTAATGGTCGGTCGCAGTGGCTTGAGATGCATGCCGACAGTCAGGTCTCCAATGACGTACATCTATTTCCGGGAAGCAAAAATGGGCGGCCGATCTGCCGACAGACATTAAATACCGCTTGGAACCGTGGGATTGCCCGGCTGGGTCTCACCGGCATGACCCCACATATGATGCGGCATGTGGCAGCAACGATCTTTCTGACCCAGTACCCCGGGCAATACGGCGCTGTCGCTGACCTGCTGGGTGACCGCCGAGAGACCGTTGAAGCCTTCTATGCGCGTGGGGCAGGCCAGGCCGCCGCCCGGTTGTTCGCGGAGGTGCTCGAAGAGCTGGAGCCGTCCCTTAAGCTCGGTCGGAAGGCGCGCTGATGACTGGACCCCTAAAATCCCGACAGGATCGGGCGCTGGTCCTACTAAGCCGTATGCCGCATGTGCCCAAAACCGTGAAAGGCCGTTTCCAAGAGGCCTTTCTCCAAGCCGATCCCAGCCCCCGTGGCATGCCAAGAGCCCTCGAGCGCTTTTACGCGCATCTGGAAGCGGTAGGCCGAAGGCCAGAACAGGTAATATCAGAAGATTTCAAAACACTGTCATCGTCGCGGACAGCCCACCGCACGCTGCTCGCCGCGTTGCGTAAATTCGCTCCGGAGGTGCCGCTTGCCGCTGCACGTTCCACTTCCCAACGCTGGGATCACTGGCTGAATAGCCGGTACAATCAGAAACCAAAGAAGCCGACGAAATCGAGCCGGATCGCGCTCATTCAGGAAGACTGGCCCATGACATGGAAATCAGCGATACCTACGCTTGATAAAGTAGTCCGGATCGACGGACAGCGGTTTCGTAAGTTGGCGTCTAAAACACGAGATTCTGTGACCCAAGCCGTCGGCATGCTGGGCGCCGCCCGGATTTGGGCCCGAGAACGCGGTGTGGATCTGGATGCGTCCTACTCGGCGGAGCTGTTTGAAGCTTTCACGCGGTTCATGCTGCTTGAACGTGAAGCCAGCGCACGGACCGTTGCGGACTATTTAGAACGCATTCGGATGTTCGCTGCGCGAGGTGGTTTACTTACCGTTCCCGGCAGCGTTGCGATGTCTGAACTGATCGGTGCTCTGCGGGATGAAGCGGCAGAAGAAGAACCAACTAAGCGCGCCAAGGTCCGAAGCTTCAGGGAGCGATTTACTTTGGCGGATGTGCTGTCTCGTGCGCTCGAATTGTCAGTTGAAGCGGACGCTGCCCCGGACGGCAGTGCCGAAGCCGAGCGCAAACGCCGCAATGCTCTCATTCTCGCGCTTTTGGTGAATACCGGCGACAGGCAAGGTGACCTCTCCCATCTGGCAATAGGAGCGCATGTGACCCGCACAGAGGGCGGTCTGTGGTCCATTCGAGTGCGTCAGGCTAAGACGAGACGTATTAAAGACCTAGGGGTTCTCTGGCCCCTCACAAGCGCTCTTATAGATGACCATATCTTGGCCGGGCGTCCCAAGTGGCAGATCGAAGACCAAGTGCGCGTCTTTACCGGTCGCAATCTTCTGAGTCTGTCGGCGGAACCGTTTCATACTTATTACTCTACACAAGTGCTGCGGGAAGAATTCGGGATATCAGGTCATCTCGTGCGTACGCTGATCACCGACCTTCTGCGAAACGAACGCCCTGACGCAGCTTGGGCAGCGCAAGAACTGCTAGGACATTCGAACCAAAGGATGCAAGCTACCTATCAGAGCGATTTTCGTGTTACTGCATCCGTCCATAAATGGCAGGGGATCGCTAACGCCTACCTGAAATCGATGCGAAAATCGGAACGTGACTCTTAGCGATTTTAAGCTAAGGCGGAAGTGGTCCTGCTTTTACATTAATCCACCGGACCAAACTAGTGTAGTGTAGGGCAGGTCAAACCATTGATGGCCAGTACCTCTGTTTTCACGCCGCCCCGCATGAATATGCGCAGTTGGAGTGGTTAAGAGCATTTTGTAGCGACTTACCCAAATGGGCTTCATTTAGCTAGGAATCTTTACACCCCCCTTTCGAAGGGTCCGGGCGAACTCCCGAAAATTCGGTCCCTCATTGTTGAAATTGAGAGTATTGAGGTCCAAGATTTCCTGGTCGAACGCTTTCTGTGCCTCTCGCCGAGGATCAGCATCTGACATGTAGCGTGATTTTAAATACAGAAGTCGAACATCATTTTCTGCCGAATGGTCTATGATAGAAGTATCGAAGGTGTCGAATTCGACTTTGACCCGGGTCATCAATCGCGGCAGAAATGATGTCTCAAAATCGGCATAGGTTAGGGCGGTCAGCTTGCGACTGTTTATGTGTATTTTAAGAAGAGTTGCTTCGGACAGATCACCCGCCAGTCTCTCCGCGAGTGCCACATACCCCCGAAGCCCGACGGATAGTTCCTGGCGCCTATGGGCTAGGAATTGAAATCTGCCTTGTTCTAAATACCCAACTCCTGCAGCGGCTGCCGCAGCCGCATCTTCTAGCAGAAGATCTTGGTTTCCGATTGAATAGAGGAGCTCTTGTCCAGCTTCCTGCGCTCTCTTGTGGCTGCCAAAAAAAGCCCGAATATCGCGCCTCAGTTCTGGAGGAAATGAGCCATACGATCTTCTTTGCGAGAATGCGTGCATTGCGAAGTGGAGGGTTAGGTCTTCAGTTCTGGTAGCAACGATTTCTTCAAGTTCTTCATGACCTATGTCTGCAATTGCTTGACCTGCCGCATACTGAAGGCCCTGTTTCGAGCGCGAAAGCTTTGTCACAAGGCTTTTGGGAAGTTCTGAGATGTCGGGCTGGCGGCCAAGGCCCCTGATCTCAGCAGCCAGGTCTCTTATTATTGTTTTGTTAAGGGTTTCGGTGGGTTTATTTGGGATGCCTTTGTGCGTCGCACTTGGTTTTGGGACGGAGCGGTACTCACGCCCCTTGAAACCTATTTGACGTCTTAGCAGATATCTCTGCTCTTCTAACTCGTCCCGAAAGACCAAAAATATGCCTTGGCCTACAGCCATGGGTTCGACATTCAAAACGTTTCTGATGAACTCTCTGAGTTCAGCCTGGGTATAGTACTTTTGGAATGTCTGTCGGGACGTCAAATATCCGTCACGGTAGGGCCGCGCGCCAGTCAGGTCAGCCTTGCCGTACAGCATGACGGATACGGCTAAGCAAAGATCTGTTAGGCTGAAGGCGCGCTTAAGTGCCTCCGAACGCTCTTCAGGATCTTCAATAACGTTAAGAACAAACCCAAGATTGGTCACTTGGCTCTTTTTTAGGGTACTAGGATCGGGTTGATAGTGGGGGTCCCAACCTTCGACGGTATAGCCATCAGACTGTAGGGCTCGGATGTCATCACCTTGACCGCATCCATAGTCCAAAACGGTTCTATCGTGACGGATCAGACCACTTGTAAACAGCAGGTACATTGGCGCAGAGAGCGCAGCTCGCGTAATCGCCGTTTTGTGGCGCTCAACAATGTTTCTCTCTAGGCCATTCATGACATCGGTTGATGTCTTGGCGGCCTCTTTTGAGATAGAACCGCTCTGCACGATGTTTGGACCCTCGACGGTCAATCCGGCTTCAGCCAGTGTCTTCATCCAAATCCGCCGCGTTCCCTTGTTTGCCATGTCCTTAAAGAGCCCCTTGCCCTCTAAGGACTGCGTCACCTTTGCAAAGTCATCTCTTAGCGGATGATCCGGGGCTAGGAGTAGCTCCTTTCTGTGGAGAATGGGTGGGTTTGCGTCAGAATATTTTCTTAGTTTTGCGCCTTCTTCTGCGAGGTTGACGAGTAGGCTGGCCCGCAGCTCTGGAAAAGCCACTGCGTTGAAGTCTTGATAGTCCAAAAACGAGAAGGTCTGTTCGCTTTCCCCCGAGATCTTGAGCACTGACCATTGGAAATCGTCCGGAACCCTCTGCAGAGCAAGGCTCAGCTTATCCTTCGTGCTCGTCTGAAGGTGGTAAACCGCGCTACGATGCACGTAGATCGCCTGGCCTACCTTTTTTCCAACCGCACTTTGAAGAGATTCTTTATTTTGCAAGTTTCACCTCTCGTGTCTGGATCTTTCTAAAAGTTCTTTTGAAACATCCTACCTGACCAAGAGGCGATCGAGCTAGAGTACTGCAATTATGGCTTCGGCAGCTTCTAAAGCTTCATCCGATGTATTGGTGTGCCCAAAACTAAAGCGTATGGAGGCTTGTGCTTCATCTGAAGTGAGCCCGACTGCACGGAGTACGTAGCTTGGTTCCGGAATTCCCGAAGAGCAGGCCGAACCTGTAGAAGCTGACACGATGGGTTGTAATCGTTGAAGTATTTCTCCGGCATCGCGTCCTTCGAACCTTAGATTCGCATTGCCAGGATGGCGCGAGCAAAGCTTATCTCCATTTAATCCAATATAGTCGCGATTCGATTGCAATTTGTGTACGAAGAGATTTCGTAGACCTGCGACCCGCGCTCTCAAAGCAGTACCGGCTTCAGAGGCATAAAACTCCGCCGCTGAGCCAAGACCAACACACAAGGGAAGGGGCAGTGTTCCAGACCGAAACCCACCCTCTTGCCCACCTCCGTGAAACAGAGGTTCAATCCGGTCCTTCAACTCACGGCTCACATAGAGTGCGCCCACCCCCATTGGCCCACCAAATTTATGCCCCGATAAACTAACCATGTCAGCCAAATCTGAATATTCTTGGAGATTGACTGCGCTTGGTGCCTGAGCGAAGTCGGAATGGAGGATTGCGCCCATCTCGCGGCAAAGTGCTGATATTGAGCCAAGATCTTGGATGGTCCCAATCTCATTGTTGACCAATGCCACGCTTACCAGAAGAACATTCTCGCTTAGCATGTCTTGCAGTTTGTCGAGGTTAACGTGGCCTTTCCCGTTGACCGGAATCTCTCGAGCCGTAAATCCCTTCGTCTGAGCTACACTGGCTGCACTTTCCAATACGCACTTATGCTCCGTAGCGGAAACAAGGATAGTCGTGCGCTTACCTTGCCGTTGTTTCGGAGTGCTCAGACCCTTAATGGCAAGATTGTTCGCCTCTGTAGCGCCGGATGTAAAAATAATCTCATCCGGATCGACTCCAAGGAGGTTGGCCACTTTGGCCCTTGCAGTCTCGGTAGCCCTATTTGCAGTCCACCCTATGGAATGTTCGGAGGAGTGCGGATTGCCATGGAACTCAGCCCAAAACGGCTGCATTGCGGCCCGAACTGTTGGCAGCATCGGAGTGCTTGCTTGATGGTCAAGGTATATCGTCAAAGGGTTTTCCTGCCAAATCGAGGGTTATCTGTAGACCAAGCTTGATCCTGGGGTCAAGCACCAGGTGATCGTTGACGTTCCCCTTCGAGGATCTCTATAACCACCACTAAGCGGGGTAGCAGATTAATGAAAAAGCAAACAACATTCACACAGGACTACAAGCCGCAGTTCTCCGGCCACGAGACCTTTCCGTTGCGCTACGGATGGTTGGAAAAGGCTTTTGAAGCCGTTGATGCTAGCGGCCTAAATAACAAAAGAATTTTTTCAGAGAGCGAGGCGATCGCGCATTTTGGCGTGGGAAAGAACATGGTGGCGGCAATTCGATTTTGGGCACAGGTCGCAGGGATTCTTACTACGGATGGTAAAGATGTAAGGACGACCGAGTTTGCTCAGAAATTATTTGGGCCCAATGGTTGCGATCCATACCTCGAAAGCGCTTCGTCTCTTTGGAAGATACACTGGGATATCGCCTCTAATCCTAAGCATACAGCCACCTATTGGTTGTTCAATGTTTTCAGTGAACCCAACTTTGATCGCGATACTGTTCTGCGAAGACTGATGGAATTTATTGGTCAGCGTGGTTGGAAATTGCCGACAGAGAAAACGCTATCAAACGATATCGGCGTATTATTGGCTAACTACGTGCCTAGCGTTCCAAAGCGGGGCCCAAGCGAAGAGGCATTCAATTCTCCGCTGGCCGAGCTGGGACTAATACGGCGGCGTTCTAATGGAAAATTTAGTATGAATCTGGGGCGAAAGCCAAACTTGTCTGACGGCGTTTTCCTCTATGCGGTGTGCGATTTTTGGGAGCGAACGTCGTCCGCAAATACACTTAGCGTCCAGACAATGCTATTGGAGCCCGGGTCTCCTGGAAGGGTTTTCGCACTTGAAGAGTCGGAGCTGATTGATCGATTGGCCGATGTAGCTGATATGACCGACGGATTGATCTCTTGGTCGGAGACAGCTGGATTGAAGCAGCTCCTCAGGTCTGGGGAATTTTCCACAGATTTTGTAGAGAACCTATGGTCCACGGACATTTCCGCACTGAGGGGGTTAAATGCCGCTTAACGAAATTGTTTCGGTGAATGGACGCTTCCTGCGATCTGTTCGAATTGATCAAGATGATCGCAATGAAGCCCTCGATGGCTTTGTCTTTTCATCATCAGTACGGGAAATTCTCGGAAACTTTTCACACCAACAATTTGAGAGCGGGCAAGGTGCGTTCACCTGGACCGGTCCATATGGTAGCGGTAAGTCGAGCCTTGCCCTTGCCCTCTCTGCGTTGTTGAGCGGAAGTAAGCAAGAGCGGGCTATGGCTGCCCGGAAAACTGACCCAGTGTTCGCAAAGGAGCTATGGAGGTTGCTCCCTCCGAAGCGAGATGGCTGGAAGTGTGTGTCGATCGTAGGGCGTAGCGCGGAACCATTCCAGCTGATTGGTGATGGTATCAAGGATGCAGGACTTGCAGCGCGCCATAGGAAGTTTGATACGCCTCACAAAGTCATTGAGTACTTACAGTATCTTGCCTCTGCGGAAAGTAAAAATTCGGGTGGTCTGATCCTCTTTTTGGATGAAATGGGGAAGCTCCTTGAACACGCCGCCTCGTCATCAGGAGATGCATATTTTTTCCAGCTGCTTGGTGAAGCGGCTTCGAGAAGCAGCGGCCGCCTCATCGTTGTCGGTATCCTGCATCAGTCATTCCAAGAATATGCAAGCCGTTTGGCGCGCGATATTAAAGACGAGTGGGGAAAGATCCAAGGTCGCTTTATTGACATTCCGGTCAACGTAACTGGCGATGAACAGATTGAACTGGTGAGCAAGGCTATCATAGCTCGAGATCGGCCGGGCAGCGCTAGACAAAATGCGGAGGCCGCTGTCGAACTACTTGTCGAAGCTCGGCGGGGCGCACCTGCGGTTTTGAAAGAGTTACTCACAAACGCTTGGCCTCTTAACCCGCTTGTTACATTGGTGCTCGGACCTGCATCCCGACGGAGTTACGGGCAAAACCAGCGTAGCATTTTTAGCTTTCTAGGGTCATCCGAGCTGTTTGGCTTTCAGGACTACCTTAAGAAGGTGCCCATAGAGGAGTCGAAAGATTACGGATTGGCGGATCTTTGGGATTATCTCGATTTCAATCTGCAAGCTGCAATTGCCGTGTCTTTGGATAGCCATCACTTCGCAAACGCGAGGGATGCAATTGCGCGGTGGGAAGCGAAAGATGGTGGTGAGTTCGGTGTGCAACTGCTTAAGTCGTTAGCCATATTAGAGCTAACACAAAAGCAAACCGGAGTAGGCGCGACGTTGGACGCACTTTGCTTGTCAATAAACCAAACAAGGACTGTAGTTGAGGAAATTTTGTCAGAACTTGAGGCAGCGTCAATTGTTGTTTTCCGAAAGTTCAGGGGCACTTACTCTCTCTTTGATGGCAGCGACTTTGATATTGAAGTGGCGCTGGATGAGGCATTGAGAGAAAGATCGAGCACCGATCTCAGCTCAGTTTCAAAGGTTTTGTCTTCATCAAATATCGTGGCGAAACGCCACTATCGTGAAACTGGTGCTCTGCGCTGGTGCGAACTCAAGGTAATGCTCGAGAGCCAGGTAGAGAGCTACGCTACCAGCTTTGTGCCTACAAATGGATGCTTCGGCGCAATTATCATTGCACTGGATGATGCGACGCCAAATATTGTTGAAGATTTCGAAGAGTATGGGTGGGCGGGCGACTTTGCGGTAATGCGGTCTGAAAAGTCGAAGAATCTCGTGGCACTCGCACGAGAGCACTCTGCTTTGAGAGATATCTTGGCATCGAATGCCGAGATACATCGGGACAAAATTGCGCGCAGAGAGCTTAACGATCGTATCGAGGCGATCGGGGGCAGAATTGAGCACGAAGTCTGGCAAGTGATCGCAAGCGCCGAATGGCAAACTGCAATTGCTGATCTTCCGGCTCCAGCGCGTCGAAACCTTTCAGCTTTGGTGTCAGAGATGGCAGACCGCCGTTTTCCGATGTCGCCAAAGTTAAATAACGAATTGCTAAACCGGACCAAGCCATCCGCATCTGCCAATTCGGCTCTCAAGTTGTTGTTGCACGCCTCTGTCCTAAAAGAAGGCACTCCTGGACTGGGGTTTAAAAAGTTCCCAGCAGAAAAAGCTCTGTTCGTATCGCTTGTGGAGGCTAATGGACTGTACCTAGAAGAAGGCAACGAATGGCAGTTTGTGCCACCATCCGGAGAGGACCCCGCAAATCTGTTACCCATTTGGAAAGCAACCAGAGCCTTCTTGAAGAAGCGGGGTAACCGCAACGTACAACTTACCGACGTTTATGACCTATGGCGGGCACCTCCATTTGGATTGAAAGACGGATTGATGCCGTTTCTTGCTGTAATGTTCATGCTAGCTGAACGACGAAACCTATCGAACTATCGGGAAGGTATTTTTCTGTCGACTATTTCGGATGTGGACGTGGACTATGTTCTGAAAGCGCCGCAAATGGTCCAGCTACGCTGGATCGAAATGAACCGAACGACCAAGAAGCTACTTACTGAGCTGGCAAACGCGGTCGGTGAAGTAGTGGACAAACCAATATCAAATCTAAGTCCGCTAGAAGTTGGACGGGCGCTCATTGCTGCTTACGAAACTTCAGCACCTTGGGTTCAACGAACCGCGCGTCTTCCTGAGCACGCAAAGAAAGTTAGAGCGCTCTTCAAGCGTTCTAATGACCCACAGAAATTTGCCTTTGACGACATTCCTGCCCTCTATGGACAGGACGTCGACATCCTCACAGATAAAGGTATCTCTGAGATCGCGCAAAACATCAAAGAAGGTCTCATTGAAATCCGCGCGGCTTACCCTGCGATGCTCACAAGAATGCGCGAACACATTCTGAATGAGTTACAAGTTCACGGGCGCACTGCGAAGGCGTACCGAGAGCTGAATGAACGCGCGAAAAATATCCGAGATGTTGCAGGGGACTTGCGGCTTCGATCTTTCATCACCCAACTCACAAGCTTCGGAGATGACCTACAGTCGATGGAGGCACTCGCGGGGCTGGGCATCAACAAGCCTGCTAAAGCTTGGATCGATAGCGACATAGACCGGGCATTTGTTCAACTCACTTTGCTTGCGCAACAGTTCAACCAGCACGAATCTGTCGCGCGTGTGGCCGGGCGGAAGGACAAGCGATCGGCAATGGCTTTGATTGTCAGCGTTGATAATCGGCCTACGCCCATGATGGAGGAATTTGATGTCTTGGAGACCGAAGATGAGGAAGTGAACAAACTTAGTAACAAAATTGAAGAGGTATTGCAGCAGGCTGCGGAAGGCACCGGTAGAAATGTAATCCTGGCTGCTTTGGCGAAAGTCGGTGCTGCGAGGATCAAACAGTTAGGCGAAAGTGAGGAAGTAGATGGCTGACAAAGTAAAACATGTTCTAGGTTTGTCTGGGGGCAAAGACAGTTCAGCCCTCGCGATCTACATGAGCCAGGCTCACCCAGAACTCGATATCGAGTATTTCTTCACTGACACGGGCGAAGAACTGGAAGAGGTGTATGAGTATCTAGCAATGCTTGAGGGTTTCCTTGGCAAGAAGATCCGGTACCTAGACCCAGGGCGAGATTTTAAGTTTTACCTAGCTCAGTATAATCAATTCCTTCCGTCCGCTCAGACCCGTTGGTGTACGAAAGACCTAAAGATTAAACCTTTTGAAAAGTGGGTCAGATCGGAATTTACCGAGGCGGGATACACTGTTTACAGTTATGTCGCAATCCGTGCTGATGAAGATTTTCGGCAAGGCCTGAACTCGAAGAATGGAAATTTGATTACCAAACTGCCTTTCAAAGATGATGGGATCGACAAAGCAGGTGTTTTGGAAATTCTTGAGAACTCGGGGCTTGGTCTTCCAGCATACTATGATTGGCGTTCCAGGAGTGGCTGCACGTTTTGTTTCTTTCAACAAAAAATTGAGTGGGTTGGGCTAAAAGAGCGTCACCCTGAAGCCTTCGAGAGGGCTAAGCAAATGGAGAAGACCTCTCTAGACCACGGGTCACCGTTTTCATGGAGCGAAGGGGAGACTCTGCTCGAGTTGGAAAAGCCTGAACGCATTGCTCAAATTCGCGCAGACCATGAAAAGCGCGTCGAGAGAGCTAAGGCGAAAAGGAAGGTTGATCCTTTACGGCCGGAACAAGGCGCTGTTGACCTAGATGATATCTATGGCCAACAGAAGGTATGTTTGGCGTGCCACAAGTGAGTCAAACTACCAGCGGGACGAACAAGTCCGGGTAAGGACCATCCCGTTAGGAGAGGCGCTCTAAACAGCCATGTGTTCCAAATCGTACTTCCGAAGCCATGGAACGAGAGGTTCGATTGAACTGGCTGGAAACAATGAGTTGCGTGCAAAATCTGCGACGCGACCAAGTTCATTACGCAAAAAGTCGACTGCTCTATTTTCGGCAGATATGTGGCCCTCGGGCATTACAACTACCAGATCATAGATCGTCGCTCTTTCCTTATCTGGTGATCTTCGAAGTATTCTTCCTCGGCGTTGAATAAATTGCCGTGGGTTGCGAGAACTTGCGACCAAGTATGCCGTTTGACATGCTGGAACGTCAATACCTTCGTCGAGGCATCGTATGGCCACCAATGCTTCAGTTTCACCGTCCTTGAATTTGCTAAGTATTTCTCGTCTTTGCTGACGGTTTTCCTCGGAGGTGAACGGGGATACACTTACACCCTTTTGCATCAACAGCTTGGCAACTGCATGCCGCTGCTTCAACTCTACTGAACTCGCCTCGAAACCTAACTCATCATCATCAGTCATCAATGTCTTTCCGTCGCTACAGTAGAAAAGCGAATGTGTTTTCACAGGATTCCTATCAAGTAAACGCTCTAGCTCAGAGATTTTGTTTTCGGCAGCTCCTACAAGGCGAGCTCTCCGCATCAATAGCGACTTTAATCTCTTTTCTCCTTTGCCTTCATCGGCGCTTGTTGTGGAAGCAAACATCCTGGCAATCTGATCACTCATTTCTATGTAGTCTTCTGCTTCCTCAAGCGTCAGCTCAACGGGTATCGGTATGTACTCATATGGTGTAAGTACGTTGTCGCGGACTGCGTCTGCGAGGTCATATTTAAAGACAGAACGATCGTAAATGGTTCGAAGCCGTTCGTTCGCTTCATCGTCGAGATAATGAAAAGGCGTCGCAGAGAGCCCAATACGAAACCGTGCCCCAGGGAGCAACTTATCAACAAAACCTCTTGAGCCATGGTGATGACATTCATCACCAATAAAGAAAGTGCGCGACAAATCAAGTTGGCTAGCAAACGATTGAAAATGCGTGGATTTTAGTGTCTTATTCACTACCACGATAGCAATGAATTCACTCTGCACTCCACGATTACGCCGAAGATAACTGTTTACCAATGGCTCCCAAGCTGATCTCGAGCCGTAGCATTGAATAGCATTGATGTTGAACATGCGGAGTTCTTCACACCATTGGTCAGCGAGGTCTTGGTAGGGGACAGCAATAACTAGAGCAATTCCTTCATTTGCTTCGATTGTCTTAGTGGCTCCGTATATTGCCGTGATGGTTTTACCAGCACCGGTCGCTAACTCAAGAATGCCGTTGTAGTCATTTCCGCTCCAAGCTCTAAGCGCTTCAAGTTGGTGTAGGCGCATAGAGAATTTTCTCCCGTGTATCTTTTCAGGAACCGATGGCTTTAAACGCTTTTCTGCTCCTCTATTTTCGAAGAATACTCTAACGCGCTCGTTCTCTACTTCAGTTGTCGGTTTATCTGGAAATCTCTCTGATACGAAGTTCAACCCCTCCTTGATAGCTTCTGGCAAGGTGCAAACGACTGTCGAGCTTTCTGTCTCACCGGACCACAATTTTGCGAAACGATCTTGGTGTCGCAGAACGTAATTTCGTTGCCCACCATTCCATGAACGAAAGACTGTTATTTCTTCGGAGTTATAGCGTGGGTCTAGAGCACTCATGGTCTCATTCATCGAGCCACTGAAGCTGATCAAGTCTCCATAGCCATCTTCCATTATGCCAATCTTTTTGTGAAATAGACCCTTTGGACGCAGCGCGACCTTCATTTCCAGGCGTCCGGCTGAGAAAAGCCATGCCAATAGACGAATGCGATACTCTAGCAAGCTGTTTGAGTTTTGCTCGATAATGCTACGAAAATCAGGAAAGACGTCAGTTGTGAAAGGTTCCGCCAAACCTTTTCGAATCGCTTCAAAATCTTCAGGCGCTACAAGCTTTCCAAAGATCAGTCTGATGCTACCTTCGTTCTCCACAATTCGCGACATCGCCTCAGGCGCTTTTAGCAAGACACCTAATGAAAAATAGCCAACAGCCCTATCATAGTTGATCGCATCGCGAAGGGATGGGAGGAAAAACTCAGAGTAAATGTTATCCACTTCAGAATCGTATTCATCTTTAAGATTCAATTTTCGGAACATTAAAATTCTGGCTCAATTATATCTGTCTCTCGATCGTTAGTTCTCGGTGGTCTCACTCCAATAGAATTGAGCCCGCGCCAAACACTGTCCTGAACATCGAGGTCAGCGTGGCGCTCTATCCATGACTGTACAAGCTCCAATCCTCCGTTCGCATATTCTTCATATGTCTGAATACAGTCCTTTTCGCGTTCAGGCCTGAGAATGTCGGAAGAACCGCTATCAGCCAAAGCTAGTGCAAAAACAACGTCTACTGCTTCATTTAACTGATACTGAGCCCCTGCAATATCCTCGGTGCCCACATGTGGATCAAGTGGTAATTTGCGGCGCTCCTTATATCCAAGTATTGCACAGAAGGTTAATGCTTCCCTTAGTGTCGGAAACATCGATGCGTCTCTCCCGCCCAAGAGCTGTAATGTGGCTTCAAATTTCTTACTACGCTTTACAGGCAAATGAATAATACGCATCAGCCTGTCACCTCCACAATGCAGGTACCTTCGATTTCACTATTATATTTCGTGAGATCATAGCTTTTGCCACGGATCTCAAGTGTCTCAGATACCTTGTTTTTCTGTTCACTGCGATTGTGCCTTGTGAGAACATACTCGCTCCCTATTTTCTTGCCCAGTGACGCCATCACTGCATCCGATGCCTGTGATGTCGAAACTAGCAAAATCACTTGAGACGCCAATTTCGGAAGAAACTCGGCAACACTACCTCGATACAATGGATCCAAATGGCCAAAAGGAGAGTCGACCACGAGCGGCGCTACGGTACCTGGCAACAAAATGTCGTCATTGTCATTTTCTCGCTCTTTGGCATATTTTGCGATTGCTCCTGTGAAAGCCAAACCAAGCAGTTGGTTTTCACCCGTACTCTTTGCTACCTCTGTCTGTCGTTCATCAAGTAGAAGGAGCTGATAGTTGCGGTCCAGCGAAACCTTTGCTGGCTTCCGCATGAACTTCTGTACAATCTCGTCAATTTCCCTCTCGATTGCTGATCTTGCATTCTCTTCTTCGCGCTTAAGCCTCTCTTCAAGGCGGTTTGTGAGTGCAGCTGAAAGTTGCGCCCTTTTGACGTAGCGCCGCGCAGCCTCCGATTTTTCAGTAAGTTGGTTGAGCTGGAGTTTTAGATTATTCTTTTGAGTTTCGTAACTATTTATCGCAGTTTTCAACTCAATTGTTCTTGCTTCTGCCTGACGCTTTTGCGTAATAGCTCGAGAGCGCGCGGCTTCCTTTTCCGATATATCCGTCAGAGGGTTTTCGGAAAGTTCCTTTGAGATTTCCAATAAATCAGAATCAAGGCGTGCAACCTCGCCCGTTAGAGTTTTTAATTCTTCATTGTTTCGCTCATAATCCACCCAGGCATTTTCTGCCTTTGCACTGAGATTTCCAAGTGCAGACGTCGTAGACATCACCCGAGACATAACTGCTTGATCTCCGGCAGTGTCTAAAAGTGACTTAATTTTTTCGAATTCAATGCTTCCTTTTTCGAAAGGTCGACCGCAAATACAGTTTTCGTCCTCTAAGATTTCATCGACAAACTTTTGATCATATGGGGCTGGGAGTTTCCCTCTGGTGTCTTCTTGTGAGATCACTTTATTAGCTTCACGGACTAGTTCCTCCGCGAGAATGGCGGTCGAATATCGTTGAAACCATTTTTGAGATCGGTCTTCTGCCTTGCTCTTATGCGTTTCCTTTAACTTGATCTGCGCTTCTAGACCGGCTCGTATTTTCTGTGCCTTTTTAGTTGGCTCAGCGCCAGCTAGTTCTTGATTTAGCCTCTCTATGCGGCTGTCCGCTGCTGAAATCTCTGTTTCTAGCTTTCCCAGTTGTTCCTCTGCACTCGCGATTCGTCCGTCGACAGTCACTATTTGGCTTTCAATATCTTGGGCTTGAGACCCAGTATTGTCCGCAGCTTGCTTGTTATAGTCTCTAAAGGCTTTCTGGAGGTCCCCAAGCGCCATCCGGGCGACAGTTGAGCCGAGAATTCCTTTTACAGCCTCACCAAATTTTTTGGCTCCTGATGAGCCTGTATAGCGACTAGTAGCCTCACCGTAGAAGAAGAAATGCGGAGCCATCTCTCGCGGAATGACTGAATTGATGAACCGGTCAGGTCTTGCTTTTGATGTCGGAACTTCACCACCGTCGAGAATTTCGCTCAATGCAAGAGGGTTTGTGGTTTCTGTTCTTTGATCATAGGTTCTGGATGCTCGGTATGTCCTTCCATCATGAATGAAATCAATTTGCACTTGTGCTTTAGACGCTCCATCTGCCTCTATGGAAAATTCATTAACGAGTTTCGTTGGGTTTTCGAACTCGTTCTCACTGGGCAAGATGCCAAAGAAGCACCAGTTTATCGCAGCCAACAGGCTCGTCTTTCCAACGCCGTTTTCCGCCCGAATAAGCGTAACATTCTTTAGAGGGTCAGTTGAAACCCACAAGTCGTTTTCACCATAAAAGCTACGCCAGTTTTTTATTCTAATAAATTCAAGTATCATTATTACACTCGATCAATATTGGCTTCGATAATTTTTTTAACTTCCGACGGAATTCCCCTCGCGGTCTCGCCATTCTCAAAATAATTGAGGCGGACCTTGTCGACGACTTGTCGTATAATTTTGTCCATCTCTTGTGCATTGAACGGATGGTCTCCTGTTGAGGTCATATTTTAAGTCTCCATTCTTGACCGCTCTTATGCTGACCGTAAGAGCTTTACCAAAGAGCTTGTTACGACAAAATAAAGTTGCTTGATGTGATCTTTGAACGCAACCCCTTGGTCGATCTCGACTTGCACTTTCTGATCCGCCGTATGAAACGCTGGGATGCCCCCGCTGGAGTTCTCGATACGGAAAGCCTACGGGCAATGCCTTCATCGAAGGGTTTAACGACAGGTTCCGTGCAGAGCGGCTGAACGCGCACTGGTTCATAGGCTATGAAGGTACGGTCGAAACATTGAAGGCTTGGCGTAGGTATTACAACGGAGAACGACCGCACGGCGCAATCGGAAACAAAGTCCCGGTGGCGCTGACGAACTTGCTAGACGCAACCAGGCCGTCTGCCTGATAAAAATGCGGAAAATGCAGTCCTGATTGAGTGCGCTTTGGGTAGCACAGCATTACCTGAAATAGCGGAGTTTAAGGTGGGCAGGTTGGCGCCTTTAAATCGTGTTTTAAGCTGCCTGTGATAATTTATGCCCATAGAATGGGTGTAGGCAGATGATTGATAGAGAAGGGGCGATCGAAGCTGGATTGAAGTATATTGCCAAAGCGATAGTGACACGCGCTGATGGACACATGTATGTTCCTATTTTCGAACGCTTGGAAGAGGAATTGCAGCGCATACGATCGGAGAGTAGTTTGAAGAGCCGCATACGCAAGATTGCAGATATAGACTAAAGCGATGATGAACTAATCCGGTGTCCTTCGTCCTCAAGTATCCTGTCAATCAATGCATGTATTTGGTCTGGGGGGCGTGGATGCCACGTCGCCGTTGGAAAAACGACTAGCTCTGCTAAAAGCGCTTGGATTTCTAGCTTCGTTCTGTTCCCATATACTTCGCGGCCGCGAATCTTCTTTATCGAATGGCCCATCATGAACCCGCGCTCTTCGTTATCTATCCGAGCTCTTCGCATCCTTGTTTCGTAGCTGTGCCGGAGGCCCGAAAGTTGGTGGTCCATTGTTGGCAGCAGATGGTTCTCTTTGAAATACTTAGCTACGGTATTGCTAAAACTTCCTTTACCACGATACGCGGGAAAGCCGAAAGGGTTTCTTCTCATCGCGTCGAGAGCGGCCCCGACGAGCGGTACTTTTCTTGTGGAGGCCCTAGTTTTGATCTCTCGCTTGTGGTCTCCGGATGTCTCTAATTTAATGTCGAGGTGTGGTACGTTTTCAGAAAGTTTAATCGATGACTTTGGCAGGTCGTAAATTTCAGTTTGTCTACATCCGGTCTCAGCACAAATGATTAGGATATCTCTGGCCTGCTGGTTCAAGCCTGCAAGTTTCTCACCAGTCAGTATCGTTTCTTTGATCCATTTGGGGGTGAACTCCGGTTTTTGATATTCTTCGGATAGTTTTTCCCAGTTGGGCTTCTCGATGGGGTTCAAATCCTTGAAAGGATTGATGTACTCATCAATCTCAAAGTTGGTGTAGAATGCGTCTACCAATGAACGAAGATACCCAATGTGTTTTTGTGCGTACGTTGTAGCGATTTCTTCCGTATACACACGGTTCACCCAGTAGCGCCTCACTAAGTACGCATCGTCTCGGGTCACATTGGCGATAGGTTTATCTTGAACGGCTGCTACAAACGCTGCGGCTGCGCGTTTATATTTATTGGCCCAAGTTCTTTTTTGACGCGCATTCTTATTTTGCACGTGCGTTGGAAGGTACTGGGCCATATTCTCGGCGGCTTCAGTTATCAAAGTTTGCGGTAACTCGAATCCTCCAAGCGTCGCCGCAAAAAGTGCGCTTTGTGCAGCTGGATCTCGGGTCTGTAGTTGCAATAACCTACCGAGGAGTGCTTCGAGGCTGCCGTTTGCAAGTTCGTTTGCGGTAGTGGGCCGCAGGCCTTCACTGTTAGCTAGCTCTACCATAGCTTTGAAAGCATCTGCCGAACTGTTGAAGGCTTTCCCCGAAGCTCGAGCTTTGAGCTCAATGAGCCATCTTTGTTTGACCTGCGGCGATAGGGCCTCTGCCTCCATCCTGCTGTCAGTCCGTAAGGACTCGGTTATGTAGGTTGAGCTGAAGACGTGCTCGTATCGTTTGGGGCGTCGCATGCGAAACCAAAATACGTTCCCGCGTTTAACCAAGTGTTTCATGTGCATTGCCAGTTCTGTATCACAAAATGTATCACAAAGCCTAGCTATGCGGTTCGCTTCCGACTGTCTATCCATCATATAATAGGTAATAAAAACAAATCGTTGGACTTTTGTTCGTTTTTGTGTGATGGCGTAAAGTGTTCCGCCCCCGGGCACCATTTTACCAAATCAGACAGGCCACACCCCTCGCCCCTCGAAGCGCGTGATTTCCCTCACCCGCAACGGAACAGGCGCGTCTTTCCCAGCGTTGTCCCGCTACCTAGTTAGAGGAGAGCAACCATGGCAAATGACGACCAAGCTAAAGGCAAGGCGAAAGACATTGGTGGCAAGCTGAAAGAAGAAGCCGGCGATGCCACAGGCAACGAAGACCTGAAGCACGAAGGTCAGGCCGATCAGGCCGAGGGCAAGGTGCAAAAGGGCCTCGGCGACGCCAAGGAAAAACTATCCGACTGATCCGCAAAAGCGCGCCTCTTCGCGGAGGCGCGCTTTTTCTATTTGGTGTGCTGCCGCGCGATCATCTTTTGATGATGATATAGAGCGCGTGGATGATCCCGGGCAAATAGCCCAGCAAAGTCAGAAGAATATTGATCCAGAAATGCTTTCCCAGACCTTCCTGCAAAAACACCCCAAGAGGGGGCAGTAGGATCGCGATGATGATGCGAATGATGTCCATGGTGTCACGCCGCCGGCTGTGCCGAGCTCCTTTATAGGTGGATTACGCCTCGCCCTAAGCTAGCTTTCTGTCATCCGAGGGCCAGCGAACCCCGGGCCGAATGACGCGCAATTAACACTCGCCGCAGCTTTTTGCGGCAATCTAGCAAAAGCCAGAGGAGGGGCAGGGTGGAGCCAGTCAAAATCATGTGGCGCCAGATCATGGAGATGGCGCGGGATACGATCGCGCTTTTGCCGCAGATCGCTGTCGCAACCCTCGTATTGATATTGACCTGGGCCATTGCCGCGCTTGGCCGGTCGCTGGTCAGTAGAACACTGTCGCGTACCAAGCTACGCCCAAGCCTTCAGGATCTCTTTACCCTACTCACGTCGATTCTCATCTGGGTCTTTGGCGTCATGGTCGCGGCCGTGATCGTCTTTCCCGGCCTCACGCCTGCCAGCATTCTGGCGGGCCTCGGCATCGGGTCGGTCGCCATCGGTTTCGCGTTCAAGGATGTCTTCGAGAATTTCCTCGCCGGGATCATCATCCTCTTTCGTCGGCAGATGCGCATGGGGGATCATATCGAATGCGAGGGGATCGAGGGCAAGGTCACCCATATTGCCATCAGGGAAAGCCATATCCGCCAGACGGACGGGCAGCTGGTGATCGTCCCCAATGCGATGCTCTTCAAGAACCCCGTCTATGTGCGCACGGATCAAAAGCACCGTCGGCAAACCGTGATCTGCGGGGTGGCCTATGATGTCGATCTGGGTGAGGCGCGGGCGGTGATCTCCGAGGCCGTCGCGCGCTGCGAGACGGTAGAGCAGGGGGAGCATCCGATTCAGGTTTTTGCGCAGGAGTTCGGGGAGTCCTCGATCAACTTCGAGGTGACCTGGTGGACGGGCTCGGCCCCGGTCGAACAGCGCCGGTCTCGGGATGAGGTGGTGACCTCGGTGAAGCGGGCGCTGGATGAAGCAGGGCTGGAAATTCCCTTCCCCTATCGCACGCTCACCTTCAAAGAGCCGCTTCCGCTCAGGCGGGCGGAGGAGGATGCAGGGGAGGGGTAGGGTGTGCGCTGCGAGTCGGCGATTTTGCCTTGTGATCCCGTGAATCGCGGTCGTCTTAGGGGCTCGGGGTGAAAGTATCGGATTTGATAGGGCAGGGGAACCCGACTTTGGCGTGCTAGTTGCGGAAAATTAGCACGCCATTCCAGCAACTTGCCGAAAGGTTCCCCGAAATATCATCTTTTCTCAAATTTCTGCTTGCGGCTTTGCGCCACTCGCCTTAGAACCCCCTTCACCGGCGGCGCTGAGGCGCACGGCGGGGCGCCAGACGGGGCGGACGGCAGCGGAGACGCGGATGTTCGGATCACGAGGTGGATAAGAATTCGAGGTTATCGAGGCGGGGCGCGCCGATAAGTTAGGGCGCATCTCAGTTTCTTTTGTCTCAACGCTGTTTGAAAATTTGATATCTG
>NZ_JBIFFV010000011.1:0-128139 GCF_043557345.1 Sulfitobacter sp. 1A12157
TCAGGTACCTCGGCGTCGAGCTTGAAGATGCGCTGGTGATCGCCGAAGCTATCGAAATCTAAACCGCTGGGCCGTCGTCACAGACGGCCCATTCCTGCCGTTCGTCGTGTCATCCACCTACAACGCTGCTTCACTGAACCGGACATTGATGCTGGCGCAGCGCATCGAAACTCTGAATCGCCTTCAAACGGACCGCTCTGCCCCGAGCTAATAGGTCAGCACCTTTCTCTTGTCATTCAGCGAAACTGACGTATCTTCTTTGACAGGCGCTGCTCGCGCCTCCCCCCTCCGTTGGGAAAGCACACTTCATGCAGAGCACTCTGATCATCGAACCATCCGTTCGAGCACACATGAGGAGGGGTTGTGTAATTCGCTCGACCAGGAGGGTTTCGAATGAACCGACCAACTACGCCTATCTATGTTCTAAAGCGCCGTGCCAAAGAGCTATCCCGCGAACGCGGCATCCCGCTCCATGAGGCGCAAAAGCAGATCGCCAAACAGGAGGGCTTCGCGTGTTGGAGCTTGCTTGTCTCTCGCCCGACGGCGGCGTCCGTCGATACCAAGATCACGTCGCTTCCTGTCTCGCCTGCTGATCGAGCGGAAGCTATCGAGATTGCCAATTTCACCTTCGAGAAAGTCTTCGACCGGATCGAGCCGGACAATCCCACCGCGACGCGGGCTTTGTGGGATGCGGAAGACTATGTTGATAACAGATGGCTGGACGAGGGTATGCTGCCCATCGACCGAGATTATGCCCTGTCTTTGATCGAGGCGTTCCTTGTGCATCACGTAGTCGACCTTGCGGTGCAAGCCGACAAGAAGAGCGCATAAATCACGAAACCGATTCCGTACCCGGCAATTCCTCTGCTGGGTACGGTGCGCTTTCCAATCGGCCCATTGCTGCCCACTTGTGATAGGACATAAGCTGCAGCGCAGAATCATGGAACCTGACGTTCACCCCATTTGCCGTAACTCCGCCCATGGAAAGGAAACGCATAATGGGCCCGCTCCAACTTCTGCAACGATAAGGCTTACGCATGACGCTGTTTCTTGGTTACGACCCCGGTGGAAAAGGCAAGAACGGTGTAGCGGCCATTCGGATAGTTTCTAACGTGCCTAAAATCGTAGACACGGCTACTGTTCGAGATGCTGCCGAGGCACTGACTTGGCTAAAGGTCTATGCGAAATCAGCGGTTGGTATCGGCATAGATACCCTCTTAGCCTGGTCGCCTAAGGGCGGGCGGGCCTGCGATGATGCACTACGACGGAAATATGGCGGCAATTCGATTGTTGCTCAGAACTCCTTATACAGTTCCATGACCTTGAATGGTGCGATTGTGGCCAGGCGGCTTGGATTACCCGTCTACGAAAGCCACCCCAAGCTGATGCTCCGAGTATCCGGCGAGAATATCATCCGTGAGGTTTATCACGACGTAGCGTCCTCCACTGAAGCAGATCATGAGGGTGACGCTATCGTAGCGGCTTGGTGCGCGGCCATGGGACATTATCGAGAGTGGGCCTTTGATCTCTACGTCGACATCGAAGACGACATAGAACTCGTCGTTCCGGAAGCCCGCTACCCGTGGTTTGAGGCGGTCTAACGCGGGTCAGGCCTCGCAGCAGAAGGCCGCGGCACGAGCTTGATACGTCCGGCCCATACCGGCCTTTCGCTACACCATGCGCTGCCGCAGTGCAGCGATCAAGTTTATGAGTTCATATTCGCGGGGTGCCAACGCAACCCCTATTGCCCAGGTGACTAAAATTGAGTGCGAGGAAATGCCTCGAAACGTGCGTTCACCAACCTCAAGAATTGGCCGGCGACGCGTGAAGGCTGACGGGTCGCGGGAAGCAGCAGATCGTAGCGAAAGGGCTGGGCCGGTGACAGTGGTCGCACGACGCAGCGTCCGAGTTCCGCAAAATGTCTCGCAGTCACTGGCTCCACGATCGAAACTCCCGCGCCTGCCGCGACCATCTCGCAAATCGAAGCGGACAATTGCGCTTCGGCGACAATCCGGGGGCGGGCGTCGCGAAGTGATAGAAAGGCATCTGTCTCCGACCGTGTGCCAATTTCTGCCCCAAGTGCGATGAAGGGCCGTTGATCGAAGTCCTTAGGCTCAAGCACGGTTTTTCGTTCAAGCTGATGTCCGGGCGGAAGCACAGCCAGCATTGCCCCCGTAAACAGCGGACGGCGCAGAACGGCGGGATGATCATTATCCAGAGCTGCAAAGCCGAGGTCGAACTGTTGCGAACTGAGATGGCGTAGCACCGCTTGGGAACTGCGCGTGCGTAGTGACACGGCGATGCCCGGCTCTTCGGCGATAAACTCGGCGATAACATCGGGAAGGAACTTCAGCGCGAGGGCCGGCATTCCGGCGATGAGCAAGCTACCTGTCCGGAAATCTCGGATATCTTCGATCACCCGTGAAATTTCCGCCATGCCGACAAAAGATCGCTCGACCTCTTCATAGAGCGCCCGGGCTTCCGGAGTGGGCACGACCTGCCGCCCCTGGCGCTCAAACATCCCGAAACCGGCCGCATGCTCCAGATCTGCAATAAGCTTGCTGACAGAGGGCTGTGTCGTCCCAAGCACCTGCGCGGCGGAGGTGACCTTGCCGGTCTCCATCACAGCGCGAAAGGCTTCAATTTGTCGATGTGTGAGCCGGCCGATCATGGTGATATATAACCTCAGAGAATGAATAATGAAAATATTACGATTATTCTTATGTGATCAACCCTGCGATCTTGGACTCGGAGGAATCACATGCAGCACAGCGACCCTGAAATCACAATCGTCGGCGGCGGCCTTGTCGGCCTATCCGTCGCGCTCGGTCTGCTTTCGGCCGGAAGGCGAGTGCGGGTGCTGGACGGTGCTGACGGGGACGCGCGGGCTTCGCAAGGGAACTTCGGGCTTATCTGGGGACAGGGCAAGGGCTGGAATTTCGCGCCCTATGCGAACTGGACGATGGATGCGCTGGCCGCCTGGCCGGGTTTTGCGCGCCAGCTGAAGGAGCTTTCGGGCATTGATGTGGCTTTGGATCAGTCGGGTGGGTATGAGTTCTTTACCGATTCAGCCGAGATGGCCGGTTTTGCAGCGCAGCTTGAACAGCAGGCCGCCCACCTAAACGACCGTGCCAGCTTTGAAATTCTGACCGGAGATGACCTGCGCAGTCAATTGGGGGGCATCGGGCCGAAAGTCGTCGGAGCGAGTTTTTCGCCCCGTGACGGACATGTGAACCCGCTTCGCTTTCTTCGGGCCCTCCGCTGTTCCGTGCATGTCTTGGGCGGATGCGTGACCATGGGCGCGACAGTTTCCACGATCACGCCACAGCCGGACGGTGGCTTCTTGCTTACCTTGGCGAATGGTCAATCCCTTGGGGCCGAGATTGTTGTGCTTTGCGCCGGACTTGGCTCAACCGCTTTGGCCAGGGGGCTCGGGTTTGAGACTCAGGTAAGGCCGCAACGTGGCGAGCTCCTGATTACCGAAAAACTTGGGGATCGGTTACCGTTCCTTTCCAGCACCATCCGTCAGGTCGACGAAGGTGGTATCCAGATCGGTGGCACCAAGGCGGAAACAGGGATGGACGACAGCGAGAGCCTTGACGTCATGGCAGGCCTCGCGCGCCATGCGGTGACCGTGTTCCCCGCGCTTGAAGGCGTGGGGGTCGTCCGCGCTTGGGGCGCGCTGCGGGTAATGTCTCCTGACGGCTACCCCGTCTATGCCAAGTCTGCGGCGCACCCTGGCGCCTTTCTTGTGACTTGTCACAGCGGTGTCACGCTCGCACCTCTGCACGCCAGCGTCCTTGCCGAATGGATTCTGAACACATCTCCCACCCCTGATATGGAGGCTTTCGATGAGCGTCGCTTCGCGCTTTCGCACGCTGCCTGACACAGGAGACTGCGTGCAATTTTACCTTGACGATCTGCCGGTCACGGCCCCCGCCGGTGTGACGCTGGCGGCAGCGCTGTTGGCGCATTCGGGAGATTGGACGCGGCAAACCGCACAGGGCGCGCCGCGCACGGCGTTTTGCATGATGGGCATCTGTTTCGACTGTCTCGTGGACGTTGATGGCACGCCTAATACCCAGGCATGCATGACGCCGGTGCGCGAAGGGATGGTAGTGCGGCGCCAGTTGGGTCTGCGCAGCCTGAACGGCGGCTAACATGACTGATGTGGACCTCATCGTCATCGGGGCCGGACCAGCGGGCATGTCAGCGGCCGCTGTGGCGGCGGGCAGCGGACTTCGGGTGCTGATGCTGGATGAACAGCCGCAGGCCGGTGGGCAAATTTACCGCAACGTCGCGCAGAACCAGCGCCGCCGTAGTTGGCTCGGCACGGCCTATGCGCAGGGGGCGGGCCTTGTTGAGGCGCTTGAACATCCGAACATCGAGTTGCTGTCAGGCGCGACCGTTTGGAAGGTGGACAAGGGGCCGCGGGTTACGTGGTCGCGCGGCGGGGCGAGCCAGACATCCTCGGCGGCTCATGTGCTACTTGCGACCGGCGCGCAGGAACGTCCGGTGCCCTTTCCGGGCTGGACGCTTCCGGGCGTCATGCCCGCTGGTGCAGCACAGATCTTGATGAAAACCGCCGGCATGCTCCCCCAAAATGCCGTGCTCGCAGGTTCGGGACCGTTGCTCTACCTCGTCGCGGCACAGATGATTGATGCCGGCTGCGCGCCGCAGGCGCTTGTCGAAACACAGACCACTCGCGGACTGCTCAGCGCGATGCGGCATCTGCCCCGGGCGATGTTCGGGGCGGCGACCCTGTTGAAGGGACTGGGCCTGATCGCGAAGATCCGCCGGGCGGGCGTGCCGCGCTATACGGCTGCTTCGGACTTCCGAGCTACTGCGGAGAGGAGCGGTGATATCCGCTTTTCCTTCCGCGCCGCGGGAGAGGCACAATCTCTCATCTGCGGCCTGCTGCTGACCCACCAAGGGGTGGTGCCGGGAACGCATATCACGCGGGCGGCGGGTATTTCGCACAGCTGGAACAAGAATCAGGGCGCCTACCAACCCGAATGCGACCGCTGGGGCGCCACCAATCAACCCGGTCTGCATACCGCAGGCGACGGCGCCGGAATCGGAGGGGCGGAAGCCGCCGCGGCGGCGGGTGAACTGACGGCGCTGAACATCCTGCGTCAGCTTGGCAAATGCGACGCCGATGCGCGCGACCAGCGTGCGGCGAGTCCGCGAGCCGCCCTGTTCCGCGCCCGAGCCATCCGCCCGTTTCTTGATGCCGCCTATGCTCCCCCGGCAGAGATCCTCGCCCCGGCAGACGACACGATTGTTTGCCGCTGCGAGGAGGTTTCCGCCGGCGCTGTCCGTCAGGCGATAGGCGAAGGTCCTCACGGGCACCGGCAGATCAAGACCTCTTTGCGTTGCGGCATGGGGCCCTGTCAGGGCCGCATGTGCGACGCCACCCTACGCGGTCTCCTGAGCGCCGAAGCGAAGGGCAACCACCCGATCACGCCGCCGCGCGCGCGCAGCCCGATCAAGCCGATCGCCTTGGGCGAAATGGCCGCACTTTCACCCATCAAGGAGGACCCGGCATGAGCGCTCCCACCGCCCTGAAAATCAAGGATTTGCACAAGAGCTTCGGCTCCCACGAGGTCATTAAGGGTATCTCGCTTGAGGCACAGAAAGGCGAGGTCATCGCGATCCTCGGTGCCTCTGGTTCAGGAAAGAGCACGTTCCTACGCTGCATCAACCTGCTTGAGACCCCGAATTCCGGTGAGGTCTGGCTGCGCGGCGAACAGATGCGCATGACGAAGAACCGCCGGGGCGAGATCGTCCCGGCAGACCTGCGGCAGGTCGAGGGCATGCGCGCCCGTTTGGCGATGGTATTTCAGGGCTTCAATCTCTGGTCGCATATGACCGTGATGGACAACATCATGGAGGGCCCGCTTTACGTTCAAGGTATCTCGAAAACCGAGGCGCGCGGGAAAGCCGAGGCCCTGCTTGCAAAGGTAGGTCTGTCTGACCGGGCGGACTACTACCCGGCGCATCTTTCCGGTGGCCAGCAGCAACGGGTGGCGATCGCCCGGGCGCTGGCGATGGACCCCGACGTGATGTTATTCGACGAGCCGACCTCGGCCCTGGACCCCGAACTGGTTGGCGAGGTCTTGGGCGTCATGCGGGATCTGGCCGAAGAAGGTCGCACCATGCTTGTGGTGACCCATGAGATGGGCTTTGCCCGCGATGTCTCCACTCGAACCGTGTTCCTGCATCAGGGCGAGGTCTGCGAAGCGGGTCCGCCGGCAGAGCTGTTTTCCAACCCGCAAACCCCCGAGTTTCAAGCGTTCTTGTCACGCATGAACTGACCAACCACAGAGAGGACCAAACCATGTTTCGTAGAACCATACTGAGCACCGTCGCGGCCGCCGCACTGGCCGCCATCGCCTTACCGCTTGCCGCCCAAGACACGCTGCGCATCGGCGTCGAGGGGGCCTACCCTCCGTTCTCCTCCAAAGAGTCCGATGGCACGCTGGTGGGCTTTGACATCGACATTGCCAAAGCGCTCTGCGTCGAAATGCAGCGCGAATGCGAGCTGGTCGAGCAGGAGTGGGACGGCATGATCCCGGCCCTGAAGGCGCGCAAGTTTGATGCCATCGTCGCCTCCATGTCGATCACCGAAGAGCGCAAGCGCCAGATCGATTTCTCCGAAAAATACTACCAGACCCCGGCGCGACTGGTTGCCCCGAAGGATGCCGGTTTCGAAGGCACTCCCGATGGACTGGCCGGCAAGCGCATCGGTGTCCAGCGCGGTGCCACTCACCAGTGCTACGCCGAGAAGATGTTCCCCGAGGCCGAGATCGTGCTCTATGGCTCTCAGGACGAAGTGTTTCGTGACTTGGCGCTTGGCCGGGTGGACGCACAGCTGTCCGACAGTCTTATCGCGCAGGAAAGCTTCCTGAGTTCCGATGAAGGCGCGGACTACGCCTTTCTCGGCGGCGATCACACCGATGTCGACTGCTACGGTGAAGGCGTTGGCATCGCCGTGCGCAAGGGTGAGGATAAGCTGCGTGAAGACTTCAGCGAGGCCATCACTGCGCTCCGCGAGAACGGCACCTATGCCGAGATAAACGACAAATACTTCCCCTTCGACATCTACGGCGGTCGCCCTGAAGGGCAATGACCTGAAGAACAAGCTTTGCTTTGGGGCGGCAGAGCGCCGCCCTGATGATCCAACGGAGGACACGCGATGAACCTGCTCTTGGACTACCAAGACCAATTGATCGACGGCACGATCATGACCATCAAGCTGGCGTTGACATCGCTGGTGATCGCGCTGATCTTCGGCCTGCTGGGCGCTTGGGCAAAACTCTCACCCAATCGCGCGGCGCAGCGGCTGGCCGGCGCCTATACGACCGTCGTGCGCGGCGTGCCCGATCTGGTGCTGATCTTGCTGGTGTTCTTCGGCGGACAGGTGACCCTTAACAATCTCGGCGCGGCAACCGGGCTTTGGGGCTATGTGGAGGTCAGCCAGTTCGCGGCTGGTGCGGGCACCATCGGGGTGATCTTCGGCGCCTATTTCACCGAAACGTTTCGCGGCGCCATCATGGCCATTCCCCGTGGCCAGATCGAGGCGGGGATCAGCTGCGGAATGCGCAGATCGCTGATTTTTCGCCATATCATCTGGCCCTAGATGATCCGCTTTGCACTGCCGGGCTTCACCAACAACTGGTTGGTGCAGCTCAAGACCACGGCGCTGGTGTCGGTCATCGGGCTTCAGGATCTGGTTTACAATGCCTTCACCGCCGGCCGCTCGACCGGCCAGCTTTTCACCTTCATGGCGGCGGCCTTTGTTATCTATCTGCTGCTGACCGGCGTCTCCGATTTAGCTCTGCGCGCGCTGGAGCGTCATTACAACCGTGGCGTGGTGAGGGCGTGATCATGGAAACTGTGCTGACCTATATTCCACTCGATGTTGCCCTCATTGCTGCTAACTTCGACCGCTTCCTCTATGGCGTCTGGGTGACGCTCAATCTGACCTTCTTGTCGCTTGTGCTGGGTGGACTGTTGTCGATCCCTATGGCGATTGCCCGCGCTTCAGGGCATGCGGTCCTTAACCCGCTCGTCCAAGGTTACACCTATGTATTCAGAGGCACGCCGCTTCTGGTGCAGACCTATCTCATCTACTACGGCGTCGGGCAGTTCGAGGTGATCCGCCAAAGCTTTCTCTGGGACCCAATCCTGTCGTCGGCTTGGTGGTGCGCACTCATCGCCTTCACGCTCAACACTGCTGCTTACACGACCGAGCTACTGCGCGGCGCCATCGCAGATACGCCCAAGGGCGAGGTCGAGGCAGCCATCGCCACGGGACATTCCTATCGTTCGCGCATGCGTCGTATCATTCTGCCCTCGGCCTTTCGCCGCGCGATCCCGGCTTATTCAAACGAGGTCATCTTCATGCTGCACGGATCGGTCATTGCCAGCACGATCACGCTTCAAGACATCCTCGGCGTCGGGCGCTGGCTCAACGGGCGCTATTATCTCGCCTACGAAGGCTTCATCACCGCCGCTGTGCTTTATTTCCTGATCGTTCTTTGCATCACATGGATCTTCCGCAGCATCGAACGCCGCTATCTGCGCCATCTAACCCGCCGCGCGACGACTGCTTCATCCGATGCGGTCGCCCTTCCTACAGCTGAAAGAATATGACCATGATCGAACGCCACCAGACCAATCAGCGCATGAGTAGAATCGTCAAGCACAATGGGGTCGTCTATCTCTGCGGACAGGTCGGCGATGGTGCCACCGTTGCCGAGCAGACCGAAGATTGCCTTGGCCGCGTCGATAGGTTGCTCCGCGAAGCAGGTTCTTCGCGTGATCATATATTGCAGGCGATCGTCTGGCTGGCGGACATGGCTGACTTCGACGAAATGAACGCCGTTTGGGATGCTTGGGTGCCACGAGGATCTGCCCCGGCGCGCGCATGCGGCGAAGCCAAGCTGGCCGATGCAGACCTTAGGGTCGAGATAATCGTCACCGCCGCGGCGATTGAGTCATGACAAGTTTGCATTGTGACATACGCCACGTGCTGCACTAAGAGCCTATATCTAAGCAAACTGATACTTGACTAATTGCCAAAGAGCGAACTTGCGGTCGCAGCGAACTACCACTTTCCGCCCTTTCTCTCGGAAGTGGAAGGCAGTCGTTCACGGCCGGAAGCTGTCATTAACAGGGCTGTTTCGTGCCGCAGTGCAGCACGAAACAGCCTGCATCCATGCAAAGAACTTCTTTCAGCGAATAGAAGCGGACTGATTTGTGAAAACCGTAGCGTTGGCAGCCGACTTTTTCTTGGCCATCATGACATGGTTCTGAATTCAGCGGATGATCTTGAAATGCCGGACAAATGTGTTGTCATCGTAGGTGCAGGTGTCGCCGGCCTAAGCGCCGCGCGGGATCTTTCCAAACGCGGCTATCGCGTTTGTGTCCTTGAGGAAACAGACCATGTTGGTGGGCGTGTCGGGACACAGCAGGTGGGCGATCTGGCGTTCAACAGGGGCGCACGCCTTTTGTATTCATGTAGCAAACCGTTTTCTGCCTTGCTCGAAGAGTTGGGGCTTGCGGATAATCTGTCCCACGCGCGGCAATTGACCGCCAAGACCATCGGACGGGATGCATGCTGGGACGTCCATCTTATGCCCGGGCCAGCAAGCCTGTTTACACCCGGCCTCACATTCAAGGAACGATACCGGCTGGTGAGGCATGCCGTTCAGCTCTGGAAACTGCGCCGCCGAGCGGATCCTGACGATGCTACCAGCGTGCGCGAGGCGGACGATATTGCGCTGTCAGATTATATTCTTCAAACCCTCGGAGAAAATGCGCTGTCGCGACTGGTGGACCCGATATTCATCGGTGCGCGAAACTGGCTGCCGGACGACGTATCGGCCGCATTTTACCTCAGCACGATTCCGAATCTTTTTGGAACATCTGTGATGTCGTTGAAGCCTGATATGCAGGCCCTGCCGGATGCCATTGCCTCCGGCCTTGATATACAGACAAACGCGAGGGTCACGCGTATCACTCCCGGAAACCCCTGCGAGATCCAGATTCAAAGAGGGGGCGAAACCGAAACCCTTACCGCAGCCTATGTCATCTGTGCGCTGCCAGGCGATCTGGTTCCCGCGGTCATGCCGTCCCTTGCAGATGAGGACAGCCGGTTTTTCTCTCAGGTCCGGTATAGCTCTTACGGGGCGGTCCACTACCTTTTGGACTGCAAAAAGGAAGAATCCATGCAGTTCTATTCAAGGGACGCGGCACGGGGCGTCTCCCTGTTTCAGGCATCCCCCGCAGGCGAAAAGACCCAACTGTATGCGCAGCTTTCGCCCGACGCCGTTGCCCGCGCCCGCAACGAGGGGCGGACAGGTCAGTTGGATCAGATGATTGCAGAGCGCATGGCCGCGATCTGCCCGGAACTGGAAACGCATTGCATTGAACGTCACAACCAATGGATTGAACGGATGCTGCCGATGTTCCAACCGGGGTATTGCACCGCTCTGCGTGCCTTCCGGGAGCGCCGCAACAGCGCGCCACAGCGCGTCTATTTCTGTGGCGACTACCTCTATCAGGCCCTGCTTAACGGGGCCGTCGCCAGCGGACATGCCGCCTCAGGCAATCTTGTGCGCGACTGGACTTGACAGGCCGCCACACCCTTAGCCCCGAAAGGACAAGACCCTATGGAAAACCGTATCTTCTCAGGAGCGCCCGCAGAAGGCTTTGCCGGGTTTGCCCGCGCAGTAATTGACGTGGACCGCATCTATGTTTCCGGCACCTTGGGTGAAGATCCCGATACTGGTGATCTGCCTGATGATGTGGCGGAGCAGGCACGCAATGCCCTCAGTGCGATTGACGACACGCTGGTACAGGCGGGTGCCAGTATTCGAAATGTGGTCCAGGCCCGCGTTTATCTGACCGATGGCGCCGATCTGGGCGCGGTGGCATCCGTTCTGGGAGAAGTGTTTCGTGACATCCGGCCCACGAACACGCTGATTGTCTGCCAGATCCCGCGTCCCGGTGCAAAGGTGGAAATCGAAGTGACCGCATCTATAGCCAAAGGCTGACAGCGGGCTTAATACTTATGGGATGATCCCACCGAGTGAATACCCTTCCGTTCCAGATACCAAGCCTTCGGGCTTGTTTCGGGATATCCTCGGCGATGGCAGTAACTCACTGCTTCAGGTGTTCAGGACCGTTGAACAGGAGGGCAGTGGTTGGCCAACGCTGACCAACCGTTTGATGGACAGCCATTGCACAAACGTAGGCATTGAGGATCAAGATAGCAGGTTTCGCTGGCATTTCATGCGATTGGGGTGGGAGCTTTTATTCGTGACGACACGCGCAAATGTGCGTGAACCCCGCATCGAGACGGTCAAAGGCGAAGGTTTCGTTGAATTTCACTATATGCTTGAAGGGCCGGTCGCAGTTGGTATGACTGGGCAGCAAGATCCGGAAAGCAGTTTCCAAAGTGGTGATCTGTTTTGCTGTCGTCAGACCGAAGACGTTGACTATACCGTCTGGAGCGGACCCGGCGAACACCTCAAGATGTCGCTTTATGTCACACCGGCTTTCCTGACTGAATATACAGACTTCCCGTTCAGCCGCGCGGCGGGTCAGGCGCTGACGTCGCCGCCTGCCGGAATTTCCACGATGATCGAGACAACGCTTTCTGCGGACAGTCTCATGACCTTGCGGCGCATGATCAACTTCCAGGTAACGAACCGGCGCGATATGGTGACGCTGACCGGGCTTGTCCTGCAACTGGTCGGAGAATCCGTGGACTGCATAGATGCGGCGACAGAAAAGGAAAATCCGGTGCAGGATTTGTCGACCGCGGACGTTCGCATGATGGCCGAACTCCGGTCCCGGCTGCACGAGGACCTTGGTGAACATCTGACGCTGACCAGGTTGGCCAAGGAATTCGGCACCAACACGACCAAGCTGAAAAGCGGTTTTCGGCTTGTGAACGGGACGACCATTCACAAATACCGGACCGACATCCGCATGGAACACGCGCTCGCGCTGTTGCAACGGCGCGACGAACCAGTTGGGGCAATCGGACGTGCCGTGGGCTATGAACGTCAGGCCAGCTTTTCGTCGGCGTTCAAATCCTACTTCGGCGTCCCGCCAAAATCTGCACATCAAATACTCCGAAGAGACGGTGGGTTTCCGAAATGAAAAGACAAACGTCCTAATGCAATAGTCAACGCCTTCGCCAGCTGGGGCGGAGATCTGCTATGTTGTGCGTAATCGTCGGCCAGAGATTATCGGCCGTGTTCACGTTCAATGACAATGAGGTGCCCGACATGCGCAAGAAAATAGAAGTTACCAATCCCCGCACTGGCGAGGTCGACTACTACGTTCAGCCGCAAAGCCGGGAGGAGCTGGAAACTATTGCAGCCAAAATGCGCAAAGCCCAAGAGAACTGGGTACAGCTTTCTCTGGCCGCGCGGTGCGATGCAATGCTTGCGCTTTGTGACGCCGTTGAAAAGCACCGCGATGAGATCATTGGCAAACTGACGGACGACACCGGACGCTATGATATGTCGGTTGCCGAGTTGGAAGGGTTGAAGGGCATCACGCAGATGCGCTGTGCGACGGCGGCGGATGCAATGGCGCAAATCACCGGGCAATCCGGGTCCGATGCCAGCCTGAGGTTCCAGCAGCAATATGTGCCGCATGTGCTGGTGGGGATCATCTCACCGTGGAATTATCCGCTGATCCTGTGCATGATTGACGCCATTACCGCGTTGCTTGCCGGTTCTGCCGTGATGATCAAGCCAAGCGAGGTCACGCCGCGTTTCATCCCCACCTTCCGTACCGCCATAGCCGAAGTGGACGCCCTGCGCGATGTGCTTGTTCTTGTGGAAGGTGGTGTCGAGGTCGGGGGTGACGTGATTGATCTGACCGACACACTGGTCTTTACCGGCAGTGTGCCCACTGGCCAGATTGTGCAAAAGCGTGCCGCGGATCAGTTCAAAACTGCCTTCCTTGAGTTGGGGGGCAACGATGCGGCAATCGTTCTTGGGAACGCCGATGTGGACAACGCCGCCGAGATCATCGTGCGCGGTGCGGTAGAAAACAGCGGACAACTGTGTTGTGCGATTGAACGGGTTTACGTTGATGCTGACCTTGCAGACCGACTGACCGAGGCCGTCGTGGAAGAAATGCAAAAGCAGAAAATGAACACCGATGCGGCGGATTCCGGTCCGCTTGGCCCGGTCATTTTTCACAAACAGGCCGCAATCCTTCAGGATCAATTGGATGATGCGGTTGCCAAGGGGGCCAAAATCCTGACCGGCGGCAAGATCATCAATTCCAATGGCGGATTGTGGTGCGAACCGACTGTTTTGATCGACGTCGATCACACGATGAAAATCATGCAGGACGAAACCTTTGGTCCGATTGTGCCAATCATGCGGTTCAATGACACGTCCGAGGCCGTGCGCCTTGCCAATGAGACCATTTATGGCCTCAGCGCCACCGTGATCGGTGACGAAGACGAGGCCATTCGCGTGGGCGAACAGCTTAACGCCGGAGGCATCTGGATCAACGATTTCGACACCATGGGCGGTGTTTCGCAGGCCGAGAAAACAGCATTCGGCGCATCGGGGCTTGGTGGCAGCCGTTATGGTCCCGGCGGGTTCATGCGGTTCATGCGCAAGAAGGCGCTTGTCATTCGCTCACAAAAGACCGCTGCCTGAACCGGGGGGAGGATCGATATGCAACATCTACTCAAGAACCTTGAAGAACACGGTGATCTGAAGCACGTGGAACGGCAGGTTAATCCCGAATTCGAACTGGCCGCCGTAACCAAGGCACTTCAGGATAGCAGCAACGAAGTGGTGATGTTCCATGATGTTGCCGGCTCTGACATCCCTGTCGTGTCGAACATCTATGGCAGCCATGAAAGGTTGCTGCGGATGGTCGGTGCGGCGCCGGGCCAATCCTTCTGCGCAAGGTGGATCGAACTGACCGAAGCCTGCCTGGGTGCCAAGGACGAGACAGTCTATGTGCCAGCCAAGGCGGATGTCGATGGCGAATTCATCACTTGCAAGCTGAGCGATCTGCCTGCGCTGACGTGGCACGGCAGGGACGGTGGCGCTTATTTTACCTCGGCCGTTTATCTGGCAAACGATCCGGACACCGGCGTCCCGAATCTGTCATTTCACCGCTCCCAGCAGATCAGCGATGACGAACTGCGGGTGCGTCTGGGCGGGCCGCATGACCTGACCCAGTACCAGAAGCGGGCCGAGGCAAAGGGCGAGCCATTGGAGGCCGCGCTGCTGCTATCCTGCCCGCCGGAGCTGTTTCTGGGTGCCTGTGCCTCGCTGCCCATCGACGCCAGCGAATTGGCAATGGCCGCACAGATCCGGGGCGAAAAAATCGCCATGCGCAAGTGCAAAACAATCGGCCTTGAGGTGCCTGCAAGCGTGGACATCGTCGTCGAGGGCCGGTTCTTGCCCAACGAACGCCGTCCCGAAGGCCCGTTCGGCGAATTCATGGGGTTCTATGTTGAAGTTGGTGATAACCACGTCTTTGAAGTCACCCATGTTGAGCGCCGCCGTGATGCCGTGCTGCACGGACTGCTTTGCGGATCGAACGAAGATCTGCGCCCGCTGGAAGCGGTGATTGCGGCCAAGGTCTATGGCCATGTGTCTCGCATGGTGCCGGGGGTGCTGGACGTCAGCTGCAAGCCGAATGTGATGATCTCGATCATCAAGATCGACAAGCAGTATGAAGGTCACGGCAAACACGCGATCCTTGCAGCACTTGGCTCGCATCTGGATTACAACAAAGTCGTGATCGCGGTGGATTCCGATGTCGACATCTATAATCTGGATGATGTGATGTGGGCCTATATGACACGCGGACGCGCCGACACTCGCGCACAGGTTCTGCATGACTTCCCCGGCTTTTACCGTGACGAGAAGAAAGACCACTGGGGCCGCCTGACTATCGATGCGACAATGCCTTGGGGCCGCGAAGCGGAATTTGCCCGCAAATCCGTACCGGGGGTGGCCGATATCGATCTCACGCAATATCTGAAACCATGAGCGGAAAACGTATTATTGTCGGATTTTCCGGGGCCAGTGGCGCGATCTATGGCATCCGTGCGCTGGAGATGCTGCGCGCGGCGGGGGTGGAAACCCATGTGGTTGCCAGCCGTTCAGCGGAACTGACTCTGCGTGATGAACTGGACATCGGGATCCGCGATTTGGAACCGCTGTGCGATCAGTTGCACGCCATCGGCAATGTCGGCGCCACCATCGCCAGCGGCTCGTTTCCGGCAGACGGTATGATGATCACGCCTTGTTCGGTGCGGACGCTGTCGGAAATCGTGACCGGCGTCACGTCGACCTTGCTGACCCGTGCGGCGGATGTCACGCTCAAGGAACGTCGCCCGTTGCTGTTGATGGTGCGCGAAACGCCGCTGCATCTGGGACATCTGCGCAGCATGACGGCGGCCGCCGAGATGGGCGCGATTATCGCGCCGCCAGTGCCCGCGTTCTATGCGAAGCCCGATACGTTGGACGACATGGTGTCCTTCACCGTGGGACGGACGCTGGACCAGTTCGGCATCCGCGCGCCGATCCAACGTTGGGCGGGCTTGGGCAAATCCGCACCGCCGGCATGAGCTTCTTTGACGATCCGGCACTGGACAATCCGTTCTGGCAGTTCTCGCTAGACCGCTACTCCCGGCCCAGCGTGGCAACAGCTTGTCTGGACTTGCAAGACCGCACCGGCATCGATGTCAATCTATTGCTTTTTGCCCTCTGGCTTGGGCATGAGAGAGGCCGCATCACCAAAAGCCTTGTGGCGTTGGATGCTGTCGTCGATTGGCATGAAACAGTGGTGAAACCCCTGCGCCGCGCGCGGATCGCGCGACGCCCCCCGCCTGGAAATCCCGAAGACCCGGTCAGACAAGCGATCAAAGAGCTGGAGGTGCAAACCGAACAGATCGAACAGGCGATACTTTTTCGTATGGCACGGGATCTGGCGACTGAAGCGGGTGTGAACACTCACGCCGATATGATCCAAAATGCGCAACGTCTGATGCCCGTACTGGCAATGGAAGGCGATGCGCTGAACCGATTGGCTGCACTTTGCCTTTAGACTGAAAACCCCGGCAGGCCGGGGTTTTCACACTGTCGCTTTTAGCGAAAGTTCACCGTCTCGGCCTTGCCGTCGATGATCTCGATCTCGCGGAAGTTCCCGGCGCTTTCGCCGGAGCCGATCAGTTCGACCGCCGAGCCGCCTTCATAATCAATCTCGCCGCCTTCGCTCAGGATCTTCAGCGCCTTGTCCAATTCCCCAGGATAGATTTTTTCGCCCGGTGCGTTTGCCACATCAAAGAAGTGCGATTTATACTCGAATGCATCCGTAGACCCAGCCGCCTGCATCGCCAGAATCATCAACGCCGCCGCGTCATAGGTTTCGGGCGTATAGGCGGATGTGCCGTCAAATTCATTACCGACCATTTCCACAAGCATGTTGACGCCCGGGCTGTCTGTACCCGAAAACTGGCCGGTGGATCCATCGATAACAGTACCGAATTGTTCTTCCAGCGCGTCACCGATCATGGCGTCCGCGAAATGAAAGCGGTTGAAGGCACCGCTGTCCAGCGCTTGCTGGGTGATCGCCGCGCCACCCCGGTCGATATAGCCCACGACAACCAATACTTCGCCCCCCGCAGAAGCCAGCGCACCGACCTCTCCCGAATAGTCTGATTTTCCATCCTCATGCGATGCGGTTATTGTAACTTCGCCGCCTGCATCTTCGAAAGCGGTCTTGAAAGCATCCGACAGACCCTTGCCATAGTCATTGTTGGTAAAGGTCACCGCGACAGATTTCACACCCCGATCCGTGAGGATTTCCGACATGATCTCTCCTTGCCGCGTATCAGCAGGCGATGTGCGAAAGAACAATCCGTCATCCTCTACCGTCGACAGGGCCGGTGACGTGGAAGCGGGTGACACCATAGCGATGCCGTTGGGACGTGCCACACCTTGCAAGATCGCCGTAGTAACGCCGGAACAGGCCGCACCGACAATGCCCTTAACGCGATCTGATGTGACCAGGCGTTCCGCAGCTGCGGTTGCCGCGCTTGCGTCGATGCAAGTGCTGTCACCCCGGACCGGAGTAAGCGTGCTACCGTTTAGAAAAAGCTCTGTTTCGCTTGCCTCTTTCATGGCCAGTTCTGCCGCTGCGGCCATTTGCGGCGTCATTGACTCTACGGGCCCGGTAAAGCCCAACATCACGCCGATCTTGACTTCTTCGGCAAGAGCGGGCATCGCGAGCGCGGCGATGACGACTGCGGGTGCAACATATTTCATGTAGGTGTCCTCCAACTGTCTCTTATAAGGCATCGGTTAAGATGGCGATCAGGGCTAATGTATCGAGCCCGATAAGGAAGACTAAAATCACCAGTTAATTTCGTAAGCCCTCTGGCTTCTTTGAACGGTCGTCAAATTTGCGAATAAGGGCCTAACATCTTGGATCAGAGTTACCTTGGGGTCGATAATTCCAGAGCCATCACCTCGGCATTTCTAATGGAGACTTCTTCCCCGTTTTTTGGCAAATTGTGCGCGCCGCGGCGAAAGTCCGGTTTCCGCCTTTAGCCGACCTTGATGATGTCTGCAGCGAATGACGGCTTCGAGCCCCAGCTGACCGCATGAGGGACGGAGTTCTTCGCGGTTGCGCCAAAAGCTTGGCCGGCACGGTCGACCCTTAGCAGATCTTCACCGATTATACCTTATGATACGGTGCGGCACGCCAAACCGGACTTTGCCCACACCCATTATTGAGAAGTTATAGAAACCGTAGCGTCTACCGAAATGCATTAAAGGTCGGAAACTGGCCAAGTGAAACGTGCTGCCACGCTGTTCGGCATCTCAAGATGTTTATGCACCAGGTTCTTCGCCGGCGTTGTTTCCACCGTCTTTATGGCCAAACAACGCGGCACCCTGATGGGCATTATCTGAGGTTTCAAACTCAAGGCTCGAGTGGGTGATGCCGAAGTCATCCGCGAGCTTTTTCTTGACCGCCTGCTTTACAGCTTCAAAGTCCGTCCAATCTCGCCCCATCAACACTACATGACAATCAAGCGCCACCTCATGCTCCTGCATCTGCCAGAGATGGACGTGATGCACATCCCGGACCCCATCGACATCAGTCATCGCGTCGACCACTGCGCCTGCATCCATGTCAGGCGGGCTACCCAGCATCAGCATACGGATCGGACCGCCGATTTCAGTGAGTGCCAGATAAAGGATATAAAGCGCGATACCGATGGTGATCGCGGGATCAACCCAACGCAGGTCGTAAAGGATGATGAGCGTGCCGCCGATAATCACCGCGACCGAGGCCAGAGCGTCTGACAGGTTATGCAAGAACAATGCCCTGATGTTCACGCTACCCCTTTGCATCGAATAGGTCAGCAGCGCCGTCATCGTATCAACCACCAGCGCGACCCCGCCCAGAATGACCACCGTCCAGCCCGCCACTTGCGGCGGATCAATCATGCGCATCCCGCCCTCGTAGATCAGATAGACCCCGACAAGAATAAGCGTGGTGTAGTTGATCAGCGCGGCAACGATTTCGATCCGGCCATAGCCAAAGGTCATCCGCGCATCTGCCGGACGCCGTGCGATTTTGCGAGCCACAAAGGCGATCACCAAGGAGGCCATGTCTGAAAAATTGTGAAGCGCGTCCGCGATAAGGGCGAGCGACCCCGCAAAGACACCGCCCACGATCTGCGCCACAGTCAGAAGGGCATTCGCCCAGATGGCCAGTGATACTCTGCGGTCCCCGCTTTCGGGGTCAATATGGGCGTGATCATGCGCCATGCGCGCTTCCTGCTTGTTTGGTCCAAGTCCGCTGCGATTTAGGCAGCCTCGTAGCTTGTGAACACCTCGCTGTTGCCATCGCGAGCAATCAGATAGACATCATAGGCGTCGCGCTCACTCTCCGGCCCCATCCCCGGCGAACCATAGGGCATCCCCGGCACGGCAAGGCCGATGGCATCCGGGCGCTCGGCAAGCAATTTACGGATGTCGGCGGGCGGGACGTGCCCTTCGATCATATAGCCGTCAATCTTTCCGGTGTGACAAGAGGCCATGTCCTGCGGGATGCCGTTGTCTTGCTTGTATTTGATCAAGAGCGTTCCCAAGCTGCGCTCGGTCGTCACGGCAAAACCCTCGTTCTCCAGAATCTCGATCCACGCCGAACAGCAGCCGCAGTTGGGGTCTTTCATCACGTGGATGGCGGGCTTGTCTTCGGCCCATGCCGCAAATGGTGCGGCGGCGGCAAAGCTTGCGGAACAGGCCAGCAGGCTGCGTCGTGTGAGGGTCATGTAAAATCCTTCCAAAGGTTCAGACTGTCGTTTCGTTGGTTGCATGGGTTGTAGGGCGGCAACCGGGCTCGGCCAACCGCTCGGCGGTAGTTGACCGGAAAAACAGCAGCCGCAGGGCGTTGAGCGTTACCAGAACAGTCGCGCCAGTATCCGCCAGGATCGCAATCCAGAGGCCGGTGATGCCAAGCACCGTGGTGACAAGGAACACGGCTTTCAGCCCAAGCGCGATGGCGATGTTCTGCCGGATATTGCCCATCGCGGCGCGGGCGAGACGGATCTGGCCGGGCACATCTGTCACCCGGTCACGCAAGATCGCGGCATCGGCAGTCTCGAGCGCCACATCGGTGCCGGAGCCCATTGCGACGCCCACGTGCGCTGCGGCCAATGCAGGGGCATCATTGATGCCGTCGCCGATCATCATGACCTTCGCCTCAGCCGTGAGGTTTTGAATGGCCGCAACCTTATCCTCCGGCATCAATTCAGCGCGGTGGTCGATGCCCAGCCCCTCTGCAATGGCCGCAGCGGTGCGCCGGTTGTCCCCGGTGAGCATCACCGATGAAATACCCAAAGCGTTCAATTGCGCCACTGCTTCTGCCGCATCGGCGCGGGGTTCATCGCGAAGAGCAACGAGGCCTTGGGCCTCGTTATCGCGCAAGACAATCACCACGGTCTTGCCCTGCGCTTCGAGCGTCTCGACCCGGGCGCGCAAAGTCTCTGACAGCGCCCCGCGTTCTGCCGCCAAACGCGGCGAGCCGACGCAGATGGTTGCCCCCGCGATCACCGCCTCGGCCCCTTTGCCGGGCAAGGCGCGGGACTGTGTCGCTGCGGCGGGGTCGATGTCGCGTGCCTCAGCCGCACCGCAAATCGCTTGGCCGAGCGGGTGGCTCGCACCGTTCTCAACTCCAGCGGCGAGGGCCAGAAGATCGGCTTCATTTCCCACAAGCACCTGAACATCAGTTACGCGGGGCTTGCCGTGGGTCAGCGTTCCAGTCTTGTCAAAAACCACATGGGTGACCCGCGCCGCCGCTTCGATCACTGCGCCGCCCTTCATCAGCAACCCGTTGCGCGCCCCGGTGGACAGGGCCGAGGTGATCGACGCAGGCACCGAGATCACCAGCGCGCAGGGGCAGCCGATCAGCAACAGAGCCAGCGCCCGATAGATCCATTCGCCCCAGGCGCCACCAAAGACAAGCGGCGGCACCACGGCCACTAAAGCGGCCATACCGACCACGGCAGGCATGTAGACGCGGCTGAACCGATCGATGAAGCGCTCGGTCGGCGCGCGGGCGCTCTCGGCCTCTTCCACCAGCCGCACAATACGCGCGATGGTGTTGTCCGCCGCAACCTTTGTGACTCGGATGCGCAGCAACGCTTCTGTGTTGATCGATCCGGCAAAGACATCCGCACCCGGCTCCTTAAGGCGCGGCACGCTTTCGCCGGTAACGGGGCTTTCGTCTACGCCCGAAGTTCCGCTGACCACCTCGCCGTCACAGGGCACCCGGTCCCCGGGGCGCACCTGCACAATCTGGCCGACGCTGAGCGCCTCTGCCGCCACCTCCCGCGTCTTGTTGCCCACCTCAAGCCGCGCCGTTTTCGGCACCAGCTTGGTCAGCGCACGGATGCTGTTGCGGGCCTTCCCGGCAGAGACACCTTCCAACAATTCGCCCACGGCAAAGAGAAAGACCACCAGCGCGGCTTCTTCCGGCTCTCCGATCACAAGCGCGCCACTGGCGGCGATGGTCATGAGCATTTCGATTGTAAAGGGCATGCCCACCCGCGCCATGGCAAAGGCCCGGCGCGCGACGGGAATAAGCCCGATCAACGTGGCGATGACAAAGCCCCAATGCGAAACCTCAGCAGGCAGGACAAGCCGCGAGGCCCATGCCATTGCGAGCAGAGCGCCGCTGCCGAGGACCAAGCGGCCTTTCGCGGTTTGATACCAAGCGGGGTCTGGCATCTCTTCGGGCGCATGCGCTTGAGGTGATGCCGCTGTCCCACCGATCACTGCATCGTCCGGCAGGATGAAACCGCCCTTCGGCCTCTCTGCCTGTGCCCCCTTTGGAGAGATGCCAAAACCGATGCCGCGCACGGCCTTCTCGATCCGCTCGGGCGAGGTCTCATTCTTATCCAGCGTCAGGCACAGCCGTTCTGACATCAGCGCGACATCGACATCCGCGACCCCGGGCAAGCGCTCCACCGCGCCGCGCACCTTGGCCGCGCAGGCGCCGCAGTCCATCCCCGTGACGCGCCATTCCCGTTGTGCTGTGCTCCCGTCCGTCATGTCTGCTTCCAATCCGATTCACCGTCAGACACAGAGATACGACCTACAGCAACTGTAGCTTCAAGTGGTTTGTTTAACTTTTCTTCTCCCGATCATCCTTCTTTGCAATAGGCTGCGAGAATGGCCGCGTGGCGGAACGTGATACAACGATTTGCAGAAATCTCAGCGTTGAGTGTCATCCAGTTCACGAACTGCCGGCTTGTGCGACACCCTTCAAAAAACCTACAGAGACTGTAGAATGAAAGGGGTCAGATATGCTCGCGATCGGCACACTCGCAAAACGGACCGGCACCAAAGTGCAGACGATCCGGTATTACGAACAGATCGGTCTGATGCCCGAGCCCGGCCGGACCGAAGGCGGCCAGCGGCGTTACGGCGATGCTGAGTTGGACCGCCTCTCCTTCATCCGCCATTCCCGCCAGCTCGGCTTTTCGCTCGAGGCGATCCGAGAGTTGTTGGACCTCTCAGACACGCCAGACCGGTCCTGTGCGCAGGTCGATGCCATCGCCCAAAGGCAACTTCGCGACGTCGAGGCGCGGCTGGTGCGGCTCGAGGCCCTCCGCGTTGAATTGCTACGCATGATCGGTGCCTGCAATGCGGATCGGGTGGCTGATTGTCGCATTCTTGAGGTGCTGCGCGACCATGAGGAATGTCTTGCCGATCACGGGCCCACCGCCTGATGCCCGCTGCCCCCCCTCTATCCGCTTGCGGCATTGGCAAATACATTAGGGTGTTTCCCGGTCTGAGAGTTGCAAGAGGTTGCCGCTGTAGCTGGTGTCAGGGCTGCTGAGCCTGCTTTCGGCAAAGCTGACCTTTGTGCAATTTGCAGCGAGTGTCTGGTTTCCGCCCTCCCTGAAAGATGGCGATGCACACCACGCTATCGAGCAACCAGCTTTTCGACATCCCCCTCTCGCAGCATCGCTTCCATATCGTCCAAGCCATCAACGGCAGAGCGCATCTGCGCCTCATCATCCACCCCCACTGTCTCGGCATCCGCAAGCTGTCCCCCAAAATCCATCTCCATCTGGCGCTGTTCCTCGGCGATAACGGCTTGAACGACAGGCGCGGTCTTCTTTGGAACTACATCAGATTGCCCTGACGGTTGACCGTCAACGCCCTCGCGTGCCCGCTCCACATCAGCTTCAGAACCACGGGGGCCGTCCGGTGGCGGTGTCATCGGCATGGCGCGCATGCTCAGCGGCAGCGTGCCCTGCGACCCACCTCCCCCCGGTTCCGGGAACGGCAACTCGCCCGTCTGCGCCGCGTGGATCGCCTTGAACAGCCGATCGTCAAAATACTGGATTCTCTTCGCACGTACGGGCATCTGCGCATCGATGACCATGACGATCTCGTCGAGCGGCAGGCGGCGCGCCTCGTCTTCGGGTAGCAGAGAGCTCTCTTCGGTCCGTGTGGATTGGCTTCGGCCCTCGAAGGGGTTTTTGCCGATGGATTGCGACCGCGTGACGACAGTCTTGGTGGTCTTGCCGACCGCCTTGCTCAACTCCTCGACGGTCTTCTCGTCAGAAGGCGTCAGATAGAGCTTCACGCCCGCGTTGCCCTGCAGGGCGCGGCGGGTGTTTTCGCCGTAGATTTCATCGAGGGCAGGGATGGTTTGGGTGACAACTGCCAAATGTCCACGATAGGTCCGCAGGGTCTCTATGCTCTCGACCACGATAGGCATTTTGCCCAAGCGATTGAACTCATCGAGCATGATCATGACGGGCCACGGCTCGTCTGGCCCTGGATCCTTTTCCTGCATGGCCGAGAGGAGATCGGAGAAGAAGAGGCGGATCAGCGGCGCCAGCGGCTTCACCATAAGTGGCTGGACCACGAGATAGACCGAGAAGGGTTTCTTGCGGATCGTCCGGAAATCAAAATCCGACACCGCCGTCGCCTCGTCGATGGCAGGGTTCTGCCATTGGTCGAGCCCCGAGGTCATCAGGAGCGAGACATAGGAGGTCAGCGTGTCGTTATTGGTCGAAGCGAGCCGCGTGAAGATCAGTTTGGCCGCCCTGTTGTCGACCTCGTGACCCCGCGCGAAATACTCCTTCTGCTTGTTCCCGCCCGAGGCCGCGATGCGGTAGACTTCGCCCAGGGTCGGACGTTTGCGCTGGAACGCCAACAGGCCTGCTGCCACGAAGAGATCGATCCCGCCTTTAAGGAGGCCCTGCACCCGGTCATTGTCGCTTTGCAGAAAGAGCGTCGCGAGGAGTTGCAGTTCCATCTGCTGGCGCGCGGGATCTTTCAGCTCAAAGATGCGCAGGAGCGGGTTGTAGCGATGCGTGCGCTTGCCCTCCCAATCGGTGGGGGCAAAGCGATAAACCTTGTCGCCCTGGGCTGCGCGGTGCCGCGCCGTGGCCTCGAAACATTCCCCCTTCACATCGAGCGTCACTGCGGAGCCCTGCCAGATCAGCAGGTTCGGAATGACAAAGCCCGTGGTCTTGCCGCGACCCGTGGGAGCCACGATCAGCGCATGCGGGAAGACCTTGGAGCAAATGTATTTCGCGCGGGATTTAGGATTGCCGAGTTTGCCGAGGATGAATCCGGTCCCTGGCTCTCCAAAAAAACCGTTTGCCTTCATTTCGCGCGCGCTCTGCCAATGGGTCTGGCCAAACCGTGTCAGGGCGGATCCCGAGAGAGCAAGGCTCAGCATCAAGCCAGCTGCGGCGAAGCTGCCGATGATCAGGTGGATGAGTTGGGCATCCTCTGGGCGGCGATCGAGGATCGCCAGATAGTTCTGCGCGATATAGGCAAAGTCGATTTCGGCCCCGAAGCCCAGATCCTGGTATGTCAGCACCGCCGAGGCGATGGTGTATCCTATGGCGGCGGTCACCAGCGTTACCAGCAAAACGCCGGTGGCGATCCGCGCTTTTCCCATGGCGGCGCTCAATGGACCTGTCCCCGCTCGGTTTCGCCATCCACGTCTGTCGTGCGGTGTTTTTCGTATTCGGCGTCGGCGAGTTCATCGACCACCTGGCGCAAGGCGTCCGTGTTAGCCGTCGCGGCATCAGATTGCAGGTAGACCTTGGCGACGTAGAGCCGGTCGAGACGGTCCTCGAGAACCTTGTCCAGCGCATCGGCATCGCCGGATGTGAGGCGGCCCAATTGGCGTTCATCCAGCACCCGCGCGATCTCCTCGCGGAAGGCGCCCCGCTCCGCCTCGGTCTCGAAGGGCGCGGACAGCTCCCCGGCCCGTTCATGATCCAGAACACGCGCAATCTCGTCTGCGAGGCGGTCGGTACGGTCAGTCTGCGGCGCCGTTTCATCGCGGGTGGCTAGACGTTCGTCACGCGTGCCAACCCCAAGCCCCTCGCGCAACTCGTTGTCGCGGCGAACCTGATTGATGGCCTCCGTGTCCCGGATCTCGACGACGGCGGCATAGGTCGCACCGAGCCCAACGGCGAAGTGGGACGGCATGTCCGGATAGCGCGCGCGCAAGTCATCCGTGACAGCATCTGCAACGGGCGTACGGATATCGCGCCCGTCCATGATCCGGTCGACTTCGCGGGTGATCGCACTGGCGCGGGCTACATCGGTGATGGTCTCCCGGTAGGGCTCAGACCGGTCGATCACATCGCCAGGGCGTGCGAGCAGCTCCGCATGTGCCTCGAGATACGCGCGCTGCTCCGCCTCGATCCGGCGCTCTGCCCTTGAGACCACCTCCCAATCCCGGTCCTCGATCTGCTGCGCTGTCAGGCCGTCGGCGCGCATTTCCTGACGGATTACCCCTTCCATCTCCCGGACTGCGTCCTCGTGATAGTGGAACCGCTCGCTGACCGGTTCGGCTTCCACGACACCGTCCCGGCGCAGCACGTTCTCCCGTTCCAAAAGAGTGCCAAGGTTGACATGCACATCGTTGAGAATGCCGCGCGCCTTTTCCAGATCGGCACGGCGTTCGAGGTTCAGATCGCGCGCCTTGGCCACCTTGGAGAGATCATCGGCGATCCATTGATGCTCAAGCGCTGCATTTGACGCCCCGGTTTCGATCCGGGCCACCACTTCCGATGTGCTGATCCCAGTGCCCCGCAGTGCTACGTCAATGCGCGATCTCAGGTCCGGCTCGGCCAAACGCTCAAGCTGGCTGGCGTCGATATTGGCCTCGGAATAGATCCCGCCCTCCGAGGCCGCCTCGGACAGCGTGGATGATCGCAAACCGAGAGGCTGCATGTGCTGGACCTGCGTCTGGATCTCGATGAGGCGTTTTTCCAGCGCGGGACGTTCGGCGTCAGACTTCTCGGCGATCATGCCCTGCACCCGTGCGAGCTTCTCCGCATAGAGGCTTCTCAGGTCCTCGAAACTCTGATCCTCGGCCATGTACACATCTCCTGTTCGATCCACCTGCCCGCCCCGCGCCAGCACCTCGCCCGCGCGGAAGAGGGCTGCGGCAATATCCTCGCGGGCCTCCCGGGAGGCCTCTGCGGCAAGCGAATGGTAGACGGTCCTGGTGTTGGCGATCTCCGCCAGCGTCCGGGTCAGGTCCTGCCCCACGCGTTCGCGCTCGCGGGGTGCGCGCCCCTCCTGTTTCGCCGCATAGACCTCGCTGGTGCGGGCGGGGTAATGCACAACCCCGCGATCCACCCGGCGCGTGGCCTCCAGGCGCACGCCATACTTTTCCGCCTCCTCGACCATGGCGAGGCGGAAGTCGTCATAGTTGAAGCGGTGGTTGCGCCCCAGAAAGAAGAACTCGCCTTCTTGTGAGCGGCGGTTCAGCACCAGATGCGCATGGGGGTGATCGCGGTCCTCATGCACCGCGATGATGTAGTCGAAATGCCCCTCATCGGTCTGGAAGAACCGCTCGGCCACATCCGTTGCGATGTCGCGCACATCCTCGCCCCGCGTACCGATGGGGAAGGACATGAGCATGTGGGTGGTCTGCCCAAGCTTGGGTTTGAAGCCCGCATCCCACCGTTTGGCAAAGCGCTCGGTCAGATCCTTGATGTCACCCGCCTCGAGCTTCGTCTTGCCATCCAGGAACCCGCTACTGTCCACGATATGGGTGGACTTGGTGGTGAGGTAATCGAGCTGGTTTGCGAGCTGTGATTTGGTATGCGTACCCCCGCCCCGGATCGCCTTGAAGACCGCTGGCCGATGCCCCGCAGCCGCACGCACAAGCTGGCTCTGCTTGGCCACGTGCAGCCCCTGCATCGAGCCCCGAATCCGGCTCCAGCCATCCCTGAAGACCTCCCCGGTGACCGCGTCAACCGCATCATTCAGCCGCATGGGCAAACTCCCTCAGCGCGGCCGTGGCCTCGAGCTGCATCGCGTCCCGACGGCGGCGCAGGAGCAGGTCGATCTCATCCGCGGAATCCAGGATGAACCGGGCCAAGCCCCGCATCTGCGCAAGGCGCATTTCGGAGAACTCGGCACGCGTGCCACCATCAGCCCCCTGCCCCTGCAGGTTGGCCCGTGTCATCTGCTTGGCGATCTGCGCGACGCCATTGCCGACCTCGTGAAGCGAGGCGCGGTAGCGCGCCATCTCGGCCGCCATCTGCGCGTCCGGAACGAACACCCCGCCGGCCGCTTGAATGAGCCGCCGCAGCCCCTCGGCCCGGCTCTCGATCCCGACCTTCGCCAACACCTCGTCGAGCGCCTCAAGCTCCGCAGCCGTGACCTTCACACTGACCGCCGAGACCGGGATCGCGGCATCCGTCTGGCGCTCGGCATCGGCTTTGAGCGTGTACTGAATCGCTCGGACCGACACCCCAAAGCGGTCCGCCAAGGCCGATGTGCTCACACCTTCTGCAGCCTCGCGAACGATCTCCATACGGTCCGCACCTGTGAGACGTTTTGAGCGCGACATGCGAAGAAAGACCCCCTATTTCCTGCCACCTTCCACCAAGGCTGACCCCACCTTACGATATTATACTGAACTGTCAATTATATACTTACGTCGCTTTCAGTCTCAGGCAGCCTTGGTGTCCGCTTCCCCCGCGGACCGCAGGAACGCGGGCCTGCCCCCTCGCCACCGGGCGACCCACCTGTCCAATAGGCCCCCTTCCCCAGCACCGCCCGCAAGTCTGGCCGAACACCAAGTTTTCGGACGGAACCGCGGGCGCGCGCAAACCCCACCGACAGGGCGGACAGGCAGGGTCAAGGAGGGCCAGATTTGGCTCCGCCAAATCTCTGCCGCAAAAACCGGGAGGCCATGGCCTGCCTGTTTTTGTGGATGGCCCCCTTGAGGCTGACTGGCCGGTCTGTCGCGGCCTGATCATTTCGGGGGGAGTGCGTCCGTTGAACGCGCAGCGGCCGACGGCTTCGTGAAGTCGCCTCGGGCGATCTGACCGCCGGACGCGGCATCCCTGGAACAGGGATCGGGCCGCCCCAAGATCGTCCTGGGGCGGCCCATCCTCGCCAGAGGATTTAGTCCTGGGGATCTTTCGCGCTCGGTGGGAACATCACCAGCTCCGAGACCGCGACCGGGAAGTCGAGCTTGAGGCTGAAGAACTCCGAGCCGTCCCCGTTGCGGGTGTTGCGGAACATGGCGCCCACGCGTTGGAATCGGGTGCGCTCCTGGCCATCGGTATCGGTGAACTTGACGGGAACGGTGGCGACGTAGTGGTTGGTCATTTGGGTTACTCCTTATTGCGATGAGGATCACCCAGCACGGGGGCAAGAGGACCGGTCGCAAGCGCAAATGCGGAGGGTCCGCGGCCCCGCCGTGGAAGCCGTATTTGTGCTGGCCGAAGCGTGAGCTGAGGGCACGAACGGGCCGACCCCGTGCGATCCACATGCATAGCAAAAAGGAGGGACCCGATTGACCTGTGCCATCACGCAGTCGCCACCATCCGCGTCCACGTCCTGCCGAACCTGGCCGGGGTGCTGATGACGCCCGCCCGCGTGGATGCGATGTTCCGCGACACCACCCGAGGGTCGAGCAGGGCTTCAGCCTCAAGTGCGACGTCTCGACCCCTCGCGTCTTGCGCTGCTGACGATGTGCTAGGTGCGCACCATCCCCAGCCCGTACCGATGCGGATGGGCCGAACTCTGACGGGCTGGGTAGAGGGATGACGGTGCTGGACGCCGTGAGATGCAGATCAAGTGTGACCGATCGCACGCGCCATGAGATTTGACGAAAGGACCGCCCGAAGGCGACCCGGTTATGGCCATCACGCGCCCAAGCTGTCGAGCATCCCCCTGGTATCAGGCATTCGCTTCAGCGAGTTGCCGATGTGTTCCCGCCAGCGCGGCCCAACCTCCATTGCGGTGGCATAGGCCCGAGCCAGATCATCGGGCCGGTCCTCGGCCATCGCTTCGATAAGGAAAGCCGCCTGCTCGCGGTCCTTCGCGGATTTCAGGCTCCCTGCCCCATCGCGGCGCCGGTCGGCAATGATCAGTTTGTGGACTGCATAACGCTCCGGGCGGGGCACCTGCACCAGAACGCCGGATCTATAGATCGCCGCCGCGTGGATCGGCTCAGCGATCAGGAAGTTGAGATAGTTCAATCCTTGGGCGTTCACGCCCAATGCTGGCAGATCACGGATGGTCTCATCCCCGAACGCCGGTGTCAGGAACTCGACCAGTTGGCCGCTGCCACCCTGGGCCCATCGCCATGTCCGACCTTGGTCAAGAGCTGGCAGAGGATCGAATTTGAGCGCTGAGAACGTCTCGGCAAGACCCGGGTCGACCTGATCCTGCAACGCAACGCTGAGCTTCTCGAACTGCGCGATGTCGATGTCGCCAGTATTGGCCATACCGCCAATTGGCAGACGGATACCAAGCTCGCCTTCATAGAGGCGAAATGCATTGGTTCCGACGATGGTGCCACCCAAACGGAAGGTCCCGGCTGCGGCCATGGCCGACAGGATGGAACCGGTCGCCCGGTCGATGGGCGTCATGCCTTCCGCACGCAAGAGCCGAACAAGCCGCGACCGTTCCGCCTGCCGATCCTTGGCCGTTGCGCGCAGCTCTTCGATCCGGTCGATGCGCGCGCGCGTCCCGTCGCTGTCTTCGCCGATATAGATGAACCGCATCTCCGTCCCGACACGGCGCGCGGCATACCAATAGGCCTTATCCCCACGCTCCTTGAGCGTGGGCTTGCCTTCGACACCGGACAAGGCGTCGTCCTTCAGAAGACGCACCAGGTCGGTATAGGCGCTCATCGCGATGCTGCTGAGTGGGGTCATGCCTATCATTTCCAAGTTTTGCTTGGCATCCATATACCTATCAAAACAGGAAATTGCTAGGCAAAGTGATTTGGAGAACGTCCACACCCATAAGAAACGACGAAAGGGCCGCCCGAAGGCGACCCTCTCTCTTCAATCCTGCGACGCCTTCTTCGCCGGGTCCGCAACCCGCATGACCGTCAGGCCTTTCGCTTCCGCCTTCTGCCCGAGGTTCAGCGCGACCCCGTTGCCGCCGAAGAGCACAACCCCCGTCGCCGCGAACTTGTCGTCCAGCATCTCGTCGTTGCACTTGAACGGTGCCGCCCGCCCATGCGCGGACCAGCGCGGATCGAAACGCGCTTGTGCGACACCCCGTGCGCGAGCCCACCGAGCCGCGATCATCTCCGCCCCGTGCTTGCCACCCTTGTGGCAGAGGAAGATCTCCTGATTGCGGTTCTGCCTTATCCGCTCCCGAACCTTGTCGAGCGTGTTGAAGATCACATCAACATCAGTCCAGTCGGTGGCGCCCGAGACGATCAGGGGCACCCCCTCGACTTTCGACTTTTCAGCGGTTTCGCGGTCATGCTGCTCCAGGAGCTGCCGCGCCTCGAAGACCGCCCCGGTTTCTTGCGCCCGGACGCTTGCGCGCGACCCGGATGCCGGGATGAAGGCGTGGCCCGTCTCGATCTCGTAGCATTCCGCCGCAGCCTCGCTCATCACCTCGATGCCGCTGACGACCTCGCGCAGCTGCAGAAAGCGCGCCTGCGCTTCTTCGAGCGCGGTCTCGGCGATCTCCGATCCGTCATGGGATTTTGCCAGCGCGCCGATTTTGTCGGCGGTGCGGTCGATCTCCTTGCCAAGTGCCACCTTGCGCCGCTGCAGTATCGTCGCCAACCCATGGGCCAGCGGTTCGATTTCTGCCTCGAGCCCGGTCCCACGCAGCGGACCGAGCAGAGCCTCGAAGCTTTCGCGGATGATGTGGTCGGTCAGGACGTGATCTTCCGGGATCGGCAGCTGTGCGTCCTTCTCGGTCAGTCCGAAAAGTTCGATGGTCTCGTAGGTGTTTGCGGTGTCGTAAGCCATGTCTGGTCTCCAGTGTTCTGTTATAGAGCCACCACGTGAGTGTGGGGGCATGGCCGAATGTCTGGTTTCCGAATCTGCCCGGGTCAGGGACGGCGCAGCCGCCGGCTTGCCGGGCGCAAAAGTTTTCCGCGCGCAGCACCCGACACACGCGCGCGCTCACGCACGGGACCGCCCAACGCCACAGACCCCGCCCTCGCCGAAAAGTTTTGCGATCCTTGACGCGGGCTGATTTGGGGGCCATCCGGAGGATATGCTTCCACACTCATGTGTGTGTGTTTTGACGGTAGGTTTGCCCGACACGAGCAGGCAAACGGCCCGACCGGACGCGGGAGACGGATGCAGCGGCGGGATCGTTTTGCCCCGCAAAACAGACCAGAGCGCAATCCGGCGGAGCGGCCGGGGAGGGACGTGCTCGTGAGGCGGGCAAACCGGGATGCCGGGTGCGACGCCGCGGTGAGGCCGCATGGCCGAATGCGCGACGGACCGAAGGGCCGTTCTCCCCTGCGACACGCGAAGCCGAGCAGGGGAGGCCGCAAGGCTAAAGCGAAGAAGAGCTTCGCAACAATTTCCTTCCAGCAAGCCGAATAAACAAGCTAGTATCTCGCAAGGCGCCTATTGATTTCCCTAATGGGAAGTCTGCATCTCGGGTGATCACGAACCGCCTCGAGGCCCGACTTGAGGAGGACGGTCGAACAAACCTCGTGACGTTCCATCTCATCGAAGACCCACAGGACGCCGTGCATCGCGATTTCTTGGCGCTCTGCCTCAACCCTGAGCGCTCCATCGCCGGTAAGGAGAACCCAGCCCCTCTCAGCCGCGAGGCAAAATGCAAAGACATCTGGCGTCGACAGCATAGCTTTCGCCCGCTTCAGCTCAGTCGCGCGTGTGGTTTCTTCTGGCGTAAGCTCCTCCACTCTCAGTCCCAGATCGATCAGATCAGGGCCCATCCACTCAAGGAGTTCCGCTTCATAAAGAATATCTGGAACAACGAAATCATAGGGGAGGTCAAAGAGCCTCGCGGTCAGCGAGGCTCTCTCGATGTCGATCAGGACAGAAGTATCAGAAACAAGAACTTGCACACAGCGACTATGCCATGTGGTCCAAACGTTCTTCCAGTTCTTTTACTCGTATTTCGAGAAGCTCAGCTGCGCGAGACAACCCAATCAACCCCTCGGAGAGGGCACGAAAACACAACCTTTGAAAACGGTCCGGTTCTTCTCGTTCCCAAGGAATGGAATTCGGCTCCTCGAACGGCTCATCCCGCCAACCTCGTTGCTTATAGACCTTAAAGAGGCGCGCAAATGTTGCCTGGTTGATGATCTCCAAATCCTTGCATCGATACGTCAGCGCCTGAATGCTAACGCCAAAACGATCCTTCAGACTAATGAGCTCACCAATGCTTATGTCAGTTCTGCGGGCACCAATCTCCTGCCGAAGCACTTCTGCCGGAACGAGGAATGCGCCAGCAAATCGATTTGCGGCGCGTTCTGAATCGCACCCTTCGGCGACCCTAAGAACCATGTGGCCCAGTTCGTGAGCCAAACTGAAGCGCTTCCGCTCAGACCAGGTCTTCTTCTTGATCATGATAACACGTGCGGAGTGATGCTCTTTTCGACGGACTTTGGCCGCAAGGCCATCAATCCGATCAACGTCCAGAGACAACACCTTTATCCCGTGCTCCTCGAGGAGTTCGGCAAGCATTGGAATCGGGTCATGACCAAGCTGCCAAGATGCACGCATGTTGCGAGCCGCGTCCTCGGCATCACGAACATCGGTCACCCAGTAGGGCGCTTCATGCGGGGCATCCCATTCCTGACTCGAAAGATTCAGCAAGCTTTCGACAGCCAGGTACTTTTCAACCATATTGAGCGTCTTGGCTTCGATCGTCGCGATCTCCTTGGCTGACGAACTGGCTGACTTGCGAAACTCAACGCCCTCCAACTCAAGCTCGTCATCGCTCAGCAGGAAATCAACAGAGACCTCGAGTGCTCGGGCAAGACTCAGCAGCACGCCCGATCCGGGCATGTCTTCATTGCGCTCGTACTTGCCTATGGCTTGAGCGGACACCTTGTTCTCCATGGCATCGGAAAGCGCACGGAGCGAAAGGCCAGATGCCGCCCGGGCTCCTTTGAGTCTATTGCCAATCATAACGTCCTCCCAGTGGATGGTTTACATTTCACCCATATGATTGATATTTTGTAAACTGCAACGCTTGAAAGCGCGGCTTTTTGTCCCCATTTTGTAACACGAGGCCAAAAGGAAGGCAAATTTGTAAACCGCCCAATCGCCCCAAGAGGCGTTAGACAGGCAACGAAGCGAGGTAGCAGCCATGAACATACCGTTTACGGGCGAGCTGACACCAAGGTTTCAGAGCATCGTAGGACTGCCTGATAATGGGCTGGTTGATCCAGTCTTAGAAAAGCTAGGTGCATCATGAGACGCATCCTAAGCATCGATGGTGGCGGCATCAAAGGCACCCAACCCGCGGCTTTCCTGGCGGGTTTGGAAGAAGATCTTGATGAGCCGATTGGCCGCTACTTCGACCTGATTGCGGGAACGTCAACCGGGGGTATTCTCGCGATCGGCCTTGCCCTCGGCATCCCGGCCAAAACCCTCCTCGAACTCTACGAAAATCGCGGGCCGACGATTTTCGGGCAAGCGGGGGACAACAGCTGGTTCGGGCGAAAGGCTCGGGACGCGCGTGCCGCCTTGCGTCACCTGGTCAAGCCGAAGCACGATGCATCGACGCTTCGGGACGAACTCCATGCCGTCCTTGGCGACAAGCTCATCGGCGAAGCTGAGACCCGGTTGCTGATCCCGGCCTGGGATGCCGACCAGCGCAGCGTCTACATCTACAAGACGTCGCATCATCCGCGGCTCACTAAGGATTACCGGAAGCCGGCCCTCGACGCCGCGATGGCGACGTCGGCCGCTCCAACCTATTTCGCGCGTCACAAGACGGTGGATGATGTCGGGCTTCTCGATGGTGGCACCTGGTGCAACAATCCGGTGGGCGTCGCGACCGTCGAAGCGATCTCGATGCTCGGCTGGTCTCCGCAGGAATTGCACATCCTGAGCCTCGGCTGTGTCGACGAGGTCTACATGCTGCCTGAATCCCCTGGCAAGGCCGGTCTCGGGTTGAAGGCCCTCAGTCTTCTCATGGACGGGCAATCCCGTGGAGCGCTCGGCATTGCCCGTCATCTGACAGGCGATCCGCACGACCGGACGGCTGTTCACCGGTATTCGCCGAGCGTGCCGGAGGGTTTCTTTTCCCTCGACGACACCACCAAGATCCAGAGGCTCAAGGGGCTTGGCGCCTCGAGTGCCCGGCATGCGAGCCCCACACTGACCCCCATCTTCTTCCAGCAACCTGCCGAGCCGTTCGTGCCCGTGCATCAACTCGAACGGAACGCCGCATGAACCAGATCTTCTCGCACCCCCTCACCGATACCGCCATTCAGCGGCGGGCGCAGGTCTTCACGATCCTTGAAGAAATCTGCCAGGAGCTGGAATGGACCCAGACCCAGTTCGAGAAGGCGCGTACCAGTTACGAAGCCGTCGCAGACTGGTTGGCCGGATCGAGCGACCCGATGCTTGCTTCCCTCCATGTCTACCTGCACGGCTCCGGCGCACTCGGCACCTCGATCAAACCGATCGGGCGCGACGAGTTCGATGTCGACCTGATCAGCTTCATCCTCGGCCTCGGCCCGGAAATCGCACCGGCACGCCTGAAGGCCGCGATCGGCAAGCGCCTGCGCGAGCACGCCTACTATGCCTCTATCCTGGAAGAAAAGAAGCGCTGCTGGCGCCTGAACTACGCCGGCGATTTTCACCTCGACATCTCCCCGACCATTGCCAACCCGAACTGCATGAACGGCGGTGAGCTGGTACCCGATCGCAAGCTTCGGGATTGGCACGCGACGAATCCTCGGGCCTATCGGACCCTTTTCGACGAAAGGGCGGCCCTAGTCCCGCAGATGACGCAGTCGATCATCGCGGCGCAGCGCGATGCGGCGACGACCGAGCCTTTCCCGGTACGTCAGTCCGTCAAGGGCATTCTGCGGCGGACCGTGCAACTCCTAAAGCGTCACCGGGATCTGGAATTCCTGCATGTTCAGGAGGAGATCGCACCGATCTCGATCATCATCACGACCTTGGCCATGCGATCCTATGAGATGTGCGTCAGGCGCCACGTTTTCGCAGACGAACTCCAGGTGTTGATCGACACGATCCGCCTGATGCCGGTCTTCATCGAGCGGCCCCTAGTCAATGGCCGTCAGATCTACGCGGTCTGGAACGAGACCACCGAAGGTGAAAATTTTGCCGAGCGTTGGAATGAAGAACCCGCGCGGGTCGAAGTCTTCTACAAGTGGCACAGCAAGGCGCTTGCGGATTTCGAATCCCTGCGTGACCTCGTTGGCCTCGACGCGATTGTAGGCTCCATGAAGGACAGCCTGGGTGACAAACTTGTTGCCCGGACCATGAACCGGCGGATGGATGCGCTGAACGAGGGGCGAAAGACGGGGGCACTCGTGCTTGGTGCGGGTGTTGGCCTGACCACCCAAAAATCGGCCGCGTCGACGCCCGTTCCCAAGAACGAGTTTTTCGGGGACTAAGCGCGATGGCGGGATCGACCACAAGAAACCGGCTGACACTGCCCCAGCAGTACCTGTTCCTGCAGAAGTCCAAGACAGTAGCCGGCGAGGGGGTGCTCGGTCCGCGCCGGTTGGAATGGCATTTTCACGCACAACCTACGCCGCTTTCTCGGACGTATCAGGTCACCCTTGTCCTGGAGAGGGACGGAACGCCGGACGTTCGGGTTGTAGATCCTGACTTGAGGTTGCTCGCCGGTGAACGCGACCTGCCACATATCTACCATGACCCTGATCGGCTCTGTCTCTATCTGCCCGGAACCGGACAATGGGACGCCAGCAAGCGTCTGGACCTCACCATTATCCCCTGGACCCACCTCTGGCTGATCTATTTCGAGGAATGGCTTGCATCGGACGAATGGAAGGGCGGAGGGAAGCACCCTGGAGAGGATGACCCAAACGAGGGCAACCGTGCGTTGAGGCGCAGCCTTCAACGACAACGCTAAAATCCGCTGTTAATCTCATTGTATGATGTGAACCGAGTTGGAACCGAGTGACTGTGGCGGATGGTTGTTTTAGACGTGAGGCAACGGCGGCGCATAATCCTGAGAACCACAGTAGGGCGGTTCGGCACTCAACAAACTCAAGTGCGTATCTACACCCTATCAGCACAGAAAAAGGGGAACCGTGGTCCCACGGCTCCCCTTTCGGTTCAGACCGTCTCACCTCGCGCGCTGATCAAGCAACCAGCGAAAGCCCCGCGCCCGCGTCTTGCGCTTGATCGCCGCTGTCGATGAACGGGATGATCGAGAAGGTCTGCCCGCCGCGCTGTTCTTCGTTCTGCACGGCGTTGACGCGCAGGTCGCCATCAGGCGTGTTGATCAGCAACGACAGGTAGTCGTTGCCCGTGCGGCTGCTTTTCGCCATCCACGCCGAGCCGACGCGGATCGGTGTGCCCCGGGGCGAGCTGACCTCGACACGGTAATCGGGGTGGGTTTCCTCGGATTTGTAGCTGTTCTCGATCAGCATGAACTCCAGATCGAACATCATGTTGGCGATGTAGCCGGTGAAGGCGTTGTCGGCGTCCATGGCGGTGAGCTCCCCCGAGATCGAGCCGGATTTCATGAGGCCATTGGAAACCAGCGGGATGATCTCGAACTCGCCGCTTTGGGCCGCGCGCGCCTCTTTCGTCTGCACCGCATTGACCCGGAACGGGCCCAAGCCGACATCGATCTGCATCGAGATGTAAGGGTTTCCGCTGGTATTGCCGGTCTCGTTCCAGGCCGTGCCGATGCGCACCTTGCGGCCTGATTTGTTGACTGCAGTCACGTCGTAATCCGGGCTGCGTTCGGACATCTTGGCCCGTGCCTCGAGCTGGATGGCGATGTCAAAGCGCGTCGAGTGGATCATGCCGGTGTATTCAGCGGCGGCGGTCTCGACATTGCGGGTGAGGGTTCCTGCGAACATGGGATAGTTCCTTCTTGGATTGGCCGGTGCCTGACGTTCTTGCCAGCGCATCCGGGATTGCTTTCTCGACCCCTTGAGGGACCACAAATCAGAAAGCCTGCTTTCCTTTCAGCCCCGCGCACGGGTCAGAGCTGCCGTCCGAGTGGGAATGCCCCCGCGCCTCCGGGTACAACGCCCCTCCCCTGCCCTTCTGATCTTGTTGGACTGCCCGGATTTTCCGCGCTGTCCTTCGATCGCGCGATGAAGAACTCCGCCTCTTCCCCGTTCAACCCGTGCCCGCCCCGGTCGGTCAGACCGATGCAGCTACCATTCGGCACATAGGTGATGAGGTACTGACCGAGCCGGTCCTTGTAGACAACGTAGCCAGTATTGGCCCAGTGCACGGTTTGGCCGGCATCGACGGCCGCCTTGATGTCATCGAGTGTCATGCGAAGCTCCTTAAGAAGAATGGTGGGTAAACGCCGCAAGAAGCCCGATCTTCCGACCGGGCTTCTATGCAGCATTCGTTTGGCAAACGACCGAGAGCTGTCAGGCGCTTTACGTGGCTTGCGTCGCGCGCGCCGCCATCCAATCTTTCAGGCCAAGAACCGTTCGTCCGGCGGCGACCTCGGTGGCCCAGGCAACCCTTGGGTCGCCGCAGGGCTCATTGCCGACATGCCGGTCGATATGACCATTGCCCATCCATGGCTCGGGCTGGATCCGTCGCAGCCAGTCCGCCATGCTCGGAATGCGGCCCTGGCAGTCTTCACGGATATGCTGCTCGCCGATCCAGCGCACGGGAATGTCCCGACCTGCGCTATTGGTCAGGGACACGCCGAAGACACGTTCGGCCTCAAATAGGCCTTGGGCATGGTGACGCATGGCTCGGTGCGTAAAGAGGGCGAGGTGCTCTTTCGAGGCGTCGAACCAGTCATGTATGGACTGATAGTCAGACGGCACCCCGCCGAATTTCCGGGCAGAGCTTTCGGCATGATGAAGCGGATGGGCCATCTCAGAGACCCTCGACATAGCTGTGCGCGCATTCGACATAGCGGTCCGCGTGATCGAGGGTGATGCTGTCGTTGCGCAAGTCCCAGGTCAGCGTGCCATAGCCGCCCTCGTTGTTTTCGAACCCCGGGTGATGGTGATAGGCGAGCGACCAGGCGAAATCACCGACCTCTGTCGCAAGCGCCTCCGACAGTTTGACCTCCGCGGGCTGCACATTCACGTCCTCGACATTGCCAGAGTCGCCATAGCCTTCGTATTCGGCGGTGACCTCGTTGATGCCGAGCGCGCGTAGTTGCGCAAGCAGCTCCGCTCGGGATGCCTTCAGGGTGGTTTCGCGCTCGGCGCGCCACTGAGCCGCCAGCGCGGCATAATCGATCTGGGGGTTGGTCATGGGTCTGTCCTTTTGTCAGATGTTGGCGGGTCGGGCCTGGCATTGGTCAGCGCGCGCCCGGAAAGCGCAGATCGGCCAAATCCCGATCCGCGATACCCGGCCCAAAGCCCGCTTTGACTTTTCAGGCGGCTTGTTCTGCCGCCTTGATGGTTCCCTGCCCAACGATCCGGGCCAGAATGGTCCCCGTGTCGATCCCGTCCCCATGCGGTAGGAACACCCGTAGCTGGAATGCGATGATTTCGGTGAAACACCCCATTGCCTTGAGACCCTCGATCATGCCCCGATCAGCACCAGCGAGCTCGAGACGCATCTCGCCCGCGACGCGGCGACGGGTCAGGGTCAGACCCCGGCCCAGATCAACAGGCGCGGTGGTGCCAAGAGCCGCGGTCAGCATCTCCTGCGGCGTTTGCGGGTCGGAGACGAGGAAGCGGGCGCGTAGGGCTGCCGCCCCCTCCTCGCTCAGCGTCCGCCCGATCATGGCGGTCGCCCCGTCTGGCGTCACACGGTAGATACGCTCATTGGTGGTCGGAATGTCCTTCCAGATCGGCAACAGCAGCCCGGTCAGCAGGTAGAGCTTGGTCGTGGTGGTTTTTGGCAGGGACGCAGCCTCGGAATCCCAAAGCCGCGCGAACTTAGGCTTGCCGATCTCTTCCCATGCGGAGGACCCTAACCGCGCCTCTTCGAGATAGCTCGACCCGTTTGGCCGCACCGCCTTGCGCATCAGCGTCACGATATCCTCGTCATACATCTGCATGGGCCGCGCCGAGATCAGCGCCGCGCGACCGGAGGCGCGGTTGACCATCGGCAGCTTGTCGGGGTTGCGCGACAGGGCTTCATCTGCCGACAGCACATGGACCGGGTCCGTCACCTCGAGCCCGATGATCCGCGTGACTGCACCGGATTTCGGGCAGGTCCAGAGGTCTTCGGTGGAGACCTGTTCGATCTTTTCGCCACGCAGGGTTTCGACGCCGAGATCCAGCGTGCCCGCCGCCCGCGCCCGTTCAGTCTGATCGGCGATCCGGCACATGAACTCGGCAAAGAGCGCGTTCTGCATATGAATGGGAAGGGCAAGCACCCGGTTGAGGAAGCGTTGGATCGGCGGCAACTCCTCAAGGAGCACCCCGTCCTTGTCGATCAACCGCAGGGCGGTCCAGTCGGTGAAACTCTCGTAGCTCATCGCCTCGGCGCGCCCGGCACCAAGATCAGCGTAATAGCCGCGCAGCGCACCCCGTGCGATCGGACTTTCGAGATTGTCCTCCTCGCGGAACATGCCTTGCGAGCCGGTCTCGCGTTGGCCCTTGGTTAGGGCCCCGAGCTGGTCGAGGCGCTTGGCAATCGTCGAGGTGAAGCGTTTCTCGCCATGCACATCCGAGGTGCAGACCCGGAAGAAGGGCGCGCTGACCTGCGCCGAGCGATGCGTACGGCCGAGCCCCTGGATGGCCGCATCGGCGCGCCAGCCGGGCTCCAGCAGGTAGTGCCGCCGCCGCTTTTGGTTCTTCGCCGTTTGCGCCGCATGGTAAGATCGGCCCGTGCCGCCTGCATCGGAGAAGATCAGGATATCCTTTTCGCCGTCCATAAAGGCTTGGGTCTCGGAGGAATTGCTGCTGGCGGCGCGCTTTTCGATGAAGAGATGACCATCCTCGGCCTTGAGGGGCCGGATGGACCGCCCTGTGACTTCTGCGACAGCCTCATCGCCAAAAGCCCAGAGGATCTGATCGAGCGCCGAGGGGATCGGCGCCAGCGTCATCAACTCCATCATGGCCGCATCGCGCAGAGCGAGCGCCTCGCGCGAGACAACCAGTGCGCCGGTCTCATCCCGCAAGGGTTCCGCCACCAGGTTACCGTCGATCTCCACGAGCTTTTGCGCATGGATCGGGAAGGCCTGTTCCAGGTAGCCCAGAACATAGTCGCGCGGCGTCAAGGCACCCTCGACAAGCTCGTCTTCCGCGTCCATCGTTTCAAGCCGACGTTTCAGCAGGCTCTCGCCGGTCGAAACCACCTGGATGACGCACGCGTGGCCCGTTGCCAGATCGTCCTCGATGGCGCGGATGATGGTCGGTGCCTTCATGCCCATCAGGAGATGGTTGAAGAAGCGCTGCTTCGTGCTCTCGAAGCGAGACTTGGCCGAGGCGCGTGCGGCCGAGGCATTGGTCTCGCCCGAGGCGTCGTTGACGCCAGTCGCAGTCAGTGCCGCTTCGAGATTGTGGTGAATGGTGCGAAACGCGCCCGCATAGGCGTCGTAGATCTCGATCTGGGCCGGGGTGAGCGCATGCTCGAGCACGTCATACTCCACACCATCGAAGCTGAGGGCGCGCGCCGTGTAGAGGCCGAGCGTCTTGAGATCGTGCGCGACCACCTCCATGGCCGCCACGCCGCCTGCCTCCATCGCAGACACGAAGCTCTCGCGGCTTGGGAAGGGATATTCGGGGCCTTGTCCCCAGAGCCCCAGCCGCGCGGCATAGGCCAAGTTGTGCACGCTCGTGGCGCCCGTGGCCGAGATGTAGAAGACGCGGGCGCGCGGGGCGGCCAGTTGCAGCCGCAGGCCCGTAAGGCCCTGCTGGGAGGGTTTGACCCCCCTGCCCTGCTCTGACCCTGCGGCGTTCTGCATGGCATGGGCCTCGTCAAAAGCCAGCACGCCGTCGAAGTCTTCACCCATCCACTCAAAGATCTGGCTCAGCCGCGTGGTGCCGCATTTGCCCGCCGAGCGCAGCGTGGCGTAGGTCACGAAGAGGATACCGTCGCCCATCGGAATGGTCTGGTCCGGTTTCCATTTGGAGAGCGGCTGAATGTCGGCGGGCGAGCCGCCAAGATCGGTCCAGTCGCGGATCGCGTCCTCGATGAGCGTGGCGGATTTGGAAACCCAGATCGCCTTCCGGCGCCCGGACAGCCAGTTCACCAGGATCAGCCCCGCGCATTCGCGGCCCTTGCCGCAACCGGTGCCGTCGCCGAGGAAATACCCGAGGCGATAAGCATTGGCATCCGGGTCATCATCGGCCCGGGTGAGCTTGGTCTGGTCGTCGTCGATGGTGAACCGCCCCGGCAGGTCACGCCCATGGGCATCATGCGCCATGATGATCGTCTCGAGCTGCGCTTCGGAGAGATGTCCCTCCTCGATCAGCCTGGCGGGCAGACGCAATTCCGCACAGGCCGCGCCAGAGGGCACAGGTGGCGCGACCGAGGCCATTGCGATGCTTTCGACGAGCGGCGTGGGATGTTCCTGCGCGCCCGCGATCTCGATCCGCTGCGGACGGTAGCGCGCATAGATGTCCGAGACGGGCGTGTTGTCGCGCGGGACATCGAAGCTTGTGAAGCTGAGCGGGATGGCAGCATTGGCGTGTGGTTTGGAGGCGGCGACTGTGGCAACTGAGCGCTTGCGCGTGACAGGTACTGGACCGACCGATCGCGCATGAGGGTTTGTCGCCGCCCGTTGGGCAGGGCGCGCTTCGGGCCGGGTCGCTGCCACGGCGTCGACAAAAGGCAAGGCTTCCTCCAGATCATGAACCGTGGCGCGGATCATCTCGCCATCCTCCTGCACCTTGTCGAAGACCATGAGCCGGGTCTCCACAGAGGTGCCGAGCTTGCGGTAGACCTGCCCCTTCATCGTCAATGCCAGCCGCGGTGCAAGGAGACCGCATGCGCGCGACCAATGCGCTGCATCGCGTTCGGGTGTGAATCCCAGCGGCATGATCGCGACCAGCCGTCCTCTCGGTGCGAGACGCTTCGCGGCCGCGATGAGATGCTTGGCGGCGATGTGCTTGTCTCGGGAACGATCGACCGAGGACGCGAAGGGCGGGTTCATCACCACGACGTCGGGCAGAACCGGCGTCTGCAGCAAATCGTCGATATGCTCCCCGTCATGGCCCGTCACCTCGCCGCCGAAGACAGCGCGCAGGAGGCGCTGGCGCAAAGGGTCGATCTCGTTGAGCAAAAGCGTGGCACCAGCCCGTTCCGCGAAAGCAGCGAGAGCGCCGGTGCCAGCCGAGGGCTCCAGAACGGTCTCGCCCTTGCGAATAGCCGCCGCCCGCACGGCCATTGCCGCGAAAGGCAGAGGCGTGGAAAACTGCTGCAGCCGGATCTGCTGCTCTGACCGGCGCGTTTCCGTCAGCAGCCGCGAGGCAAGCAGCCTTGCAGCGGCGATGTCACCTGCCACGCCTTCCCCACGCAGCAGCACTTGGATGGCCGCGGCCTGCATCAGGTCATATGCCATGCGCCAGTCCCAGGCACCGCCGGTGTCGCTGCCATGAAACGTCTCGCGCACGATGCGCGCGAGCGCTGAACTGCGCAGGGGTTGTTGATCGATCTCCGTGCCGATCTGCGCGAGGGCAGAGGTGAGGTTAGCGTCGGAGATTGAAAGAGTCGGGTTCGCCGGTTTGGGCTTGGTCATGGGATTTTCCTTTGGATCAGGGTCTGAGTTCCAAAGGAGAAAAAGCCGGCTCTACACTTTTTGGGCGCGGAGCAGGCAGTCATGGACCGCACGTGAATAGCGGTCCTGTCGCTCAGTTCCCCCGCCCCGCCATAAACTCTGCAAGTACCGGACTTGCCGAGCCCTTTGCGGAACTGAGGAGCTCCGAGCCCGCAAGCGAGGCTTTCGAGAGCCGCACGAGTCCGCCGGTTTCCTCGATGCGGTAGCAGCGGCGCTTTTGCCGCCCGCGTCTGTAATGGGTCGCGGTGACGATCTGGCATGTGCTGCCATCGGTGAGCGTCACGGGTGCTGCGAGCCTGATCTTGTCGCCTTCGGCGTAGTCCGGGATCGCAGCCCAGTCCCGGCAGCACTGGCGCCAGGCATGGGCGTAGCTGTCCGGGTCTTTCAGCTCGGACAGCAGGGCCAACAGGCTCAGTGGCGCGCGGGATTCGGTCGGTCCCGCGCTTTCCTCCATGTCCTTGTAGCCCCAGCAGCCGTCATCGTATCGGGTGAGGAACACGGCTCCGAAGGTGATCGAGCCGTCGGGATCGGTGACATAGGTCGCGTCCTCGACAGGAGTGCCGTCGAGATTGGTGAACCTTGCCGCCGCATACCAGGTGGAGCCAACCTTGCAGGCCTTGACCAGTTCGGTCTTGCGCGTGTCGCTCTCAAAAGTGCAGAGCCGGGCGATTTCCGCCTTCTCATCCGCGTAGGATTTGACGCGGCGGTCGGTGTAAAAAAGCCAACCCATCTCAGAGTCCTTTCTCTCAAGGGGAAAATTTTTATCGCCAAGGTCCCGAGAGGGCCGCAGGCCCGGCAGGGTATTGGCGATGCATGTTTGAGAAAGGGCGCGTTACGCCACCCTCCGGTCATCGAGTTCCATCAGCGCATCAAGCGGCACGCGGTAGGGCTGCATCGCGTCAAAATCCTCGCAATTGCCGCAGTTCTGCACGATCGCGAAGGTGTCGCAGGCATCCTTGAGGATGACCCGGAAGGTGCCGCCCAGGCCCGAGGGCACGTCGTATGTCCCGCCGATGAGATAATCCGAGGCCCGGCGCACGAAGACGCGGATGCTGTGGCCATCGGTGGCAAGCCGGATCGCCCCCTGCCCCCGGTCGATGAGCACCTGCACATCGTCGAGAATGTCCGTGTAGAACTGGCCGGTCAGATCGCGGAACGCCATGCGGCGCTGCGCCATCCAGTCGGTGTCCCGAAACGGGTTCATACCATCGGCGAAGGCAAACGAAGGATTGGCTTGCTCGGTCGTGACGATGCGGGTGGTCGTGCCATCGATGCCGTTCGAGCGCAGATGCACGCCATTGCCGACGATGAGGATCAGGGCGGGCCTGTCCACTGGTCCGTTCCAGTTGGGCAAGAAGGTCTTGCAGGCGTGCGCATGGGCGATCTGCGCCGCAACAGCGGAGGCAGAGAACTTGAGAATAGCCATGGGGATGTCTTTCCGTTGAGTGTGGGAGGGTCGACCCGCGCGGGCGGAATTGCCCGCGCGGGTCGCGTGAGGGCTCAGGCCGCTTGCGCGACTTCGCTGTCAGGCTCGAGGGTTTGCGCAGCGGGCTCCGCCTCATCACAGGCGACACCGGCGGTCTGCATCATCGGCGGACACCAGGCCGCCACGGCGGCGCGCTGCGCGTCTGTGAGTGTGGCGAAAGGCTCAGCAAAGAGCTTGTCGCAGAAGGCGACGATCTCTTTCTTGCTCGACGAGGCCAGCGTGACCGCCTCCTGGGCGAGGCCCAGATCCTCGCCGAGAATCTTCAGGAGCCAGGCCTTCTTGAAGCGATTGAACAGCGCCGCGTTCGGCGTCCAATGGGCGCGGATGTCGGGCATGATCTCGATCTCGAAGTCATGCATCAGGCTGTCGCGCTGGCGGTCGCGCGCGAAACAGGACTGCGTGGTGCTGGCCGTGGCATAGGCGACGAGCTTGGCCTTCTCGCCCGGCTTCAGCGCGCGAAACGCCGCGAACTGATCGGCGGGAGACCGGGCCTCGTCCAACCAGGACAGATCGAGCGCATCATGGGCCGCAGCCACTTGCTCGAGCGAGGTGCCGTCGATCTCGTCCAGCTTGGCGTGGTTGCGGTATTCCTTGCGGGCATCGATCTTGATCGCCTGCGTGACACTCATGCCGCTGGTCAGAACATCACTGACCAGCTTGAAGAGCGTCAGATCGAGCGTGGCCTCGGGATGCAGCGCCATCGCGGCGCCAAGGGCCATGGCCCGCTCGGTCTTGAGATCCTCAGCCAGCGACGCCGGGTAGGTGATTTCGCCGGCGTCCGGGGCCTCCTCCCCCGTTGGGCTGCTTGAAGAGCCACGCGCGTCCTCCTCTTTGACGGTGTCCTCCGGGCGCACAAGGCCCACATGGAGCGTCACCTGCCCGTTCGACCAGGACGCCATCACACCGGCGCGGGCAAGGTCCTCGACGCTGTAGGCTTCCTGCAGGTCGCGGGCTTCGTCTTCCAAGGCGTCCACGCGCTCGTAAAGGGCATTGTAGGCATCGTCTTCGAGCCCCTCATCCTCCATCTCGAGCTGCAGTTTCTCAAGTTCGGAGGTGATCTCGTCAATGCGCTTTTGGGCGGCCTCATCCGGCTCGATCGGGCCGGGATAGACGCGGCGATAGTCGGCCATGGTCGCGTAATCATAGCGCAGCATTGCATCTGCCCAGGCAAATCCCAGTTTTGCGCGGGCCACTTCGGCAGCGGCCCCGAGCTTCTCGAGCAGGATAGTCTCGACCAGCGCCGCATCCTCGAGCACCGAATGCTCTTCCAGAAGGTCAGCTGAGACAGCGCCGCCCCTCGCCTCGTAGTCTTCACGCACGAAGGCCCCGATATCGTCGCTGACCTGCACACCGCGGGATTTGAGCGCCTGACGGACGGTATAGGCCTGCAGATAGCTGTCTTCCTTGGTCAGAGCCTCATAAACCTCCTTCTGCACCTCCTGGCTCGGATGCTCGGCAAAGGCCTTCATCGTGTCGAGCGTGATCGTCTTGGCTCGCGCGGCCGCGCGGATGTCGGGGTGGATCAGGCCATAGCGCAACCGGCCTTTCACGGCGGCCACCGTCGTGCCGAATGTCTTGGCGATGGTTTCGGGCGTCTGGCCATCGACCTCCATCATCCGCGCGAAGGCCTCGAACTCGTCGATGGCATTCATCGGCGCTTGCGTGATGTTCTCGGCGAGCGACAGAGCCGTGGTGACGTCGCACTCCTCGGGCACGAGGCGGCAGTCGACCTTGGTTTTCGCGGTGAACCCCTTCTCGCTCTTGTCCGCGGCCAGTTCCTTCAGGGCGGCATGGCGGCGACCGCCTGCGAGTACGGCATATTTGCTGTCGATCTTCTGAACCAGGAGCGGCTGGACGAGACCCAGCACTGCGATGCTGGCTTTCAGATGTGCGATGTTCTCGGGGTCGTAGGTTTCCGGGGAGTTGCTGCGCACATTGGCAGGGTGAGCTGTCAGATCGCCGATGGCGACAGAAACGGGTTTGAAGCTTGCGGTCATGGGATGTCCTTTTCGGTGGATGATGTGGGCCCGCGCGTTCACGCGCGTGACCAATCCCCGGCATCGGGGATCACCACGACGAAAGGCCCACTCTCCCTTTAAAGGGCCAGCGGGCCTTCATTTGTTGGCTTGTTGGGGGAGGAGTCCCCCTGCCCCTCTACCAGTCGCGCGCCATCATGATGGTCAACACGCGCATGGTGGTGGCGGGATTGTCCGGGGCCTCAGCCCCGTAGCGGAAGTCGGAATCGGCTTCGTACAAATCCAGTTTCCAGAACACGGTCTCGCCTTCGATCTCGACCGCCCCGAAATCATGCCAGCCCTCCGGGTCGTTCTCGGGTTCGAACTTGTCGAACATGCCCGTGGCCTTTACCGCCTCGGCCATGAAGCCGTCACCAGCCTCCATAATCGAGCGGGTGACATGCATGCGGCCCTGTATGGGCTGCGCGGGCGGCACTCCAAGGCACGCGAGCTTGCGAAACGCGTCGTTCTGCGTCGCGATCACATTCGGATCAGGGCGGTCTGTCTGGGGTTGTGCGGTGATGGTCATGGGGCATTCCTCTGTGAAGTTGAAACACCCAATCCAGAGCCCACTTTTCCTTTACCGGCACACACCGCTCAAGCAGCCTGAGCGTCCTCCCCTGCCCTACCCGCCTCCGACCGTGCGATCAGGTAGTCGCAGGCGCGCTGCGCGTCAGCGGCGTGCTTGAAGATGGCGCCCTTGTCCGAGCGTAGAACGCGCAGCCAATTGTAGAGATACGCCGCGTTCATCTCGAGCGTATGGGCCGTAAAGCCGAGCGTCTGGCCAAGGAACACCGAGGTCAGCTCGGCGACGATCTCTTCGCGGGCATAGGCCGTGTTGCCGAAGCGCGAGAGGCCGTAATCGCGGTTCAGCCGGTGCCGTGCCTTGGTGGCATGGGCCAGCTCATGGGCCCAGACCCCGTAGAAATTCCGCGGGTTCTCGAACCGCGCAATCGACGGCATGAATACCTTGTCCACGGGCGGCAGGTAATAGGCTTCCGTCCCCGTGAAGACAGTCGTGATGTCAATGGCGTCGAAAAACGCCTGCATGTCCGGGATGGGTTCGGACGGCGGATGTTCAGGCGTTGGCTTGGGGTCCGGATAGAAGCTCTCGGGCAGGCCCTCGATCTGGCAAGCATTGAACACGCGGTAGGATTTCTGGAAGCGGAAGACGCGGGCCTCCTCGGAGCGATCATCGCTCTCCCCCTGATCATCCTCGCCGCCGGCGACCTTTCGGCTTTGGCCGTAGTAGACGACTACAGAGGACTTCTCGCCCTTACGAACCTTTGCATCCAAGGCATTGGCCTGCGGCAGCGTCATCCAGAAGGGCGAGCTGTGGCCCGCCATCACGGTGCGCATGGTCAGCAGGAAGTTGTTCACGCCCTGGTAGGGTTCACCGCCCACGCGCAGGGGCCGAGAACTGCCTCCTGCCGTCCAGGGCTTGCGCCACGGCAAAACGCCGCGCTCGATGATGCGGATGATTTCGTTTGTAATGACCTCGGAGGCATCGAACTTGGGCGTGCGGGATCGGGCCATGGCTGGCGTCCTTTCGTGTGTTAATAAGAAGTTTGGGGATCAGGTTGTCCGGCGGGGTCGAGGATCGTTGGCGATCTTGGCACCGAGCTTTTCGACTATGTCGATGTAGGTGGTCAGCGAGACGCACTTGCCGGCACCCGAATGCTCAGGGCCGAGCGATCCGTCCCGCGTCACCCGCGGCAGGGTCGCGAAAGCGATGACATCGGTGACGGGTCGAATGTCGATGAAGGTTGTACCTCGTGCGACCGCAAGAGCGGCCAAGGGAAAGCGCTCGATCGGCGCGAAACTCGAGACGGTGGTCCACCCGAGATGGAGGAATGTCCCACCGTCTCCGCAGATCACATGAGCATTTGGCAATGACGCGGCCTGCTTGAGATAGCCGAGATCGCGGAGAACGGCTGTCCGCACGAGCTGCCGTGCCAGCTCCTTCTCGCCGGTTCGGCGCAGCTCTCTATGCCGCCACCAAGAGGCAGCGGTCGCGCGCAGCACGCGCAAGACACCTGTTTGCATGGGAATGCCCTTCATCCGGAACGGCCGACCGGAACCCGGCCCGGACCCGTCCGAGGCACCCCAAGGTCCCTCATCCGTCAGTCACAAAAACCCGAAGTCCACTTTCCCTTTTCGTGGACCAAACCCATGAAACACCCAACCGCCACCGAACTGTACTGGTACGACGGGATCAGAACTTCCACAGGGCCCATCGGCTAGACCTGTGGCGGCTCCTTCTTCACGAGATAGCCCAAACCGCTCAATCGGCCCGCAACTGCCAACTTCTTCATAAAGCGTGCTGATGCTTTGGCTTCCCGCCGATGTAGCGGATCGGCACCTTGGAAAGGGAAACCATGTCGATGATGGCTGTTATGGGCATAATTTCCCATCGCGAACACTAAAACACAATAACCCATTGTTATTAAATCGCTTTCATCCACCGGATGGATCAGATCATTCCGCAACCAACATCAAAGCACTCTTTTGAAGAGTTCGGGTGTCATGAAATCAAGAGATTAAGTTGCACCCGCTGTTCTGCGATGTCCTCGCCGTCCACTACGACCAAATCAGTGGAACGCGGGACCGCTGGCAACCAGCTGCTGCGCTTGAGGAACCGATTGCCTCGCTGGCCATGTCGCCATTATCGAAGTGACTGAGAAGTTATCGGCTCCCCGCGTGCGGGAATTCGAGGATCGAGCCCCTGGTCAAACGGTTTTGGCAACCATCGATCGTCTGCTCCTTGTGCGCTGCGGCCCGTAGCCACGATATCATGCAACAGACATCCACAACCTACCTCTCAGGCATTAGCACCGATGAAGGCCAAGGGAATATCCGAGGCCAAGACCCAAATCGCCGTCAGCAGGCGCCGGATAGCGTAGAACCAATTGTTCAGGGTATTCATGTTCAGATCTCAGACATCGAAAAGGGCAGGGGCCGCGGAGGCGCGCAACTGCTAGGTTGGCTACAGCGCAACGCTCTGTATGTTCTTCACTAGCCGCCTTTGCGCTACTAGCAGCGATGGTCACCAGCTGAGGTTTTACCATGATGATCGGGATGCCCTCGTCATCAGATCTTCGCCGCGACGAAGGCGAAAGCCACTTTCACGATCTTAAATACCGCCACAGGGGTAGATTCCGGTAGGGGGCATGATCGTATCATAAGGCTTTCTGTCGGTGGCGTTTGACGATCTCTGTGACCGTGTTTTTAGAAATTCCGAGATCGCGGGCAATCCAGCGGTAAGATCGACCATCTTCCACGGCCTGCAGTACTTTTGACGCGAGCTTGTCGGATTTCGGGCGTTGGCCGGGTTGGCGTCCAAGTTTCTTGCCGCGCGCACGGGCGGCGGCCAAGCCGGATTTCACCCGCTCGCTGAGCAGATCACGCTCGAATTGGGCGATCCCGGCCAGCATGGTGGCCATCATCCGTCCATGCGGTGTGTCGAGCTCTGATGAAGCCACCCTCCTACACCACTACACCCTGGCCGATGATGATATCGAACACATCCGCACCAAGCGGCAGGCGCGTAATCGGCTTGGCTTCGCACTGCAGTTGTGCGCGTTCCGGTATCCCGGTCGTCTTCTGATGCCGGGGGAGATCATCCCCCTGGAAGTGAGCCGCTTCCTCGCTGCACAGCTTGGCGAACGCTCCGAAGACCTTGCCTGTTACGCCGAGACCGATGTGACACGGCGCAGGCACCTGATCGACCTTCGCCGGATTTACGGTTTCAAGATGTTCTCGGGCCGTGGTGCGCGTGACTTGAAGGCGTGGCTTGAGCGCGAGGCCGAAACGGCCCGTTCCAACGAAGACCTGGTGCGCCGGTTTGTCGAGGAATGCCGTCGGACACAGACCATCCTGCCCGGTGTATCGGTCATCGAGCGGTTGTGCGCCGACGCCCTCGTAGCGGCGGAGCGCAGAATAGAACGCCGGATCGCCAATAGGCTTGATGATCCGATCAGGGAGAAACTGGACGGGCTGCTGACCGAGATGGTCGATGGCAAGGTCAGCCGGTTCGTCTGGTTGCGCCAGTTCGAGGTGGGCAACAACTCGGCGGGGGCATCCCGGCTCCTGGACAGATTGGAATTCCTGCAGGCATTGGCAGTGCCGCCAGGAATCCTGGAGGATGTTCCGTCCCATCGGGTCACGCGCCTGCGCCGTCAGGGTGAGAGATACTTTGCCGACGGGCTACGCGACATCACCAGCGACCGGCGTCTGGCGATCCTGGCGGTGTGCGCCATCGAATGGACGGCGGCCATCGCTGACGCGGTGATCGAGACCCATGATCGGATCGTCGGCAAGACCTGGCGGGACGCGAAGAAGCTCTGCGATGCGCGGATCGCCGATGCCAGATCTTCGCTGCAGGAGACGTTGCGGTCATTCAAAGACCTAGGCGCCGCCTTGCTGGAAGCCAAGGGAGATGACACATCCCTCGACGCGGCCACGGAAGCGGCATGCGGTTGGACACGTCTCGAAAATATGGTGGCAACCGCTGCCGAGCTGACCGACACGATGGCCGCCGACGCTCTGGCGCATGTCGTTCACGGATATCACCGGTTCCGGCGCTATGCGCCACGCATGCTGCGTGTGCTCGATGTCCGGAACGCCCCTGTGGCTGCGCCTTTGGTGAAAGCCGCCAAAATCCTCGCCGAAGATCAGACCGATGCGCCCCGCCAGCCCTCGTTCCTGCGCCGCACGTCAAAATGGCATCGCCACCTCAATGCCCAGGAGCCCGATGACAACCGGCTTTGGGAGGTCGCCGTGCTGTTCCAGATCCGAGAAGCTTTCCGTTCCGGCGATATCTGGCTCCCGCATTCCCGGCGCTACGCTGACCTGAAACAGGCACTTGTGCCGATGGAGGCGGCGAAGGCGTCGCCGCGACTGACCATGCCCTTTGAGCCGGAGGTCTGGCTAGAAGATCGTAAAACGCGATTGGCGGAAGGCATGAATCGCTCGGCTAGAGCCGCCCGAACCGGCGCAATCCCAGGTGGATCTATTGAAAATGGCGTTCTCAAGTTGGATCGTCTCACCGGCACCGTGCCCGGCGATGTCGACGACATGGTGCTCGATCTCTATGGCCGCCTGCCCGCAGTCCGCATCACCGATCTGCTGCAGGAAACTGATGACGATATCGGCTTCACCGAAGCTTTCACTCATCTACGCACCGGCGTTCCCTGCAAGGATCGCATCGGGCTGTTGAATGTGCTGCTGGCCGAGGGTTTGAACCTTGGGCTCAGCAAGATGGCCGAGGCAACCAGTTCCCACGATTACTTCCAGCTTTCCCGCCTGTCGCGGTGGCATGTCGAAAGCGATGCCATCAACCGGGCGCTTGCTATGGTGATCGAAGCTCAGACCCGTCTGCCCATGGCCCAGTTCTGGGGTGGTGGTGTCACCGCGTCCAGTGACGGGCAGTTCTTCCCTGCCGCCCGGCAGGGCGAGGCCATGAACCTCATCAACGCGAAGTATGGCTCCGAGCCCGGCCTGAAAGCCTATACCCACGTCTCCGACCAGTTCGGCCCGTTCGCCACCCAGAGCATCCCGGCCACCGTCAACGAAGCGCCCTACATCCTGGATGGGCTGTTGATGAACGAGGTCGGGCGCAAAATCAAAGAGCAGTACACCGACACCGGCGGCTTCACGGATCACGTCTTCGCCGTCACGGCGTTGCTGTCCTATCACTTTATCCCGCGCATCCGTGATCTGCCATCGAAACGGCTCTACCTCTTCGACCCTGCCGCCGCGCCGAAGGAACTGCGCGGTCTGATCGGCGGAAAGGTTCGGGCGAAATTGATCGTCGACAACTGGCCAGACATCCTGCGGGCCGTCGCCACGATGGCGGCAGGGGCCATGCCGCCCAGCCAACTTCTGCGGAAGTTCGCCTCATATCCGCGTCAGCATGAGCTTGCCCTGGCGCTTCGAGAAATCGGGCGCATCGAGCGCACCCTTTTCATCATGAACTGGTTGCTCGACGTTGACATGCAGCGCCGCGCCCAAATCGGCTTGAACAAAGGCGAGGCGTATCACGCGTTGAAAAATGCCCTGCGCATTGGACGCCAAGGTGAAATCCGCGACCGCACCGCCGAAGGACAGCACTACCGAATGGCCGGTCTCAACCTGCTGGCTGCGATCATCATCTACTGGAATACGAAACACCTCGGCCACGCGATCAAAGCCCGAAAACGCGAAGGGCTCGACTGCTCGCCAGAGCTTCTGGCGCACATATCACCCCTCGGATGGGCGCATATCTTGCTCACCGGTGAATACAGGTGGAAAAGGTAGGTCAGGATCAGCTTATGATACGATCCTGCCCCCAGCCGGAATCGACCCCCCACACCTCAACCCCCTAACTTTTCTCTCTCGAACACCGTTTGTGTGCCGAGAGCCTGCTTAACAGCTGTTAAGTTATGCCATGCCCGCCGCACGAGATCGGAGTTTAACAGCTGTTAAGCCGCGTTCCGCCGGCCAATCAATGCCATGACCATTGGGCCACAGGAAAACTCGCCTACCGCAGCTTTGGCAGTCAGAGCTCGCAAGTATCCACCAGGCGATCTTATGTCGGCGAAGCGTTCCAGCATGGCAGCAACGACGATCGACGCTTGCTCCGGACCCATGAACCGCTGTGCTTCTTCAAATGCAGACGCACTGATGCCCATGGCTGGCCGCACATGGCACGCCGCATCGAAGAGCTGATGCCAATGCCGGATCTCACCTTGGTAGAAGGTCTTGAGCGAGGGACATGCCGCGATCACTAGGTGCAGCGGGATCTTTGGCAGGTGTCTTGTGTCCTGTTCATCAACGTCAGCCACCGGCTCATTCGTGTCCACATCTGGCACACCCGCCGCCGCCCCGCTTTTTTCCAAAGCAGGTTCAAGATCTATAGATTCTTTATTTGAATTATGATGGTGACGCTCAGATTGGGCATCATTGGTGTTCATTTCTTCTGTTTCAGGGCCATCAATGATGTTGCGTGCCTGGTCAAGGAGAGCTTCAAGGTCGGCTCGATAGGCCGCGAGGTCCTCAACTGAAAGCTTGCGGCGAAGCGCGCGGGCTGTGAGGGCAGCCCTGTCGCGAAGCTGATCCCAGAAGCCTAGGCCTGGCTGCATCTCGTCTCCGAACTCGGCGAGGGCCGCGAGATCGCGGCGCATGAGGCTTACGACCTCTCTCAGGCGCCTGACGCGCTCCTCAGCCTCACGTACGGCCTCTGCGGCCCGTGCTATCTCCTCGGACTGACAGTAGAGCGGGGAAAGATCGAAGCCAAAGGCAACGCGGTCTTCGCCGTGCTTACGGACGTAGCGCTTCCCATTGGGGCTATCGCGCCGCTGGAGCAAGCCAGCCTCGACAAGACGCGCGAGGTGACGACGCATCGTGGAGCAGGGCATACCATTCAGGCGCTCACAGATCGCCTTGTTCGAGGGGAAGACGACCATCTCGGCGTTCCCGCCAAGCGCATCGTCCGGAAAGAAGCTGAGGAGCCCCTGCAAAACCGTCAGATCACGTTCCGAGACCCCAAAGGCCGCTTGCGCCGTGGAGAGCTCGCGCAGGAGTTCCCACTTGTTAACGGGTCTGGCTGGAACAGATGCCTCGGGTCGCTCAATGACGCGCAAATGGGCGTGCGAAATTGGCCGCATAAACGGCGAGATTGGTGTGTACTCCATGAAAATGTCCACGAAGACAAAAATTCTAGGGCCCGCGAATCGCTTTGCGCTTGCGGGGTAGGGGCCAGAACGCTACATTCAGAAGTGCGAAAACTGAGATTTTGTAGCGGGCTGATCCCGGTGCGAAACCTTACAAAGGTCTCGTGAAGCTAGCTTCTCGGGGCCTTTTTCTTTTTGCCTGTATCGTGCCTCCTTCTTGTTGGTTGCTCTTTCTCAGTCTCCTGAACGCTTCCAGCGGTCATGAAGCTCGGTAATCAGCTTTGGGGCGTTGCCCTCCAACCAGCTGATAAAATCAGGTTCATCCGTAGTTAGATCAAGTTTGAGCTGCCTACCTTGGCGGCTGGTCTTGACCGTCGCAGCTCCAACACCGGGGATCGCCAAAGCAGGCACACCCTTTCTAGACGGGCTTGCTTTCTTTTCTGCGCTCTTCGCAGCTGCCAGAACTGCGAGAAACGCACGCTCAGAAACCTCATCGACCGAGCCGGAACTTCCGGACTTGGCTGCATGAGCTATGGCTAGCAGTTGGTCCCGATTACCGTCGTAGGCACCCAAAGCCTTTTTGAGCTCTTCCCATCTCGGGCGACCAATCCCAGGAGCTGCACCAATTGCCTGAATGAGATCCTCGCCGACCGTCCGAACGACACTCAAGAGCTGTGAAACCCCAGCTTCGTGGAGGTTAAGGACTTCGGCGACACCACGATTGGTGCGCTCAGCCCCTTCTAAATGGTCGCCGTCTAGAAGCGCCGTCGCTACTAGCGCACGTTCAATAAAGCTCAGATCACGACGCTCTTGGTTCTCGAGAAGCTGATCTCGAAGCGCTTGATCACCTTCAACCTCTGTGACGATGGCTCGAACTTTGATACCGAGTTCGCGACATGCTTCCAAGCGTCTGCGGCCATAGATCAGGTTGTAGCGATCGCCTTCCAGTGGGCGGACCAAGACAGGCACACGCTGACCGTTCTTGGAAATAGAGTTCTTCAGGCCCTCAACTTCAATCTGAAGCCTGTCATCCAACCGTCCTTCGGTAACAATCTGCGCCGGATCGATCTCAAAAACACCGCCACGCAGTCGGCGCCCTTCAAGAGCGTCAGGAGCGTTGCGAAGGGTCTGCAGCGGCAGGCCAAGTTTAGGCTTTCTTGCCATTCCGCCCCCATGTGTTCTGGATGATTTCAGCGATCTCATCGTTCACTGCGTTCATAGACTCGATCGCACGATCAAACGTCTGACGCGTGAAGTCCTTCTTGTCAGCTTCGTATAGCGTTTGCTTGGTCAAGCCGGCATCAGAAATTGCGGTCGACTCAACCATGTGATTGGTCAGGACCGACCTCCCAAAGAGCCCGCGAATGAAGGCGATGACTTCGGTCTGTGGTGCGTCGCCGACTTTGTATCGCGTTGGCAAGAAGCGAAGCCAATCGAAGCGCAGATTTGCGCCTGCATCCCTGATTACTCCAAGGAGATCCGCAGTCATTCGCAGGAATTGGGACATCGACATAAGGTCAAGCATCTGCGGGTGAACCGTCACGAGCACACCAGAGGACGCGGAAAGTGCTGACATCGTCAAGAAACCAAGTTGCGGCGGACAGTCGATCACAACAACGTCGTAGTTCGCTTCAACACTATCGAGTGCGTCATGAACTCTCGCGAAGAACGCCTTCGCTCCGCCTCGCTGGATCGCAGCAGGCGTCTCGTGCTCGAACTCCATGAGTTCAAGGTTGCCCGGGATAAGATCAAGGCCGCGGATGTAGGTCTTGCGGATCACTTCGGCGATCGGAACCGGATCGTCATAGCGAACGGCATCATAGAGGGTTCCGCCCTCCATGAGGTCGAGTTCTGGCTGGATTCCGTGAAGAGCCGAAAGAGATGCTTGGGGGTCGAGATCGATCGCAAGAACCCTGTACCCCTTGAGCGCCAAGCGCTGAGCGAGGTGAGCAGACGTCGTCGTTTTGCCGGACCCGCCCTTGAAGTTCACCACTGAAATGACTTGAAGCTCGTCACCGTCGCGACGTCCAGGCACGTAAGTTCCAGACTTTTTTGCGTTTCCTTCAAGCGTCTGCCGGATTTCCCAGATATCGTCGAGCGTATAGCGGCGATGACTTCCAGCCGTCGTCTCGACGTCAACGATCTTTCCTTCTCGATGAAGCTTCCGAAGATAGGTATGGTCGACGCCAAGGAGCTCAGCAGCTTCGCCGCTGGTCAGAGTGCGCATCACCTTCTTTGCATCTGGTGGGAAGTGTGCAGCGCGCTGAGCATGCAGGTTCGACGCGAGAAGTTCCGCGTAGTGCCCGATGGCGATATCTAGATCCTGTTCTGCTTCGCTCATGTTTTCCCCGATCCGAGGGCGCGTTTTTTATGTGACCGCGCGTTATTTTTCGAGACTATTGCCCGAGCAGCCAGATTCGTGCAAGCACTTTCTAGATTTAGTGGCAATCCGTTAGGCCAACCCAAGTGTCGTGTTCAGAGGAGCCCCAACTTTTCCGCACGCTCAAGCAGCATTTTGACCGAAGACGGCTGCCAGCCAGTGCGGCCTCGAGGGGTGCGCTCACGCATGGCTTCCAACCGGTCGCAGATCGCTTGTAGCGTGATATCCGGGTCCGACCCTTTGATGGCCGCCACGATGGCCGGCAGGCGGTCATCGGTTTCGCGGCGTCCGGCGCGGCCAAGCACCTCGGCAGGGAGGAACCCGTCGCGCACATATGCCTTCACAGCGCGGAGCAGTCGGCTTTGTGTCCAATGGCGATCTGGGGGCAGGGGGCCATTGATGATCCGCAGCAGGTCTTCCCAGGCCATATCGGGGCGCAAGCGGCGCACATGGGGCACCCAATCCTGCGCGGTCTCGTTGAGGCGCTCCATATAGCCGTCCTGTCGCGCCAGCCGCACCTTGCGCAGTGCGGCGGGGTCTTTGGCGCGCAGTCCAGGATTGCCACCAACGCGCCCTTTGGCCCGCGCAGAAGCAAGCCCGGCCTTGGTGCGTTCGCGGATCAGAGCGCGTTCGAACTCGGCCGCGGCGCCCAGAACCTGCAGCGTGAACTTGCCCTGTGGTGAGGATGTGTCGATCGGGTCTTGGAGCGAGCGGAAGAAAGCCCCCTTGGCCTCCAGACGCTCAATCACCTCAAGAAGGTGCGACAGCGACCGCGCGAGCCGATCGATTCGCACGACGACCAACGTGTCGCCGCTCTGGACACGTTCGAGCACCCGCGCGAGCACCGGCCGCGCACGATTGCCACCTGAGGCGTGTTCTTCGAATATCTCGACGCAACCCGCAGCTTGCATGGCCTCAGACTGGGGCAGGGGGGTCTGATCCTCTGTGGAAACGCGGGCATAGCCTATCAGGGGCATGAAATCGGGCCGTTTGCAATTTTAGGTATCGCTACTAAACGACCGTTTGTAAACGGATGCAAGGGTGCACTCTGTGGCCTTGCTCAACAGAAAGCCCTTAGTTTCTGTGCGGTCAGCGCGATCAGAGTGCCCTCGCCGACCATCGCCTGTGCGTGCTATATAAGGTGCGTGAAGACACCCCGACAAAACCTTTGAGTAAAGTGCAAAACTTAGATATTTTGCGCATATGAAGCCTCAACCGCCTGTCTTTCATGATGATTATGATACTCTCATCCTCGAGGGTGAGGAGCTTGAACAGTCGTCCGAGGACGATCTTTGGTTCCTGCCCGGTCCAATGGAAGAGGAGCCAGACTATTTGCCGCCCGGTCCACGGGCCGAACCGTGTGAAGCCGAAGTCCTCGAGGATTGGCGGAAAGCAGAAGCGGGCCATGCCGCGCGTCTTGCTCGTGTGGCCGGTCGCCTCTGTGCACTGGATGACCGGCTAAAGCGGGGTCCGGAAGGATGGCGGCACAGACTTGCCCTGATCGAGGCTGCCGACCTTAGCTGGTTCGCGGGTGACCGCATCGGCCCTGATCGGCTGGCGCTTTGGATATCCATGCGCTTGTCCGGCGTGCAGGACGACACCGCGGCGCTCGCGCGTGTCGGTTGGGCCGTGCGGCGGCTGACGGGTGGACCGGGGCCGGAGCAGGACCTGTCCGCCTTTCTCGACCATCGTGACCCCGAAAACTTAGGTGATGAGACCGAGCCGTTCGTGGATCGCGCGAGCGGTTGGCTGGATCTGATGGGGCACGCCGATGACCTGCACCCGATCACCCGCGCCGCTATGGGCTTTCACCTATGGGGCCTAGCGGGGCTCGGGCAGCACGGCGACCGGATGGAAGCGGCTGTCACAGCTGCGCGGATCGCTGCCAGCGAGGGGAGAGGCACAGTCTTTGCGCCTCTAGCCATGGGCGGGGCAGGGGGTCTTCGCGCCGGTGGCCCACCCGACGCCCGTCTTGCGCGCTGGCTCGAGGGGATGGAGACGGCATGCCTTACCGCGATGCGGCAGCTTGACGATATCGAGGCATGGTCGGCGCGGGCAGTGGCCGAGATGGCATCGCTCTCGGGCAGGACGCCCCCGGCCTTGTGCGCGGTGCTGACCGAATGGCCGTTCGTCTCTGCACCGATGGCTGAGGCCTTGACTGACGCCAGCCGCGCCGCTGTCCAGCGCAACCTTGCATGGCTGGAAGCGCGCGGCCTGATCCGCGAGGTGACAGGACAGGGCCGCTTCAGGATGTGGCGTGCTGCGAACTGAAGGTTAGCGCGGGTGTTACCGGCCCAGTTGGCAGTAGAGATGACCGCGAGCGCGCGGCAGGGCGCGCAGAAAATAACCGACACTTAATGCTTTTGTTGCACTTATTTCATATATGGTGGTAGACTGTACAAAACGGAGAGAAGATCACCATGAACATGTTGGCACACCGGCATCTTCCACCGACTCCGCAGGACGCGGCAATCGCGCGCGTCTCCGGACAGGCCCTGTCGCGCTTTGCGGCGACCCGAGGACCCTTGAAGCTTCGCGTTACAGACGCGGAGCAGATGGAACCAATCGAACTTCCTGCGGGCGCTGTTGCGCTACTCATGGAAGTCCTCGAGGCGATGGCAGCCGGGCGCGGCGTCACCATCATTCCTGAGAACGCCGAACTCTCGACTGTCCAGGCGGCAGAGGTGTTGAATGTCTCGCGGCCGTTCCTGATCAAACTGCTCGAGGATGGCAGTATCCCGCATCGGAAGGTCGGCAAGCATCGCCGCGTCCGAATGGAGGACGTCATGTCGTACAAGGCAGCCATCGACAACGAGCGCGAAGCCGTCCTTGATCAACTGGCCGCCGACGCACAGGACCAGGACATGGGCTATGGCTCGAAATGAGCCAGTACACGGTCCTTTTCGACGCGAATGTCCTCTACCCTGCGCCCATGCGGGACGCGCTGATGCAATTGGCGGTCACGGATCTTTTCAAGGCGAAGTGGACGGCTGACATCCACCGGGAATGGATCGACGCGCTTCTGCGCAATGAACCTCATCGGGACCGCGCGGCCCTGGAACGAACCCGCAACTTGATGGACAGGGCGACACGCGACTGCCTGGTCACCGGCTATGAAGCATTGGTGCCGGCCCTCACGTTGCCGGACGCAGATGATCGGCACGTTCTGGCGGCCGCAATCGTTGGACGGTGCGACGCCATCGTGACCCAGAATTTGAAAGACTTCCCGCCGGAGGCACTTGCGCCCTTTGGCATCGAGACCCAGCACCCCGATGACTTTTTCCGGAACCAGCTTTCTCTCGCGCCCGGTTTGGTCTGCTCAGCGCTGCGCAAAGTTCGGGCGCGCCTCAAGAACCCGCCCAAGACCGTTGACGAGTATCTATCAATCCTGACCCAACAGGGTTTGGTCGCCACTGTAGCGGATCTTGAGCAGTTCGCCGATCTGCTTTGATTTTAGGGAGAAATCGGTGGCCAGCATACATCGCTTTAAGAAGGCCTTTGCTCACATAGCCGTCGCTCGTCGATCGCGAAATTCTGCCTTCCATTACGGCTCTTTCGAATACCGCGCACTTGGCTGCAAGGCTTGGGCATCCTGTTGATTGCCGCTTAGAACTGACCCCATGTGAAAACAGTCCAAGTTTTTGTCCGCATCCCCCCCGGGTCAGTTCTGCGCGGAAAATCACAAACAACGTGTTCGCAACCGGTTTCCTCGACGGTGTTCCCGCCTCTCGTGGCTGTTCGGCCAAAGGCAAGTTCTGGTCGATTTCGCGGGTTCGCGATCTGACTGATTGGGTCGAGGCATTCTCGCCCGCGACAGCCTCCGAGTTCAGCCTGCTGGCGGGATCAAATACAACCGGGAACTTCACCAAGATCGTGGAGCGCCTGCCGGTGCGCATCTCGATCGATCCGAGGCAGGAGATGAGCGAATATCTGGCGCCCGGCCTTTCGGTCACCGTGACGGTCGACACAAAGGCGAGTCAGTCGTGAGGGCTGACAAGGGAAATGGTCGAAACGGAAAGGACGAAAGCATGCACGATACAAATGGCAAGGCCACCGGCGGTCTGAGCGAAGCCCTCGCTCAAGCGAGACAGAACTGGGGATGGCTGGTCGCGCTTGGAGTGGCGCTGCTGGTTGCCGGCGGGTTTGCGGTGGCACAGGCGGTTCTGTTCACTATGGCCTCGATGATAATGATCGGGGCACTGATGATCGTCGGTGCGCTTACGCATATCATCGCGGCATTTCGAGGTCAGGGCTGGAAGCATTTCCTGCTCTGGCTTGCGGGTGGGACTCTTTACCTGGTTGCTGGCTTGGCGACGATTGCCAATCCGCTATTGGCCTCCAGCTTCCTGACGTTGCTGATCGGGGCATCCCTTCTGGCAAGCGGCATCGTAAGAATCTGGATGGGAATCAAGGCGCGCCCGGATCGGGGATGGGGATGGCTGCTTGGAGGAGGCATCGTTACCCTTCTGCTCGGACTTGTCATCGCGACCGGCTGGCCCGTCAACAGCCTCTGGCTGATCGGCCTCTTCCTGGGCATCGAACTGGTGATGCAGGGCTGGTCCTATATCGCGCTCGGTATTGCGCTACGCGCCAGAGCCTAAGCGGCGGTTGGCAGGGACAGGGTCGGGTTTGCACTGGACGGCTGCCCTGCTTCTGCCCGGTGCAAACCCGACCAGGCAGCGAGGTTCTCGAACCAATCATCCGCCGGCGGCAGGTTATGCTCGGGACACTCCCCAACTCTCTGTTGCCGCCGCAGAAACTTGCCCCTATACTTACCTGCTTGGCGCCGCACACTGCCACTTCCTCCCAGCTACGAGACCAGAATGATCAGACCTTCGCTTCTTCTTTTCTGCTGCGCCTTGGCCGGCTGTGCAGCGCGACCGGACGCGCGCACCATCTGGCCCGTTGCCGCATCAGCGCCCCATGGTAAAACCGAGCAGATATTCGTGGCGACCACTCGGAACACGGCACAACTTCCGGCAGATGGCTTCACGAGCCTGCGCTCCCCGCAACCCCATTTCGCCGAGTTCACCGTCTCCATTCCGCCTAACCACGTTTCCGGCGAGATCGAATGGCCGAAGGGCCAGACAAACCCAAAAACCGACTTCGCAGTCGCATCCCATACGCGCCTTGATGAGGAGGCCTTCATCCATCGCGTGAATGCTGCAAGCGAGAACGGCACGGGCGTTTTCGTCCATGGCTATAACTACAACTTCCCCGAAGCCCTGTTCCGCACGGCGCAGATGGCGGCCGATGCTCAGATCTCCGACGCCCCGGTCCTCTTCTCCTGGCCATCGAGTGCCTCGCTGCTGGGCTACGCCAGCGACCGGGAGTCAGTGACCTATTCCCGCGATGCCCTGGCCGACCTTCTGACGCGGCTTGGCGAGACCTCTGGTGGGAAGCCGCTGACCGTCTTTGGCCATTCCATGGGGGGCTGGCTCGTGATGGAGACGTTGCGCCAGATGAGAATTGCCGGAGAGGATGAGGCGCTGTCCCGTCTGGAGGTTGTGCTGGCGGCCCCAGATATCGATGTGGATGTGTTCCGCCAACAACTGGCTGTCATCGGGAAAATGGAAATCCCGATGGTTGTCATGGTTTCGCCGGACGATCGTGCGCTCGGACTGTCCGCGATTGCGGGTCAGCGCACGCGCGTGGGCGCACTGGATATCACTGATCCTGCCGTCCAGGCCGCGGCACAGGAAAGCAGCGTGGTCTTGATCGACATATCCGCTGTTGATGCCAGCAGCCGCCTCAATCACGACAGATACATCCAACTGGCATCGGCCTTCCCCGCATTGGCCAGGGAGATGCGACAGGGGAGCACACTCACCGAGGCCGGTGCCTTTGTCTTGAGCTCGACCGGACAAATCCTTTCGGCACCATTGCGGGTCGTTGACGCGGCCTTGGGACAATAGAATGCAGCGCAAGTTCGGAGCAGTGCTTTTCGGCGTCGCACTGATGTTGTTTCTGGCCTGGACCCTTGCAGCGTTCTCGTTTCAGTTCGAACGTTTTACCGTGATCGCCTGCACGGGCGCCGTGGTTTTCGCCGGCATGCTTGTCTTTCTTGCCAGCCGTAACTTACGGCACGGCTGGATGGCACTCATCCTCTGCCTCGCTACTGCGACGCTCTGGTGGTCCAGCATCACCCCGCAGCAGGATCTGACCTGGGCGCCGGAGACTGCCCGAGGCGTGATGGCGGAGTTCCAGGGCGATACCGTCATCGTGCATAACATCCGGGATTTCATCTGGGAGAACGAAAATACTGCCGCGGAGCAGTGGAAGTCCGAAACCTACTCTCTGAACGCGATAACCTCCGTCGATCTTCTGACATCGGTCTGGTCAAGTCCGGCAATCGCCCATGTGCTGATAAGCTTCGGATTTTCCGATGGCCGGCATCTTGCCTTTTCAGCCGAGATCCGTCGGGAGGCTGACGAGGAGTTTTCCTCAGTCGGTGGGTTCTTCAAGACGTTCGAGTTGGTCCTGATCGCAGCGGAAGAACGTGATATCGTGAAGCTGCGCACGAACTTCCGCAGCGAGGACGTTTCCCTGTTCCCGTTGCGCCTGACACCCGAACAGGCAAGGCTTCTGCTGGTGACGTATCTGGAACGAGGCAACCAGCTTGCCGCCGAACCGGAGTTCTACAACACCATCACGGCAAACTGCACGACCGTTATCTTTCGTCTGGCCCGGCTGGTCGATCCAGGTCTTCCTTTCGACTGGAGGGTTCTGGCATCAGGGTATCTCCCGGCCTATCTGTTCGATCTTGGTGCCATCGACACGACGAAGCCTCTCGACGAGACCCTCGAAGATGCACGGATTACATCCCGGGCAGTTCTACTGAGTCCGTCCGACAACTATTCCATCGGCATTCGGAGATAAGCAGGCTCAGGCCCTCGGTCACGGGTGGTCCCGATCCAGCTTTTTCGGCCAAACCATTGCTCACCCAGACAACGTTGCGCCATCAGCATGGTAAGCGTTCTCAGGAGGGCACTGTCGGGTCAGCTTGACGTCTTGAAGTTCCACGGGAGCAGATCGTCGATGCCGCTTTGTGGGTGACCATTGGCGATCGCTGTGAGGGTTGCCTTGAGATAGGCGAAGGGCTCGATGCCGTTGATCTTGCAGGTCTCGATCAGTGAGGCGATGCGGCCCCAGGCGATACCACCCTCGTCATGCCCAGCGAAGAGGGCGTTTTTCCGATTGAGGGTGATGGGGCGGATCAGGTTTTCGACGCGGTTGTTGTCGATCTCGACGCGCCCATCGGCCAAGAAGGTCTGCAGTCCGTCCCAGTGATTGTGGATGTAAGTCAGCTTTTCACCCAGCCGGGATTTGGTGGAGATCTTGCGGCGCTCAGCCTCCAGCCATTCACCGAATGCTGCGACCAGCGGGGCACTGCGGGCCTGACGGGCAGACAATCGCTGGCCGGAGGAGATGCCACGAATGTCAGCTTCGACGGTATAGATTTCGGCGATGCGGCGCAGGCCTTCGGCGGCGATCTCTGAGCCATCTCGGTCAAAGACTTCCTTCAGCTTGCGGCGCGCATGCGCCCAGCAATGGGCCACCCGAATGGGGGCACCGCCCTTGCGCGTGGGTTTGGTCAGCCGATTATAGCCCTGATAGCCGTCGATCTGCAGGATGCCGTCGAAGCCTGTCAGGAAGGTTTCGGCATTCGCGCCCGCCCGACCGGGGGCATAGAAGTAAACCACACCGGGCGGATCTTCACCGCCCCATGGTCGGTCATCGCGGGCCAGTGCCCAGAGATAGCCAGTTTTGGTTTTACCGCGCCCCGGATCCAGCACCGGGGCCGTGGTTTCGTCCATGAACAGTTTCTCGGATCGTTTCAGGTGTTCGGCCAGCCGGTCGACGACGGGCTTGAGGTGGAAGGCCGCCTTGCCGACCCAGTCCGCCAGCACAGCGCGGTGCAGATCAAGACCCGCACGCGCCAGGATCTGGCTTTGGCGGTATAATGGCAGATGATCCGCATACTTGCTGACCAGCACATGGGCGATGGTGGCCTCGGTCGGCAGGGCACCTATGATCAGATGCGATGGTGCGGGAGCCTGGGTCACGCCGTCGGTGCAGGTCCGGCAGGCGTATTTCGGGCGGACGGTGACAATGACGCGCAACTGAGCCGGCACGATGTCCAGCCGCTCACTGCGGTCTTCCCCGATCTTGTGCATAACGCCGCAGCCGCAAGGGCAGCTCAGGCTGTCAGGTTCGATGACTTCTTCGATGCGCGGCAGTGCGGCCGGTAGATTGCCGATGGTGCGCTTTGGCGCAGATTTGGTTGTCGTCTTGTCACCTGTCTGAGCGGCCAGTTGGTCCTTCTGCACCTCGACCTCAGCCAGGGCGATGGACAGATCCTCGAACGCCAGCTGCCGCTCATCCTCGGTCAGCTTTTCCGACCGTTTGCCATGTAGGGCATGGTTCAGCTCCGCAATCAGGTGCTCTTGCCGTTGGGTGATTTCCGTAAGCGCCGCTACCTTTTCCATCAACGCCAAAACCGCCGCACGCTGCGCAGCAGGGATGGTGGATAGGTCAATGGCGGGTGTCGTGATCATGCCATCAGGATACGATAAAACCCCATTAAAAACACACAAAAGACAGCGGTTGATTCACTCTGCCGCAGCAGGTGGGCGCATCTCCAGAGCCTTGACCTTGCGCCAGTCCAGACCGGCAAACAGGGCCTCGAACTGGGCGTGGTTCAGCGCCATCATCCCGTCCTTGATCGCCGGCCAGGTGAAGGTCGCTTCTTCCAGCCGCTTATAAGCCATCACCAATCCGGTGCCGTCCCAATACAAAAGCTTCAGCCGATCCGCCCGGCGCGAGCGGAACACAAAAACCGTGCCGGTGAACGGATCCTTGCGCAGCACCGACGACACGATCGACGCCAGACCATCATGACCTTTCCTGAAGTCCACAGGCTGCGTCGAGACCAGAACCCGCACACGGTTTGATGGGAACATCATGGCTGACCCTCGATTGCCCGCACGATCTCGGCAACCCGGGACGAACTGGTCGTGCCATCGAGCCGGACTGTCACACGACCAATCCCAATCTCGATGGAGGTATGGGATGACTCGTCAGGCTTCGCGGACCGCCCCGCAACGGCCGACATATGCGCACCGCCGCCACCATCCGAGACTACGAGTGGCGCAAAACTAAAGGCGTCGTCATCGCCCGCAGGTAAAACCAACCGGCCATCGCGTGCTTGACTCCGCCATTCCGATAAATGGTTCGCCCGAAGCCCATACCGCGCCGCAACTGCATTCACGCTCACGCCCGGCTGCAAACTCTCAGCCACGATCCGTGCTTTGACCTCATTGGGCCACCGCTTCTGGCCATTGGCCCGTATCTCCGTAAGCGATGTGCCGCCCCCACCTTCCTTGTGAACCTCTGATCTGAGATTCAGCCCTGACGGATGGATTATCAGGGAGTTTCTCCATGGAGCGCTCAACGGAGTTTCTCAGTAACATTGATTTGGTTGTGGGCCCGCGTGGTCACCGCCGGTGGCCGGATGCGGTGAAGGCGCAAATTGTGGCCGAGACGCTGGTGGAGGGTGCCTCGGTGGACGCAGTTGCGCGGCGGTATGACATGCGGGCCAATCATTTGTCGGAATGGCGGCGCATGGCCCGGGAGGGCAAGCTGGTTCTGCCTGCTTTGGCTGAAGAACCGAGCTTTGCAGCGCTGATTGTGCGCGAGGATGTCGATGTGGCACCTGAACCTGCGCAGCTGTCGCCGTTGGATCTGATATGTGGTGCTGTCACCGTGCGATTGGATGCAAGAACATCAGCGGCGCGCATTGCCGAGATTGCTCGCGCCTTGAATGCGCCCTCATGATGTTCCCTTCAAACCGGGTGCGGATGAGAGTGTCCGATCTTCTGTGTATGAGTAATTTGGCCCATGCTTCCAAACTGAAGGAGCATGACAACGATGACGATTTCCAAGGAAGTTTTAGACGAGCTGCTGAACGGCGTTAAGAACGCGGATGATTTGTTGGGGGATCAGGGCTTGATGAAAGAGCTCAAGGTCCGCCTAATGGAACGAATGCTCGGCGCAGAATTGACCGAACATCTCGGCTATGAGCCGGACACTCAGCCGACAAATCAGCAGAGTAACCGTCGCAATGGCACGTCGCGCAAGACGTTGAAGGGCAATGATGGGGCGCTGCCGATTGATGTCCCGCGCGACCGTGAGGGCAGCTTTGAACCGGAACTGATAAAGAAGGGCCAGACCCGGATCGACGGCATGGACGACAAGATCATTGGCCTCTATGCAGCCGGATTATCGACCCGCGATATCCGCGCCCACCTCGAAGAGGTCTATGGTCTGAAGGTTTCGGCCGACCTTATCAGCCGTGTCACGGATGCGGTTTTGGAAGAAGTGTCGGATTGGCAGAACCGCGCTCTGGAACCGATGTATCCGATTGTTTTCCTTGATGCCCTACGCGTTAAAATCCGCGACGCGGAAAGCCGTCAGGTCAAGAACAAGGCTGTCTACGTGGCCCTGGGCGTCACTCCTGAGGGCGAACGTGAGGTTCTGGGGCTATGGGTTGCCAATAATGAAGGTGCAAAATTCTGGCTCTCGGTGATGAACAATTTGCGCAACCGGGGCGTCGAAGACATCCTCATCGCCGTCGTGGACGGCCTCAAGGGCTTCCCTGATGCGATCAACGCGGCATTCCCGGACACCACAGTGCAAACCTGCATCGTGCACCTTGTGCGCCATTCCCTGAACTTTTGCGGTTGGAAAGACCGCAAAAATGTCGCCAAAGATCTGAGGCGGATCTATCAGGCCACCGATGACGTCGAGGCCGAGAAGGCACTGGCTGATTTCGAGGCTGAATGGGGCACGAAATACCCCTCAATCGCCCCAAGCTGGCGGCGCGCATGGCAGGAGGTCATACCGTTCTTCGCCTTCCCGCCAGCGGTGCGCAAAATCATCTACACTACCAACGCCATCGAAAGCCTGAACCGCGTCATCCGGAAAACCACCAAAACACGCGGTAGCTTTCCGACAGATGACGCCGCGACAAAGCTAATCTACCTGGCGATCCGCAGCTTCGAGAAGACTGGCAGGGCCGTCAGAGAATGGGTTGCTGCACGGAACCAGTTCGCTATCCTATACCCAGAACGGTTCAACATATGACCCGTTTCAACTGCATGGGCTGAGCCTCATACACAGAGTTTCGGATACTCCCGTGCGGATCGTTGTGGCGACCAAGCCGGTAGACTTCCGCAAAGGTCATGACGGTCTGGCAGCGCTTGTCAAAAACGAGTTACGCAAAGACCCCTTTACGGGGACCGTATTTGTGTTCCGCTCGAAACGGGCAGATCGGCTGAAGCTGTTGTATTGGGACGGCACCGGGCTGGTCATGGCTTACAAGAGGCTGGAGGAGCATATCTTCACCTGGCCTGCCATCAAAGATGGCTTGATGGCGCTGAACCACGCCCAGTTTGAAGCGCTATTCTCAGGATTGGACTGGCGGAAAGTAAGGGCTTTGTCCGCGCGTCCGCCGACTGCGGCAGAATGAATCAGGCCGTCTTTTGCAGGGGTATTAAGGTGCAGGAAATGGTAGTCATTCCCCATGTCAAAACCTGCCGATCTCCCTAATGATATTGAGGCCCTGAAGGCGCTGCTTGCCGCCTCAGAGGACCGCAATCTGCGCAAGCAGGATCGTATCGATCAGTTGGAGAAACTGGTTGCTGACTTCAAGCGTGCGCTGTTTGGCGCACGCTCTGAGAAGGCCGATCCCGAGCAGTTTGAGCTGGCGCTGGAAGACATCGAAACGGCGATGGCGGCGGTCCACGCTGAAGATGACGCGGTGGATCCACCTGCATCGCGCCCGACAAAACCGCGCAATACCAACCGTGGCTCATTCCCCAAACATTTACTGCGTATTGAAGAAGTGATTACGCCCGATAGCATGACCTGCGGCTGCGGTGCTGAACGCCATATGATTGGTGAGGATACGTCTGAACGATTGGACATCATCCCCGCCCAGTTCCGTGTGATCGTTACCCGCCGCCCAAAGTATGCATGTCGGTCCTGCACCAATGGGGTTGTTCAGGCACCCGCACCCGCCCGGCTTATCCCTGGTGGTATGCCGACAGAGGCAACGGTGGCGCATGTTCTTGTCAGCAAATACGCGGATCACTTGCCGTTGTATCGCCAAGCACAGATTTACAGCCGCCAAGGCATCGATCTGGATCGCTCCACCCTTGCAGGATGGGTCGGCAAGGCAGCCTATGAACTCCGTCCTGTCTTCGATGCGTTAATGGCTGATCTGAAAAGCTCAACCAAATTGTTCATGGATGAAACAAGAGCACCAGTGCTTGATCCTGGCAAACGTAAAACCAAAACTGGTTACTTCTGGGCACTGGCCCGCGATGACAGGGCTTGGTGTGGAGCGGCTCCACCGGGCGTTGCCTTTACATATGCGCCCGGGCGTTCCGGCCAATATGCAGATGGCATTTTGAAAGGCTTCTCTGGCATCCTCCAAGTGGACGGATATGCCGGGTATAACCGCTTACTCAAACGCGCCGATGACAATGTCGTCTTGGCCTACTGCTGGGCCCACGCACGTCGCAAACTGTACGAAGTTGCACAATCTGGCACTGCCCCCATCGCCGAAGACGGGCTGAAACAGATCGCTGCGCTCTACCTGATCGAAAAGGATATCCGGGGTCTGGCACCCGAGGTGCGATTGGCAGCACGGCAAGACCAATCGGCACCGTTGATCGTCGCGTTTGAGGAGTGGCTCACGACCAACCGCGCGCGGCTGTCTGCTAAAGCCCCTTTGGGTGAAGCGCTCAAATACATCGCAAAATACTGGGACGGGCTGTGCCTGTTTTTGACCGACGGCCGCATCGAAATGGACAGCAACGCAGTGGAACGCACGATCCGTCCCATAGCTCTGAACCGCAAAAACGCACTCTTCGCTGGCCACGACGACGGTGCCACAAACTGGGGCGTCATCGCTTCCTTGATCGAGACCTGCAAATTGAACAGTGTCGATCCGCATGCCTATCTGACAGATACGGTCACTGCCATCGTCGCAGGCCACAAACAAAGCCAGATGTCGCGTAGCCCTTAATTGTGAGATGGGAAATCCAACGAAATCAACGGCTGAGCTTTGCCCTTAAATATGAGATTTTGCCTTTAATTCTGATATTTTTGCCCTTAAACCTGAGACAGGGTTCACAGACATTTGCGGCAAATATCGATGAATGATGATGGCGAAGACTCCGTTGCCGTTGGTGCTGAAGAGGCGCGCAGGGCCGCGGTGCTGCGCCCTCTTGTTCAGGCATATCTCAATGGGACTGGCAGCCTGGAACGTGGCATCAATGACGCCGTTTGGGAGCTTGGTGTCAGCAGGGCGACGGTCTGGCGTTGGATAAAACGGTTGGCGGAAGAGGGTGGGCGCACCAGCGCTCTGGCTCCGCGGAAACGGGGCCGCCCGACCGGGACGATGTTAATATCCAGCAAAGTCGAAGCGGTAATCGAGGAGCACCTTCGCCGCTATTTCTTGCGCCGGGAGCGTTCGAGCTTGTCGCGCGTCGTGACAGAAATCCGCAGCGCTTGCTGGCAGGAGGGCTTGCAACCGCCGACACGGCGAACGGTTCAGCGTCGTCTGGATGCGATGGATGCCCGCGAAGTTGCGAAGGCACGAGAGGGCGCAAAGGCGGCCCGCCAGAAATTTGCGCCGGTCACAGGTGAGAACAAGGCCAGTATGCCACTGGAGATCGTCCAAATTGATCATACACCGGCGGACATCATTCTTGTCGACGGCTTTGAACGCAAACCAATTGGGCGGCCTTGGGTCACGCTGGCGATCGACGTCGCAACGCGGATGGTGACCGGATATTACACCTCTCTCGAGGCACCTTCGCGTCTGTCAGTGGCGCTTTGCCTGACACAGGCGGTGGCCCTCAAGGAGGAACTTCTTGCGGAATTGGCGTGCGATGTTCCTTGGCCGGCACAGGGCAAACCGCACAGCATCCACGTCGATAACGGTCGCGATTTCCGGTCGCGCGCCTTTCGGTCGGCCTGTGCGGATTGGGGGATCGATCTGGTCTATCGACCGCCAGCAAGTCCTCACTTCGGTGGTCACATCGAACGGTTGATCGGCACCATGATGGGGGCCGTTCACCTGTTGCCGGGAACAACGCAATCCTCGATCGCGGCAAAGGGCGACTATGACGCCGAAAGCAAGGCCACGATGACGTTGAGCGAATTCGATCGCTGGTTTGCTCTGGAAATCTGCCGTTACAACAACAGCATTCATTCAAGTCTTGGCTGCACGCCCGTTGCCAAATGGGAGGCGCTCTCAGAGCAAATGACAGGCGACATCCCCTTCGAGATGGAAGCCTTTCAGGTGAGCTTCCTGCCGAGTGAACTGCGCAAGATCAGGCGTGACGGCATCCATCTGTTCCAGATAAGGTACTGGTCCGATGCCCTTGCAGGCCACATTGGGCGCGGGGATGGAAAGGTGGTCGTTCGCTACGATCCTCGCGATATCTCAATGATCTGGGTCGAACTGGACGATGGCCGGTATGTTGAGGCGCGGTACAGAAACCTGGAAATTCCGCCCGTCTCGCTCTGGGAATATCGCGAAGCGATGAGGAAGGCCCGTGCCCTTGGCAAGTCCGGGTCTAATGAGCTGGTGCTGGCTGAGCTGATCCGACAGCAACGCCAGATCGAAGCTGAAAGCCGGGGCCTGACGAAGGCCGAACGCAGAACCCGTGAAAGAAAAGGGACATTGAAGGGCACGAACTCGGCCGTCTCGACAACCGAAGGGCTGCGCCCGATCGATACGGGTGATACATCGCGCCCATTGTTCAAGGTGGAGAGATGGTGAATTGAGGGCAGGGACAACTGAAGAAGACGGCCGGATCGCCCTCATTCAATCGGATATCTGGATCGGCTTTCCTCGGGCGGAACAGGTGTTGGACCGCTTGCAGGGCATGATCGAAGCGCCACGACAAACCCGTATGCCTGGGCTTCTTGTGCATGGCGCCTCCGGGATCGGAAAGACGATGATTGCCCGAAACCTGTCGCGCAAGTACGCACCAGAATACGATCCGGCGTCGGGCATCACCCGCACACCGCTTCTGCTGTTGCAAGCGCCGCCCGCACCTGATGAACGGCGGTTTTACCTGCACATCCTGGCCGCCGTCGGCGCCCCGGCGACGGCTCTTAGCGCCCGCGCTCAAAATGTGGCTTCCCTCGAAGTCCGTGTCATCGCGCTCTTACGCGACCTTGGCCTGCGGATGATCATGATCGACGAGGTCCACAATCTCTTGGCCGGGACCCACCGCGAACAGCGCCGATTTCTCAATGTCCTGCGGTATCTCAGCAATGAACTCGAGGTGTCACTGGTCTGCCTTGGGGTCAGCGAGGCCGTCGATGCTATTCGCGGTGATATCCAGCTTGCCCGACGGCTGGACGAACATCATCTGCCAAACTGGCGCGACGATGCCGAGTTCTCGGACATGATCCAGACCCTTATTGCTGCCATGCCACTGGAAAAGAAGTCCAACCTGAAGGTCAAATCTCTCAAGCAGGTCTTGGCACTGACCGGTGGGGTGACCTCGCGCATCTTCGCTCTGGTCAAGGATCTTTCCATCGACGCCATTATCACAGGCGAGGAATGCATCACCGATGACGCAATCGCAAAATGGACGCCGGTTTGGTCGCGCCATGCGAACCCCCATCGGCGGCTCCAGAAGTCCCGGGTGTGAAGCCGCACCCGCTGCCCAAGACTGTCGCGCCGCTGCCAGACGAGTTGTTGTCAGGTTGGTTGTCTCGGCTGGCGGCGGCCAACTACTGTGATGATGCGGAACTACTGGCTCATCTCAGAATCGATACCGCGCATGGCACCGCCTTGGACTTCAACGTCGACGCGGCTGCGGCGGCGAAGATTGCCAACGCCGCACGGGTTAACCCAGATGTTGTTCGATCTTTGACCTTTCCGGCAATGACGCCACGAGAAGCCTCGCTGACGGCTCAGATGCCATTCCAGCATTGCATGCAATGCGCCAGAGAGGGTCTTTCGCTCAGGCATTGGAGGCGGGCCTGGGCATTTGACTGCCAAGTTTGCGGGACGAGACTTGTGCAGACCCTTGGCAAACTCCGTGAGGAACAAATATCTGGAAAACTGATATACCGAGCGCGCCGCGGGGCAGAGATGCTTGAGTGCGCCGCGCGCTCGCGCGGCCCCAAGCAACTTCGGCGCGCAATGCGCGCAGTCACCTTTGCCATGTCACTCAAAACCTTCCGCGGGGATCCGTCGTTCGCTGTCCAGAACCCCAGATCGGAAGTTAGGCTGTTCTGCCTCGCCGCAATCGCCGCCGCTCGATCTCATCCCTTGGCTAAGGCAGCCATCGTCAGCAAAAGCATCGACGACTATGCAAGGGTTGCTCTCTTGCGCGCCTTCGAGAAGGAGCCTCGATTGCTTGCCGCGGTTGATCACATCGCGCAAAGGTGCGCGAGAAACAGGGGCCCCATGACAGCCGTATCTCACAATTAAGGGCAAAAATTGTCGCCAAACGCGTCGCGTCTCAGATTAAAGGGCAACGCGACATCTCCTATAGTTTTGGCAGGTTGACGGTCTCTCTGGATATTTTATATTCACTGCACCAATAGTATATTTTTGAAAGACCTACTCCGATGACTATCAAGGCCTGCTAGTTTGGGTATGCTCGCCGCCACTCGAAAGCGCTTCAAGGTACTCGATCACTTTCACTGGTGTCGACGATTTTGCCTCTGCCAGCACTTCGGGATGAAGCGGCGGCTCGATAGAACCGGCAGGTACCTGCTCGTCCAGCCAGAGCACCGACAACTCAGAGGAATTCCACAGGTATACCCATCCAACCGTGCGCTCCCGATCATTTCCAAACAATCGGGCTATGGGCTCTGCTTCTTCTTTCAACAGTCTCACCACGTTCTTCATTCCAGTTTGCAACGACCGAGCAGGATTTCGATCACGTCAGCCATTTTCTGGCCCAGTGGATGGCGATCGAATCACACTGCCTGTAGTTGCACTGTCGTGAGCCGCGAATTCACGATACGAAGCGAACGCCAGCGAAATAGAACGAAACGAACAACGGTACGCCATTGATAAAAAATGGAAAATACTTTGTTCCTCCGTTGGATGACGGAAGTGATTTTAAGGAGTTGTTCAGACGGTTGAGCGCGGCCGGAGCGGGTCGGCCTACTGACAAAGATGGGATACCCTTGGGACCGTGGACACCCGAGCTTCTTGCTACCGCAATCACTCAGATCGAAGCCAACCGGTCCGGGATCGAGCTGCGAACAGTGCAGCTTTGGTACCAAGACAACGAGAAAGGAATCAGCGCCGAGAACATTCGATGGCTGGCAAGGGTGTTTGGGTGTGATGATCCGAAGGCGACCAGCGAGTGGCAGACGGAACTTAGTGTGGCCCGGGCCCGATTGGTAGCCAGGAGGCGAGCGCTGCGTGCGGGGTCAGACGGCCACGATGCGCATAGTCCTCCAGATACGGTTCAGAACGCGGCAATCGATGTTAGTACCGTGGTTCCGTCACCGTTGGCGTACAAAAGTGATGTTATTTCGCCGAGGCCGGGATTTAGCCTGGCGAGGACATCGGAGGCCGTGTTCAACCGGGGATCCCCTTTGGATTTGTCGGCATCGGTGTTCGCAGGGGCCGTGGCCCTTGGATTTTCCTCTTATTTTTTGGGCATTCACAGCATTGTTTATCCGCAGGCGAATGGTGTGATTAAGCAGGTTGGATACCTATGGGCGCCGAACTGGACACTCCTCTTCATGGTGCTCATGCCGCTATACTTCGTATTCGTGCGCGATTTAGTGGTCTTTTGGCGAGGCGCAAGGCGGTCACAGTTAAACCTTGAAGGTGAAGGGATCGCGAATGACGACATGTGGATGCGAAAAGTCGCGGCTTTTTCGGTGACGTATTGGGCAGCTTTTCTTGTTTGTTTACCTATAGCTACTGTTCTTCAGTGGATCGATAGGTGTTTAACCCCATTACTGACTCGCGATGCTGGCAATTACCCGATGGAATGGGCTCGGTTGGCGATTGAGCGCCCCCACGTCATTTCGATACCGGAGGCGGTTGCGTTCACCGGGTTCGCCTATCTCTACATGGGTGTGGTATTTTATCTCTTCTTTGCGGGGCTCATTTTGCTCTTCACAATTGTATACGATTTTCGGGAACTTGGACGAGATCCTGAACCTGGGGTAGATGGAGAATATCACTGGCAGTCCAATCAACTCAATCTCAAAATCATGCGCGGGATTTTCCGGTGCTGTATTCTGGGACTCTTGATTGCCTTATGCATGAAGCTCCAAAGCACTTTTATGCTTTCAAGTGAATCGACCATGGCGGGTTGGTTGACTCGCGATTTCCTGTCAGTCTTGGGAAATCATGAGAAGGCAAGCGACTGGTTCGAATACAGCATGCCGACGAACTATAGCAGCCTGCTGATCGTATTGGCGACCTGCACTGTGTTTTTATATGGGCTTGTTCGGGTCCACGCCGCGCTGCGTCAGCAAGGAGACATTGGACATGGTCGGAATCAAAGAGAATTGGGAATCATGTTGGCGCTCGTCGCCCTGCTGATCATCGTCTACGTCCTGATCGGTGCAATCGCTGGTTTCTCGATCTTGCTGTGCATCGGGCTGCTGTCTGCAATCTACGGCCTGATTTATCCAAGCATCGATACATGACGGGCGACTGACCAAGGAGACAAACAAAGTGTATCATAGCTGGCTCGATCGTTGGGATGAGCGACGCGCAGAGCGGGGGGACGAAGTAAAGAGGCGGACAGATTTCGCTCTGGACACTGAACTTGCCTTCCCGGGCTCCGGACATCCGGCAGGTATCGAGGCCTTCTGTCAACTTGCAGACCAGGCTGTTGAGGACCCAACCTATTTCGAAGAACCGGGTAACAACGACTTGGTCGTCGAACGCAAAGGAGATTGGGCCAAATTTCCTTCAGGAATTTCTACTGACGTCGCAGAGAACAATCTCGTCTGGGCGAAAGTAACAGAAAGCAGATCATTCGATAAAGCTTTGGTTGTGTTTCACCATTGGAATGCAAGCGCGCGGTATCAACAGATGGCGAACTTTTTCTCCCGGCGTGGGATCACGGTAGTCGAGATGGCACTGCCGTATCACTTCGAACGTAGCCGTCCCTGCGCCGATTATGCCGACTACATGCTAAGCCCGAATCTCGGACGGACGACTCAATCCGTGAGACAGGCGGTATGGGATGGTCGAAAGCTTATACGGTGGCTAAAGGAGCAAGGTTATAAAGAGATTTCTGTACTCGGAATGAGTCTGGGTTCCTGGGTTGCCGGGTTGATTGCTGCTCATGACAAAACTGTTTCAAAAGCTGCGCTATCCCTCACGGCCGGAAGTCTTGCTGACATGGTGTGGAGCGGGCGCGCAACGCGAACGATTTGCGAGAGCCTTCAACCCGTGATCGAATTGGGCGACCTCAGAAGGGCTTGGGGACCACTAAACTTGGTGAACCATGCGCATCATCTGGCGCGGGACAATCTCGAACTGCAGGTGGTATTGGCCAAGCGAGACAAGGTGGTGCTGCCAGAGCTTTCTGAAAGGCTGATTCAAGGGCTGAAGGACGCCGGAGCCGAGCCTAGCATATTGGAACTGAATTGCGGCCACTATTCGCTGTCCATGCCGCCCTACATTGTGTCGGCCGGCCGAAGCGTGGCTCGCTTGTTGAAACCCGGCCCCTAAGCCGCTGACGACGGGCCTCGAACGGGTTCTCGGCTGAATTTCGCTCGTAGTCCAGTTATCGAATTCGGAACCCGCGCGACTCGGACCAAAAGGTTCGCCCCGAAGTTATTGGTGAAGCGAGCCCAAGAAGCGTCCATATTCCTCGCTGACTTCGCGCGCTTCGTCAAAGGCGCGAGCACGCTCCTCGTCGAGGCAGCGAAAATAATTCTGTATGTCGCGGAAGTAGAGCTCGAAATCATGACGGAGGATGTCCATAAATTCCGTGGCAACCTTCGGATCTCTTGGAACAAATGGCCGAGGCGGGGGTATGCATGAACCGGCAAGCGCCGGACAACCGACGAGCGACAGCAGAACGAATGTGCGCATCAAAGGTAGGATGCGCAACCGAAGGTAGCAAAAGACGCTTAAATCCTTGAACGAGTGCATGTTACGTGCCTAAAGGTATCGGATTAACGTATACCGCGAAAATTATAATATACTATTGCGGTTATAAGTATACTATCGTAACCCTAGGCATCAAGTAGCAGTGCCCGGGTGTTGCGTCTTTGGAGAAAGCGTGAGCCGGGCCATGAACTGGGACATAGAAGCACCAAATGTGGTTACGGAAGCTAGGTTCCGCGAGCTCATGGAAAGCGGCTATAGCGCAGAAATCCTGTGCCAGGAGTCCGCACATAAGAAAGGCCCCAGCTATTACGGGGTCTGGATCATGCGCGTTGTCTCTGATGATGGGGGGGAAAAGCTCCTCGTCACCGCCCGCACGCGGACGAGCTACAACGATATCAAGATCCGCGAGTTCAAGACGATCTCCGGCGTGGTGTCTTTCTTCATTGGCCTTGGCTTTGCGCATGTCGACCTGCCCCTTGAGGCGGGTACAAGCCGTACGCATAAACTCGCCCCGCCAGACAAAGCCCCATCAGACAAGGGCGCTGGCAACTAAGTTCGTCTGTCTCTGGCTGGTCGCCGCGCCAGCCTCCGCGCAAATCGTTCTGGTCATGGAGAGCGACGGCTCTCTGACCCCATCCCAGTCTCAGAGCGGTTTTGCCCGGAACTACAATGACGGCGTTGGTCAGGGATCGGCGTCCGATGGTTTGGCCATTATTGGTGAGACGGAAGCAGCGACCAAACCTGACGCGCTGCAGCTTGCGGCACTCGCCCAGCCAGCACCCCTGCCCCGCGCAGACGTTCTCTTAGACATCGAGGCAACGGCCCTGCGCTATGCCAATCATCCTGGTTTGCGCCACGCAGAGCTCTCCGTGAGGGATTGGCTGGCTCTCTACCGGGCCAACATCGAGGTTGAGAGCGCCTACCGGCAGGACGCGATCTCAACCGCGGGCGCCATTGGTCTGGGTCAACTGATGCCAGCAACCGCGCGTGATCTCGACGTCAATCCGGAGGACCCGATGCAGAACCTCGACGGTTCCGCCCGCTACCTCGCGATGATGCTCGAGACGTTCGGCGATCCGCGCCTGGCGCTGGCCGCTTACAACGCCGGACCGGATGCGGTCCGCCAATATGGCGGCATTCCCCCCTACCGAGAAACCCAGAACCACGTGGCCCGCGTCATGGCTGTCGTGGCCCGATTGGAAGGATCAAATTCATGATGTCCCAACCTTTTTGGAAATCATTCCTCAAGTCACTTATCGGCAATGTCACGAGAGCGCGCAGCGCGGCAATGCATTGGCGATACCGGATTTTCCAAACAAGTTGGATTTCAAACCTCTTTGTCGCCTCACTGGCGCTCTTCCTGCTTATTGCCGAGCCCGCCCTCGCGCAAAGCATCGATCTCTCCCCGATCCAAAGCTTGTTGCAGGGCATTGTCGATGCTCTAACTGGCCCGCTCGGCGTCGTGATCGCCACACTCGCGGTCCTTGGCGTTTTCTTGAGCTGGTTCTTCAATATCATCGATCTGCGTCAGGCGCTCTGGGTCCTCGTCGGGATCGCTGGTGTTGCGGCCGCCCCCACCATCGTCGCCGCGGTTTTCGCCGGTGGCTGAGCGCTCGCCTCTCTTTCTGGGCCTCGTGCGCCCGCCGAAGCTTCTGGGCCTGCCCATCATGTACGCGATGGTCTGGCTTTTCGGCTCGGTGCTCTTGTTCGTCTGGGTCCAGCACATTGCGGTGCTGGGCGTGGCCGCCCTGCTCTACCCTGTGCTTTGGAAGGCCGCGGACTGGGATCCGCGTTTCATCGACGTCATGATGACGGCGCTGCAGGAGACGCCACCGACGCGGAACCGGTCTATCCACGGCGGGGACAGCTATGCGCCATAGTGAAGTTCTGGACGAAGCTCTCGATCACCGCACCATGACGCCGGACTGGTATGCCCGCGAAACACGCCTCGCGCATATGCTTCCTTACGTCAGCCTGGTCGATGACCGGACCGTGCGGACCAGGGTCAACGAGCTTTTCCAATGCATCCGGCTCGATGGCGTCAACAGCTACACGACGGATGACGCCTATCTCGATAAGGTGACCGCGCTCTTTGCCCGGATCATCGCGCAGCTGGGGCCGGAATTCAGCTACTACGTCCACAAGGTCTCGAAGGCGATCACGCCGGACCTCGAGCCCGTGCGCGAGGACAGTTTTGCTGGAGAAGTTGACCGCCTGTGGCGCGCTAAACTCGAGACCAGCGGGTTGCGCGATAAGACCCTGACGCTCACCGTCATTCACCGCCCGCCTCCGAAAAGCGTTCTGCCGTTTCTCAACCGCAGCGCCCCGGACCGGCTAAAAGAGGCAACCGAGAAACGCCTTCGCCGATTGGGCGAGGCCGTGAGTGTATTCGTGTCAGGCTTGAGCGAGCTGAACCCACGCGTGCTAACAGCCAAAAGCGGCGAGTTGATCGGCTTTCTCGGCGCGCTCAACACCGGCCAGGAACTGCCGCTCTATCCCGCCAATACCTACGGCTTCCTGTCCTTCAACGTCGCCAATACCCGGGTGACGTTTCAAGGAGATCACTTCGAGCTTTCCGAAGGCGTCGTGGGACACCGCTACGGCAAGAGTTTTACCATCGGGGAATACTCGGAAGGCACCTCCTGCACCATGTTCGACATGCTGAACCTGCCGGTCGACATGATCGTCACCCATTCCTTCACGCCGATCAATTCGAACCTCATGGCAGGCCGCATCAAGCGGCAAAAGCGCCAGATGCAGGCCAGCCAGGACGCGGCCCTCTCGCTCATGGAAGCCCTCGATATCGCTGCCGATGATCTGGAGGCCAAGCGGCAGAGCTTCGGCGAGCACCACATGGTCGTGACGATTTTCTGCGATACGCTGGACGAGTTGCAAAGCTTGAGCGCCGAGATCGTGAACGCCGCCGCCGCCGAAGGTGTGAAAATGATCGGCGAGCGGGTCGCGGCAAAAGCGCATTACCTAAGTCAGCATCCCGGCAACCAACCGAAACGCGTGCGCGCCAGTGCGATCACCAATCGCAACTTCGCGGATTTCGCGGCGTTTCATCGGACCCAGCTTGGTAAGCCTGCTGAGAAAACACCTTGGGGCAAGGTCATCACCTACTTGCCCACGCCCGAACAGAGCGCTTACCGGTTTTCCTATCACGAGCAGGGATCGCCCGACAAAGAACCGACCAGCGGCCATACCCTGATCATGGGACGGCCCGGGTCCGGCAAGTCGGTGCTTTCCGCATTCCTCATGACGCAAGCCCGTCGAGCAGGGGCGCGGATCTTCGTCTTCGATTACCGTCTAGGTATGGAGATGGCGGTCCGCGCCAATGGCGGGCGCTACGCGTCTTTGAAAGCCGGCCAACCCACAGGCCTCAACCCGCTTTGGACCGAAACAGATAGTCGCGGCACCGCCTGGCTCTCGGACTGGCTCGCCACCCTGCTCTATCGTGCCGACAAGCCGCTCACGCCTGCACAGACCAACCGCATCCAGGAAGTGGTGCGCCAGAACGCGCAGGCCACGAACCCCGCCTTACGGAACTGGCGGGATTTCGCATCGCTCTTTGTCTCCACCGACGATGGCGGCGATCTGCACCAGCGTTTGCTCGAGTGGACCGAAGAGGGCCGCTATGGCTGGATCTTCGGGCAGACGCTGGAAGACACGTTCTCGCTCGAAGGCGATGTCGTCGGGTTCGACCTCACCGGCATTCTCGACAGCGAGGCCGAGAAAGAACGCATGGCGGTCCTCTCCTATCTCTTTCGCCGGGTCGAGCGCGAGATCGAGGATCGCCGCCCCACCATCATCGTCATCGACGAGGCCTGGAAGGCGCTCGACAACGCGTATTTCGCCGAGCGGCTGTCGAACTGGCTCGTGACCGCGCGCAAGCAGAACACCGTTGCGGTAATGATGACGCAATACGCCAGCCAGCTCGAGCGCACCCGAACCGGCAAGACCATCGTCGAAGCGGTGCCCACACAAATCCTGCTTCCGAACATCCGCGCCCATGCCGCCGATTACGCGATGCTGAACCTCTATGAGAAGGAACTCGATGTGCTTCTCAACACCGGCAGCGACAGCCGCCTTGCGCTCATCCGCGACGACCAGGGCTCGATCGTCGTCGATGCCGATCTTAGCGCCCTCGGGCCCAATCTCACCATCCTCGGCGGCATGGAAAAAGGCGAGGCGCTGGTCGGCGCCGATTACCACGACCGCCCGGACTTTTGGAGGCTTTCATGATTCGTACTCTGTTTCTTCTCACCGCGCTCGGCGCTTTGGCCTCCTGCGCCCAGTACCAGGAACCGCAGGCGAACTGCTTCACCTTCCTGGCCTCTACGGCGCCTGTCGCGCCGGATTGCAGCTTCACGCCCCTTGGCGCGCCGGAGCGCGACGTTGAAGTCTAGGCTGCCCCATATACTGGCGCTTTGCCTGCTGCCCGGCATCGCCCTGTCCCAAGGCGTGCCGACCAATGACAATGGGCTGACCGCGCGCGATATCGTCGAGACCGGCGACCGCGAGGCAGACCTCGCCGTTCAGGCCGACAAGCTTGCCGTGCGAGAACTCATCGCAGAGATCGAACGCGAACAGCTGGATACCCTGCAGCGCATCCTCGATGCTCAGACAAGCTTCGGCGGTCAAGGCCTGCCGGCGATGGTCTCAGGGCTGGAGAGCGGCAGCGGCGATCCGGACCGCTCCGTCGAGGCGGTCTATGGCACAGGTGAAATCGATCCAAATCCCGGCGGCGCGCAGATGTTCGGGGATGCGGCGGAAAACATAGAGCAGCTCATCATCCGCGTCGCTCAGGAAACCAGCGGCTTTGCCGGCGTTGGCCGCGCGGGCCTCTCTCCGGTTCAATGGCGCGCACTCCTACAGGCGCTCATCTGGCAGGAAAGCCGGTTTACCATCGGCGCGCGCTCGCCCGTCGGGGCCTTCGGCCTCACCCAGATCATGCCCAGGACCGCCAGCGATCTCGGCATTAACCCGGAATACTACAACAGCCCCTATCTGCAGGTGCATGGCGGCGCGCGGTATCTGGCGGCCCAGCTCAACACATTCGATGGCAATGTCATCAACGCCCTCGCGGCCTATAACGCGGGGCCGGGCCGCGTGTTCGAATATGGCGGGGTGCCGCCATTCGCCGAGACCCAGCACTACGTCCAGGTCATTCCCGAACGCTACAATCTCTATCTGAGCCGCATCGGCGGGATCGAAGCGCTCGGTACGATCGATCCGGCGCTTCTCGCTAATGCCAACCTCTCGCTCACGGGTCATGGGGCGGCCTTTTATGGCAGCAACTCCCCAGCCGCGATCCGCCAAGCCGCCCTGCGCATTTCCGACATCGTCGAGCGGATTTCCACGACGGAAGATGTGCAGGAGAGCATCGCGCTCAACACCTATGCCCGCGCCGAACTCGTGCGCCTCGTCGCGGCCCGCATCCGGCTACAGGCGGCGCGCACCCGCGTCCTTTCCGCCGAAGAATTGGCACAGGCCCGCGCTCGTATGGCCGAAGGCGCGTTCATGGAATTCACGATCAGGGAGATAGACTGATGAGAGATTTACTCGTGAGGACGGCCTTGGCCACGACACTTGGGTTTGGCCTGCATTTTGGCACCCTCTCCCCTGCCCTGGCGCAAGGCGTGCCCGTCGTCGATACCCAGAACATCGCACAAAACATCCAGCAGCTCCGGCAGATGATCGAAGACGAGATCCTGCAAAACGAGCAGCTGACGCAGCTCCGTGAACAGCTTGCGACACTCACGGATCAACTCGCGGAGCTGCAAAGAACCTATGAAGCCCTGACCCGCCTTGCCGAACTTCCCGAGATCATCCGCACGGAAATGGAAGACGAGCTGAACGGCCTGCTCGACCAGGAATTCGGCGATATCATCGCCACGATTGAGGCGATCAAGACCGGAGACTTCTCTGGCCTGTCGGGCTCCGGCGCGGGCGAGATCGAAACACAGATGGACCGGGTGCTGGCCGATCTCGGCTTTGATGACGATACCCTCACGGAAATGGCCACCAGCGGAAATCCCGGGGCCAACCGCGTGGCGACGCAGGCCACAACCGGCGCACTCGTTTCGGCCGCGGCCCAGAACAGCTACGAGGACGCGGGCCAATCGCTGGAACGGGTCGATCGACTGGTCGGGCTGATCGACGACATGGACGAACTGAAGGAAAGCATCGATCTCAACACGCGCGTCACGGCGGAACTGGCGATCGCGCTCGTCGCCATGTGGCAGCTCGAAGCGGTGCAAACCGTGGGCGACGGCACGGGCGGCGTGATCGATGCCGCCACCATCGCTGAGGAGCAGCGCTTCATGGATTTCACCTTGCCGGACCTTCGGGCCGAGTAATCGTGGGGGCATGAATGGTGGCGAGTGAACAAGAAATCATCGAGGAAGAACTGGTCTACGGTGCCTTGCGCCGCGAACGGCTCTGGCAACGCCTTGGCCTGACGGGCCTGGTCTTCGGTGTCATCGGCTGCCTGAGCGCCGCGGCTGTCGCAATCCTCGATGTCGACCCCCCGCCCGTTGTTGTCCCCTATGATCCCGCCACCGGCTTTGCACTCCCCGAAGCCTCGGTGGGCGCCTCCTCGGTGACCGCCAACCAAGCGATCATCGAGGCGGAAGTCTTTCGCTATGTGACCGATCGGGAGGTCTATAACCAGCTCGACAACGATCTGCGCATCCGCAGCGTGCTGCGCCGCTCGGACGGGGCCGCCGAGAGCGGGCTGCGCCAAATCTGGAACAGCGCCAATGAGAATTACCCGCCGACGGTCTATGGCCCCAATGCCCGGCTCGACGTGGAAATCCTCAGCATCAACCGGATCGGAACCAACCGCGCCACGGTCCGCCTGCGCAAGCGCCTGACGTCTATCAATGGCGTTCAGACAGGCCTCTTCACTGCCACGCTTCTCTTCGAGTTCCGCCCCGAGACCCGCCGCTCCATCGATGAGGTCTGGACCAACCCTTTCGGCTTCACGGTCCTCGAATATTCCATCCGCTCCGACAGATTGGAGAACTAGTTTGATCAGTAAGTTCTTTGTTGCTGGCCTATTTTCCCTGCTGCCAGTCCTTGCCTTCGCGGAAGCCATTCCGCGCGGTGGCCCCAATGACAGCCGCGTGCGGCTGGCCACCTACCAGGAGGGCCAGGTCTACCGCCTCAATGTCTCGCTGACCCATGTGACCACCATCGAGTTCGGCGAGGGCGAAAGCATCCGCTCGATCATCGCAGGCGACACGGAGGGCTTCGAGATCGACGGTGTACCCGGTGGCCAAGCCTTCGCCATCAAGCCCGTCGCGCGCGGTGTCCATACCAACGTGACCGTCTATACCAACCGCCGCAGCTATTACTTCAACGTCCAGGAGACCCGCAGCCCCACCTTCTACGTGGTCCAGTTCCGCTATCCCGAAGACAATGTACGGGCCACGCGTGCCATCGCAGCGCAAGCGCCGAACTACAATTACGGTGCCAGCGCGCGCACCGAGTTCACCCCGACTCGCGTCTGGGATGATGGGACGTTTACGTACTTCGAATTCCCACGGAATGCGCCGGTGCCTGCGATCTTCCGCTACGCCAATGGCCGTGAGCGGACGGTCAACACGCAAGCCACCGAGGACGGCGTGATCCGGGTTTCAGGCGTGAACCGACAATGGGTGCTGCGGATCGGGGAGGAGGTGGTCTGCATCGAGGCCACACCACCTGCGGGGGTAGGCTCATGAGCGATACTGGAAACGCAGACCTCGAGAAACGCCTCGCTGCTCTAGAACAAGGTAAGGGCGCTGGTTCGCCCCCTGCCCCACGGCGCTCACCGCTGCTCGCTTTGGTCGTCGTCCTCGTGATCGGCGCGGGCGGCGCGTTGCTCTATCTCATGTCCCAACCCGAGGAAGAGGAAGCCCTTCCCACGGCCACGCCGGACGTGTTCCAGAACGAAGGCGACGGGTTCGGCGCCATCGAGACCTTGCCCCCGCCCGAGCCCGAGGTTGTGTTCGTCGCACCCGATCCGGAGGAACCGAACGCCGAGCTTTTGGCGCAACTCGCCGCCCTTCAGGCTCAGATTGAGGAATTGCGCAACGCCCCCGAACCGGTCGTCGAGGAAGACACGGCTGCCGCCGAAGCCATCGATGCGCTGACCGCTCAGATCGCAGCGCTGCAAGCCGCCTCGGAAGCCGCACAGCAACGATTCCAGGACGAACTGACGGCGCGGGATCGCAGCCTTGAGCAACTCCGCATGGATCTGGAACTGGCCCAACTCGAGGCGAGCCGCCCGCTTCCGGCACCCGTCGGTCCTACCGAGGACGAATTGCGCGCGCGGGAGGAAGAACGGCTCCGCCGCGAGGAAGAAGCACGACGGCTCGCGGAACTTGAACGCCGCGCGGCCGAGGAGCGCGCGTTTCAGGAGCGCCGCATCACCTCGCCCACCATCGCCTTTGGCGGCACGTCCGGTGCGAATGAGACGGCGCTGACCGAGCGCACCTTTGGCGAAGTGACGGATTTCGTGCTGAACGGCGCGCTGCCCACTTCGGTGACACAGGCAGAAGTCATCGCCAATCCCTCCAACACGATCATCCAGGGCACCATGATCCAGGCCGTCATGGAAACCGCGCTCGACAGCTCTCTGCCCGGCCAGACCCGGGCCGTTGTTTCCGAAGACGTGTTCAGTTTCGACGGTTCTCGGCTCTTGATCCCGCGTGGGTCCCGCCTCATCGGGCGCTATCGTTCGGGCGTTGATATCGCGCAGCGCCGGGTCACGATCGCTTGGGACCGGATCATTCTGCCCGACAACCAGACCATCCAGATCAGTTCTTTTGGGGGCGATGAATTGGGTCGCTCCGGCGTCACCGGCTTTGTCGACACGCGCTTTGACGAGCGCTTCGGCTCGGCCGCGCTGATTTCACTGATCTCCGCCGCGCCTAGTGCAGCCGCTGCAAATGTGCAGGACGCAACCGCCGCGGATGTGCTCGAAGACGTGGGCGATGATCTTGCCGATGCCACGGACAGTGTGATTGGCGATTACCTCTCGATCGGCCCGGTCATCTATGTCGACCAGGGCGCCCGCGTCACGGTCATGGTCGACCGCGATCTGGAGATATTCTGAACCCATGTCGCTGAGCTATCTTCAAACCTCGCTCGACCGGATCGACGCCGCCGCCCGCGACGATGTCATCGAGATTTGCATCAACCCAGACGGAACCTGCTGGGGCGAGTTCCAGGGCGATCACTTCATGAGAAAGCTGGACCAGAAGCTGACAGCAACCGAAGTGAAGGACCTCGGCAACCAGATCGCGTCCTCTGCCAACACCACGATGAGCAAGGACCGCCCCATCGTCTCGGTCTCGATCACTTACAAGGGCCGTCCGATCCGCGCACAGGTCATCACCCCGCCCGCCGTGTTAACGGCGATGTCGATCAGTCTTCGGTTCTTTTCCAGCTTGCCGCTCGACGGGATCGCACTCGACTTTCTCTATGGCAAAGAACGCAAGCTCGAAGAACTCCGCCTCGAGAAAACCCAGGAACTGCGTGAAGTGGTGGCCGCGGGCGTGATCGGCGATGCGCTGGCCTTTTGCGTCGACAACAAGCTTAACATGATCGTTTCTGGCGGCACCTCCACCGGCAAGACCGTGGCTGCGCGCAAGATCCTCTCGCACGTGCCATCCGAGGAACGCATCGTCACCATCGAGGAAGCCGCCGAGCTTTTACCGACCCAGCCAAATGCCGTGACCCTCATCGCCAATCGCGATGCGGAGTTCCAGACCGCCGATGTGCTGCTCACCGCAACGTTGCGCATGCGCCCCGACCGGATCATCCTGGGCGAGGTGCGAGGCAAGGAGGCCATGACCTTCCTCGAGGCGATCAACACCGGCCATGGTGGGTCCATGACCACCCTTCACGCAGAAACCCCGCAACTGGCCGTGCAGCGGCTGGCGATCGCAGCCCTCAAGACCGAGATCCCGATGACCTATGCCGACATGGTCCAGTACATCGAGAATTCCATCGACGTGATCATCCAGGCCGGTCGCCATGATGGCAAACGCGGGATCACCGAATTCTACCTCCCCGGCAACAATGAGATCGGAGCTTCCCAATGAAAACCTTTGAATACGATATCCTGTCCTTTCCCATGACCCGCAAAACCAGTCTTGCCGACATGCAGGCCAGCCTAAATGTGAAGGGGGCCGAAGGCTGGGAGGTCGTGTCGATCAGCTCCTCGGAATTCGCCAATGTGGGACACACTGTCTTCCTGAAGCGCGAGACCACACCCGCCAGAGCCACGGCATGAGGCAGGCGGGCTGTACCCTCGTACTGGCTGCGCTGGTCCTGGGCCTGACGTCGGCACCCGGCTTCGCTGAGCGCAATCTCGTGCCGACCCTCGAGCGCAGTTTCGACGTCTGTCCAGAACGGCCCGCTGAACCCGTGTGGATGCAGGAGATCCCCCTGCGCCAAGCCTATCAGCGCGTGCTGGTTCAAGACATCTACCGAGCCCAAAATCTTGAACGCATCGTAGAGACTGGCAGCTGCGCTTGCGAGATCCGGTTCCCGTCCTGGGACGATGCCGAGGGGGCGTTTCGTGAGCGCCACGCCAGTGACGAACGCTGGGAAATGCTGCAGGCCTCGGACGCCTACAACCGCCGCGCCAGCGCCGTCCGCCCTGCCGCCAAAGCCATCTGCGAAGCCGCGGGCAATTGGTAAGGCAGCCCCGTCATGAGCGTCGTCACCTATTTCGTTGAAACCTCCCAGGGCTATCTCGACACCGCCGCAGAAACCCAGTTCGGGTCGGTCGCGGCAACGGTCGGCACGCTTCTCGTCCTGGGAACAACGCTCGTGGTGATCCTCGTCTTCCTGAACATGATCTACCAGTACAAGGCGATGGACGGGCGCACGGCCTTCTGGCTCGCGGTCAAGATCGGGTTGATCGGAATACTCGCGACCAACTGGGTGCAGTTCAACGCCCTCTCCTCCGCTATCCTGGCCGGGATCGACAGCATTGCGGGGGCGCTCGTGGCTTCGGTCGGTGGTGGAACTCCTGGCCCTTCTGGAACTTTCGCCGAAGAGTTTGACCGGCTGATCGCGGAACTAGGGGACTATCTCAACGCCGCCGGGTCTGAGCTGAACTGGATGGCCGGCGCCATGCTCGACATTGTCGGGGTCCTCTTGCTCTCGATCCTGGGCGGTTTGGCCGCCTTTATCCTCGTGGCATCCCGCCTGATGATCGCACTTCTGATCGGGATCGCACCGGTGATGATTTTCCTGACCCTCTTCGAGGTCACCAAGGACTATTTCGCGCGCTGGCTGTCGGCACTGGTTTCCTTCGCGCTCTACCCCATCGTCGTGGCCGGCGTGTTCGCGACAATCACGGGTGTCTCCTCCGCACTCATCGGCGAGCTTGGCGACCCGGAAGGGGCCTCAAACATCGGCGCGCTCATCCCCTTCTTCATGATGGTCCTCATGGCGAAGGGCTTCATTATCGCCACGCCGTTCATCGTTCGCGCGATCTCCGGAAACATCATGATGCCCGCCCTCTCCGGTGGTCTCGGCGGCGGCTACAGCTTTGCCCGCGCCGCAATGGGCAGCCAGCAGGCCTACAATCGCTACCTGATCGGTGGGGCAAGCGGTGCGGAATATGCAGCCCTCAGAGCGCGGCAGTTCTTCGGTGTGCAGCAGATGCCTGTTCGGCAAGGGATGGGGCAGACGGGTTCCGCAGGAGGCACAGGATCCGCAGACTCGGGGTCAAAAATGCTGGCGCAGCTGGCAAGACTGGGTCGACTTGGACGCCGGTGACGGCCCAGAGCGGACATTGGTAAAGCCTCTGTCCAATGGCTGCTTCGAGCCCAAACTACCGAATGCTGCAAGGCATCTGAATGTCTGCTTTTATGCGGACAAGTCTATCTGCATATGCGGAAGTGTCCGCCCGGGAATCGAGCCAGATGGCACGCGATTGACTGTCGAGAATCCGAGCCCACGATAGAATGCTTCCGCCTCCGGGTCTGCATCGAGACGAAGAACCTTCAAGCCCTTTTTCCGCGCGAACTCTTCCACGGTGGACCAAAGTAATCGTCCGATGCCACGCCTCTGCCAGCCGGGAGCTATGAAGAACGACCCGATCATGCCAGTGAGTCCGTCTGGATCGACTTCGAGGCTAATGAACCCGCACGGTGTTCCACTATCTGCCACCCAGTATTCGTGGGCGTCGAGTGAGGCGGATGTCACACGCAATTCATCGGCACATGCCGCCATGAAAGCATCGTCGTAACCGTTCGACTGCTTGGATGCCATGGCCAGCATCGTAAGGGCTTCGACGTCGTCGTGTTTTGCCTGTCGAATTGTTACGTCCATAAACGATTTTCCGTAGTTGGAGCCGGGAAAATTGAGGGTCAGTCTATACGTTTAACGGACACTCAGGTCGAGCGGGCGAAAGGCAGAAAAGTCCCGCACTGTGTGATTTGATGCACATCGCAGCGAATGGCGGCTTTCACAAACGCAGGTTTGTGAAACGGATGTAAAATAGGCTCTCAGATAGCGAAGTCGTGCATCTCAGCTCCTGTCTCAATGTAAATTCCGCAAAGGGTGCCAGCGTCAAGGACAAATATTCCTTAACGTAGGATTTGGCACTGAGCCGGAGCAGACCCCCAAGAAGGGGCTCTGCAGACGCTGAGCAACTCGTCGAAAGCAATCCGTTTGAGCTGAATTTTTTAGGGAACGAAGGCTTCGCGGCGAACGTTTACATATTTTAACAAACAGGAAAAGGATATTAATTTCAATTATATAGTTCACCAATAGGATTTTATGTTGATAAGAAAATTTAAGAAGGTTATAGTTGACATCAAGGCTTCGAATGCGAAGCGTCCGAACCGAAAACTGAGTCTGTGGGCTATCGCGGCGCTCATCTTCTGGGCAATCGCACTTTCAAAAGTTTTTGCAGGTCTTGTCTTGTAGTTTTGTGCTCTGCAGCACGTGACTAATTCATTTTCAGAATAGGAGAAAAACACGGTAAGCGGTGTTCCGGTTACACGGTCTAGCAACTGTATCTTCAACTTTCTGGAACGGTCCATTTCTGGCTTGATTTACAGAGGGCGTTGACGATTGTGACGAGCTTTCGAGCGACAGCTGTAATGCTGACCTTGTGTGGCTTTCCTGCGGCCCGCAAACGACCGGCGAAGATTTTCAGGACTGGATTGTGATTGCTGGCGACGAGAGCAGCCTGGAACATGACATGTCGCAGCAGCCGCCGACCGCCTCCAATTGCACGCTTGCCTCGCATCGCCCCGCTGTCATGTGCAATGGGGGCCAAGCCTGTCAGGGCAGCAGCTTGCTCGCCACTGATCTGACCGAGTTCTGGCATTTCTGCAATTAGCATTGTGCTGGCAACTGGGCCGATTCCAGGAACGGAACGCAGGATATCGGCAGTCATGGCAAGGCTCGCATCGGCCGCGATGATATCTTCAATCTGAGCTTCGAGCCCGGCAATTTGCCTGTCGAGCAAGCCTTTGAAGTCTTCGTCCATGGCTGCAAACATCTCGGTTGATCCGAGCTTCCCCTGCGCCTTGATCTGCCCAAGAAGGCGTTTTCGGGTTTTAACCAGCTGCGCCCGCTTAGAGGTCAAGGCTCTGAGAAGACGTAACTTTCCATGTGGGAGGGTTCGCCCGGCATCAGGTCTGAAAGCCACGAAACGCGCAATCAGTTCCGCGTCGATCCGGTCGGTTTTGGCCCGTGTGCCCCTGCTCGGGTCGTTTGCGGGAGAGTGTGAAATCCTACGCTAAGCTGACAGCGGTCGTTCGTGCAGCGCGCGGCGAAGGTCGGCTTCGAGCCCACTTCTACCAATGCTGCGCCCGCGATGAATGGCTGATTGGGATAGAACTGGTCCTGTTTTAGTCGCGGTGAGCTACAGCCCGAGTGATTGCCTCAATTGCGATCTCGCCAATTCTATCGCCTCCCGCTTGGCTCGGATCATAGGACGCAACGGTCAAGCCAAGCGGCTCAGACCGAGCCAGGATCTTATCGAGGCACGCCAGAAGGTCCTTTTCACCAAGCCCGCCGGGTTCGGCATACTCGTTTGCCACACCCTCGGCTGGATCAATGCAATCCATGTCCAGATGAACCAGCACCTTTTGGGAGCTTGTCGGCAACAGCACATCGAGTGCCTCGGCGAACGGTCCTGATCTGTTTGCGCCGCCCTCAACCATAGACACGCCAGCCTCCGAAAGGCGTTCAAGGAGACTAGGTTCCAGATTGCGTGATCCACAGTAGATCAAACGGCGAGGGTCCAAGGGGCTGAACCCCGGAACTGTCTTCGCGAAACGCTGCCAACACTGCCCCGTGAGAGTTGCAGCGCCCATGCTGTCGAGGTAGCCATGCTCAATGTTGTCTGGCGTGTAGAAATCGGTGTGACCGTCAAACCAAATCAACGGTACATCGGGACTTCCGAGACCCGCATATGTGCCGACCTCGGCGTTGCAGTTTCCGGAGAGGACTAGCGGGAAACGACCAGCGCTTATCGCCTCCGAGACAGTAAGTGCCACCCGTCGTTTAACCTCGAATGCCCGCCCCACCTCACCCTCGCATTCAGGTATGTGACCGAGATCGGACACGTGGGTTTCGACGGAGTAGCGCTTTAGGGCCTCTTCCAGACCCATCTCCATCAGGCGGATAGGCCCGGCCCCAACACGATCCTCCCGCACACCGCCGTGATACGGGGCAAGTATAATTTCGACTTTCTTCACACCTCTAAGATGGCATCTGTCTTTTCGATGCTCAACTGCTAGAGCTGCCGTCCGCGCGACCGCAGCGAAATCCCGTTCTGTCCGCACACCGGACACAAACCTCCTGCCAGAATCTGTAGGGCAAAAACGGTCGTTTTCGACCTGTCAGCACTCCGCTAAGCAAAATCAAAGGCTTACTTGTGCCAGAACCCCATGGCGAAACTTTCTAGGTTTTGGCAGGTTTCTGGCCGACCACTCGCAGCCGCGCTTTGCCTTCGCCACTAGAATGCTCAAGGAACACGAAGCTGGAATGGCGATGGCCTAAGTATGCCGCAGGCATGGCCTGTGCATTGCCACGTTCTACAAACTGAAGGTCACGTATGGCGCGATGGTAATTGCCCGTGGCCTCAAACGCAACCTGGACCAGGATGCCGTATCAAGCGTTTGAAGTCGCCCCGCTAGTAAAGAACCTTCGGTCATGCCCCAGGGAGAGGTGTAACTTCTGGTAGCGCCTTTGGTGTCGTCCGCGCCCCTCATGAGGCGCTGTAGGACGTCATCAAAGGCGCGGTAGTCATCGGTGAATTTTCGGTAATGTCGGGTTGCGAACATCAACCTGAACCGAAGGAAGACCCCCGTATTATTCCTTCCAGTTCAAGCACCTCGCTTGGCTGATCCCCGCCTTGCGGCAGATCTGCGTGACCGGCGTGCCTTGCTCGCCCTGGTTCAGGATGAAGGCTTCCTGCGCTTCCGCGAACTTTGATGCTTTCATGCGATTCCGCTCCTTTCCCAGCCAGGAAAACTCCAGCTTCATGCAGTCCATTTTATTGGGGGGGCTGGCTCAATAACCGTCGGTACAATGAAATATCTTACGTCGAAGCCGAAAAGTGGTGTTGGCGAAAATCCTCTACTAGGGGGTGCCAACGAGCGCTTCGGATCACCAGCGTTATGAAGCCTTAAGTTGATTTAGCTTCAATTTTAATTTTACAAGAACGCGTCTATGAGACTATGGTAACACTAATATATTTAGCTTTATTGATCTAAAGGGAGAATTATGCCTCGAGGGCTAAAACCTAGCACTATGAAAGCTGCCCATGGCTTTGAGAAGCTAGTTAAGAATTTTAACTGGCTCATCATATTTTCAGTGATTTTACTCTCTGGGTATATGTTGTACGTAGGTAAATCCTCGGAAGATTTGGTTAACAACTCTCCTAGCACAGTAAGAACCGATGAATAATATAGCACTCATTGCATATACCACTTGCGTAGCCGTACTGTGTAGCACCAACATTATAAATGCCCAAGAAAGCACTGAACCATTTAAGGTGACTGCGTTATCTTGCAAACACAAAGGAAACTTTGTTTTTATAGAAATGGCGAATGAACCACCTGTTCTTGCGGGCGCTCCAAAGGCAATAGTTCAAAAATCAGATGCCGGCTTTGTGTTGCAGTACCAAACAGTCTGGGAAGGCGTGCCACTACTCCAAAATTTCTTTTTTGAACGTCGAGATAGTCAGTGGACCTACATTACCGCCACGGGGGCGCAAGTAGAGAAGGAAAGCTGTGCTGATCTGTCCTCGATTGCCGTGAACCTGCTCGGGATTGTTGATGAATACCGCCACCAATCCATAGCCACTTTGGCTAACCAAGTAACGTCTTTGCAGGCGGAGCTGGAAGACGTCATGGAAACTACGCGTACAGCCAAAGAAGATGCCGCCAAAGCCGCGCTTGATAAAGAGTTTGAAGCGTTAGTGAGGCAGCAAGAAAGCGGCATTTTAATCGGTCATACCGCAGAGATATCTTACCAAATCGGGCCCTCTGGAACCTTGGCTAAGGTGCGCGAATGGGAACCTAACACTAAGCAGTATGTACAGCGGGCCAAGTTTTCTCTCCTAGTTGATAACTATCCGGAGATATACGAGCATAAGCTCAAATTGACGGACACAAGTTTTGAACTTGAGGTGGAAAAAGGAGTTACCTCGTGGCAGGTAACTGAAGCGCTTAGGGCGATTGATGCGCTATCTGGTACAATTGAAGAAACGCCTGAAGAAGGAACCCTCGCACCGAGCAAATATAGGTTCTCGAATGGCACCGACAGGTCTCACCTGGTTTCTATCTTGGAGAAGCACCAAAGGGAGAGGTTAGATCTAGCTTGGTCTGCCCGAACAGAGGACAATCCGGCGTCAAATCCTCAGGATCTTTTAGTTTTAGCGAGTATTATAGAAAAGGAAGCTAGGTCATCCGAGGACTCATACCTGATTTCCAGTGTTTTTTCTAATCGGTTAAGCGAAGATATGCGGCTGCAGAATGATGCTTCTGTGATCTATGGAATTACCAAGGGGAAAGGCCCTCTGGGGAGGAATATAACTCGCTCGGATTTGCGTGAGGAAACACCTTGGAACACTTATATTATTCCTGGCCTCCCCCCGACTCCGATCTCAACCCCGAGCATATCTAGCTTGGCGGCTGCCGCCCAACCGGAAAAAACAGATTATGTTTTTTTTGTTGCTGATGATTCAGGAGGACATACGTTTGCAGCCACGCTTGATAAACATAATGAGAACATTATAAAGTTGATAGAAGTCGAAGAGTAGAGCTTGTAGAATAGTCAAAAATGCTCTTACCTGCGCTTATTGTAAGGGGCATAGTACCGCATTCTCTAACTTGAGCACCTCGGGGTCAGCCAAGTAGCCAGGCAAGAGGGAACTTTTGTGATCATAGAAGCAGCAGACCCAAAGACTGGTAGGGCCGTGAGAATGGAATGTTCTGCTGAATCTGAGAAGGAAATCCGAGACCTGTTGTCTTTTGACTTTTCCGAAGAGTTGCTCAAAAGGCGGATAGGTTCTTTAGACATCTCTGCCGATGCAAAATCCATCATCTTCACGATTGCCAAGACCACGATCAGGGTAGGATCAACGGTCCTCAATATCGGTCGCAAGGTTCTGGATGTTGTCACCTACATTCTTGGTGAGTTCCCTATGGCAAGCACTGGCACAGTATTAGGAGCAGTCTTTAGCTATTTGGTAACATCTATACCGGTTATCGGGTTTGTTTTCGGTCCATTTGTCGGTGCGCTCGCCATTGCCTTGGGCTTTGCGATGGGCGCAATACAAGATCTAGGGAACAAAGCGCTCGAGCGTCGGATACAATCCTCATTCGCCTCTTTCGATGCTTTAAAGCCAAGGACATGATATGAATGAGGCTTGGTTTGAGGATGTCGAAGACGTTGTAAAGGATGAACTAAGATTCAAAGCAATGCTCGGCATCGGAGAGGATGCTTACACATCAACTCGCATCAAAAAAACGGTCTTTGAAGCTTGGGATGTAGCTGGTGTAGCTGCCACAGGTGCGCAGGTAGCCAGCTCGGCCTTTGTTGCACAGAAATTTTTTGCGGCACCAGGTATGCTCGCGGCTCTTGGTATAGGTACGGCAACAACCCCTATTGGTTGGGTAATAGCAGCCAGCGTAGTGACGGGGGGTGCTTGGCTAGGAATAACTCGTTACCTTCAGGACGATGGCAACAAAACGACTGTAATACCTACTTTTATAAACACTCCTGTAGACGTCCTGGGATTGGGTCTATTCGACCTGATGGCTCCTCTGGCTATGAAAGTTGCCGCCATCGATGGCCATGTTCATGAGAGTGAAATCGACGCAATCAAGCGTCACTTTGTGCGGCGTTGGGGGTACTCCGAGCAATTCGTTGATAGTGGAATTGAGTTTGTCAGTGACAAACTGGAGGACTACGACATTAAAACATCGGCAACGACACTTGGGGCCTTTGCTCGGGACAATCCCGATTGCAAAGCGAACCTGATGCTTGCGGACATCAAACTATTTCTTCGTGAAGTAATGGAGGCCGATGGCCGCATAGACGAGCGTGAGGAAATGGCCATTGAACGCGTCGACAAGGTATTCTCTCAAGAAATGCAATTTTCAATATCACGGGCAGTCGCTCCGATCGGCAAAACGGCAACCCAAGCTGCTAGAGGTCTTGGCTCAGGCATTTCATCAGCGATCCGGAAGCCATGGTTGCGTAAGGAATAAGACCTTAGGACCCTATGCGGCGCATACAAAAGATTACGCGTTTCTCTGTCCCAACCCCGACACATGTGCCTTATGCTTTAAAGGTAATGTGGTCCCCTTATCCCCTACGGCGACCACCGTCGGTGATGGTTTCTATCTCAGAAATGGGCACGTGCTTAAGGCTATCCGTGTCCGGTCGAACTGGGGGCCAGTTCAAGGCCCTAGCCCCCACATCCTAGCTGCAATATCCTGTTCTTCCTTGCCAACAGCATCGGCATAGATCGCCGTTGTCGAGAGTTGCGCATGGCCTAGCCAGCGTTGCAGCATGTGGAGAGGGACACCCTGGACGGTTGCATGCACTCCGAACCCATGGCGGAGACCTTTGGGCGACCGATACGGTGCATCTGGGATACCGGCTTCAATCATGACCCTTTTGACGATCTGCCAGACCCGAATACGGCTCAGAGGCCAGATGGGCGCAGCAGCCTTCTTGCGGGACCGTTGAGCTTCGCGGATTCCATGCGCCGTGTTCAGCGTATCTATCAACTCCGCTGGCACAGGGATCGTGCGAAACAGCATCTTCTGCTCGCCAGTCGCATCCTTGCGCTTTTTCAAAGACCGGATCGCGATCGCCCCTCCCGATAGATCGATCCTCGCTGGCGTAATCTCCAAAAGCTCAGATGGCCGACAGCCAGTCCAATGCAGCACTTCGCAGAGCGTCCGATCGCGGGCGGGTTGCCGTCTGGCCGCGGTAAGGAAGGCAGCCCGCTCTTCAGCGTTGAGATACAGCCGATTTCCGGACCTGTCATAGAGGCGCATTTCACTCATATTTAACAGATTACAGGAATTCCGTTAAATAACCAAGTTCAGTTCGGCCCTGGAACAGCATTAAGGGGCAACCGGAGAGAGCAGCCACTTAACAGTATTGGAAATAGTGTTAAGTAAACCTCTGCGTTCCGCATTTCAACCCAGGAGCTTGGCGAGGCTTTTTCGCCATTCGTTCTTAGGTCGCGGAAGTCTGCTTTCACTGTTTTTAAGGTAATGAAATTTCAGATGATTGAGCTTTTATGCAAAGCGCTACAAAGCGATTGGCGGGGTCGCTTAATAAGCGGGGATGAATGATGCCAATCTCGCGGCTGAGCTGCATATCATCTAATTCAATGACATTTGTAGCCCGAAACTGAGACGCATAAATTGCCATCCGTGGCACAATCGCTATGCCGCACTCGTCCGCGACCAAGGACAGGATGGTGGATATATCGTCCAGCTCAACAAAGTCTTTGGGCCGTATTTGATGCATGTTCAGATAGCTTTCGACTTGACGCCCACCAAACGAAATTCGGCTATACCTTACGAACGGCATGGTTCTCAGGGCGAGGGATGGATTTTCCACATTCCAGGACCGAGGTGCGACCATGACAAATGGCTCTGCTTGCAACATCGTCCACTGTAGGGACGCGGGCAGCTCAAAATTGGGCTTGATGATGATCGCCAAATCGAGGCTCCTACTGTCAACCTTGTCCAACAGCTCCAGTGAAATTCCCGGCACCACGGATTGGCGCATTTTGGGAAACTCACTCGCAAACTTCGGCAACACTTCAGGGATCGGGTAAATATGCGCAGAGGCTACGGCCCCGATTTTCAGTGTTCCCTCAGTGTTCGACGGATCATCTGGGTCCGTTAGCGTTTCAGCCAAAGACAGTAGTTTCTGGGCCTTCTCAAAAACTCGAAGGCCCGTCTCATTGAGCGTTGCTGACCTGCCGGTTCGCTCAAACAGCTCATGCCCCAGCTTGTCCTCAAGGCGCTTCATTTGGCCGCTCACAGCTGATTGTGTAAGTCCCATGACATCGCCTGCTGCTGCAAAGGTTCCAAGGCGCGCGACGGCAAGAAAGGTTCTAAGTTCGGGTATCATTCATCATTTTTCATGTAGCTGAGATGAAAAATATATCGTTTTTCATGAATAATAAAAGGCGCTACTGGACCATTAGGTTAAACCAAGGAGCGATCATGACCCAGCAAACAATACCGCCCTTCCATCTCGCCTTCCCGGTCGATGATCTTGAGGCCGCAAGACATTTTTACAAAGACCTTCTCGGGTGCAGCGAAGGGCGTTCTGCAAACACTTGGGTGGATTTCAACTTTCGCGGCCATCAGATCGTCGCGCACTACGCACCTGATGAACTTTCGGCTGCTAAAACCGGTGAAGTTGATGGGCACAATGTTCCCGTTCGCCACGCCGGTATCATCATGGACATGGAGGATTGGCTTGCGACGGCAAAACGACTGGAGAATGGAGGAATTGAGTTTGTGATCAAGCCCTACATCCGTTTCGAGGGCGAGCCAGGCGAACAAGCGACGATGTTCTTCAACGACCCTGCAGGAAATGCAATTGAGTTGAAGGCATTCAAAAACATCGATCAGCTCTTCGCGACGTGATCCATTCCCAATCAGCGGTCACTCATGCATCACTCAGCATTGGTAACTCTGGGCTCGTGGCGGTCGTTAGCTGCAACGAGCACTGGAGTCTGCTGAGCGGACAAACCCGCCTTTTGCTGACGCCGCTATTGCTGACGCAGAAACCCTTTGCAGGCGCGGCACGCTATTTGTCGCGCCGCAGAAGATTTCCCGTTTCCGGTCATTCATCACTGCAAAATTTGGTAAAATCCAAATCACACTTTCGCGGCAAACGGATCTGACCGTGGATGCGGTAAAGATCGCCAATCAGCAGTTGCTCAGCGTTCTGCTGCGCCACGGCCTTCGATATGAAAGCGGGAAATACTGGACGCAGCGCCACCGCCGCTGGCTCGCAGAACTGCCCGTTTCCGCTTTGCCCATCAGCAGTTGGTCTTTGAGGAACTCAAGCGTGCCGTTGACCAAGCCGAGGAACGGGTTGCAACTCTGGATCAAGCGATAGAAACGGCTATTTCTGGTTGGCATTTCGCGCCGGTGGTTGACGCCCTGTGCGCCTTGCGCGGCGTGAACACAACCATCGCCGCAACCGTGGTGGCCGAGATCGGCGATATCACAAGGTTCGAAAATCCACGCCAGTTGATGTCGTGGTTGGGGCTCGTGCCGAGCGAACATTCCAGTGGAAGCACGTTCAGGAGGGGACGATTGACCAAGGCGGGGAACGCTCTGGCGCGCACCATGTTGGTTGAGGCTGGATGGTCCCATCGCCATCCGCCCAAAGAAGGGCAACGGTATCCGAAGCGTTCGGCTCACCTGCAACAGCAGATCAAGGATATCAGCTGGAAAGCTCAGACAAGGCTTTGCAAACGGTATCTCTCCTTCCCGCCGATGCGCAGGTCACGGGATGATCCGTCTCGCAAACATTATGGGCCGTTCAATCGTTCTTTCGGAAAAGGGCGGCACCGGCAATACCGGTGCCGCCAGTCGGCCGTCCACAGGGAGGTTGTAGAGGACGAATTCTACAGGGAAATTTGTGAACATGCCGGAAATCAGCGTAGGTATCCCAGCGGGTCGACTTTCTCGCGCAGCAAGCGAAGCTCATCTCGCGTGGGCGCCAAGGTCACTTCGATTTTTGGGTGGACACCAAGGTCAAAGGCAGTGTTTTCGACGACTTCTTCGACCGAGCTGTGTGGATGCACTGATCTAATCCGCATGCGCAAGCTGTCCTGATCAAAATCCATTGTTGCCAAGGGCGAAACGCATAGGTGTGGTCCGCCTTTCAGACCAGCCGCGGCAAAGCTCTCAGGACCGTCCAAATAGCCGGGAGAAGTGATGAAATCCACTCGTTCCACGAAATTCCGGCGGGAGTGAACCGTCGGGCAGATATAGAACCGCTTTGACTGACCCGCATATGAAATATTCGCGGCACCAGGCCCGCGCATTTTCGGCTCGTGAAGCGTGCCCCCGATGTGGTGAAGATTGATATTGCCGTGCGCATCAATCTGCAAACCGTTGTGAAAGAAGAAGTCCAGACCGCGATGGGAATGCCCAAAAAGCTCCAGAAATGTCTCGGCCGCTTCGCAGGCGCCCAGGGCCCGGTCATCCAACATCGACGGCCAGAGTTGCGTGGGATTCGGGTTGACGAACATTTCCCCCGCGATTTGTAGGTCGGGCGCGTGAGTTAGCCGTGCCAACAATATCGCCGCCATCGGGATCGCCGCCGCAGCGCCAGCGGCGCCCAGTTCGCCGTTCTTCAGTTCACGCGACAACAGAACCGCCTGAAGTTCCTGAATGGAATAATCGCTCATAGGTTTCTGGCCTCTTCTTCCAATGCGGGCAGACGCGTATCGGGGAGGCGCGAAAGGTAGTCCCGCTGCGATGCGCAGCCTGACACGTCTTGCTCAAGAAACATGCGCAGCCCCTCCGGCGCGCCCTTGCGGGCAGCTTCCGCCAGATCGGCATAGGCGTCGATATAGGCCTCATCGATGCTGTAATGCGGGAAACTGCCGCTGGGATGGGCCGCGTAGGGCAGTTCCACGATGGCATCGACATAGATGTTGGGCACCGAGGTTTCACGAGGCCGCGACAGGATATCATCGGGTGCCACGATACGGTCCACGCTGGCAATCACGAAATCCGAGGCCCGCGCGATCATCTGGTCGGCATAGGTCATCGTACTCAGATGCCGCAAATTGCCGTAGATATCGCCTTCCTGCGCATGGATCAGCGCCAGTTTGGGGCGCAGGGCCCGTGTCGCGAAAAGCGTCTCACCGGTAAAGGGGCAGGTGATATGCGCCACCAGCGGGTTGTGCTTTGGCACATCCGATCCTTTCCAGGCGGCGACCGGCTGAAACGGCACCCCGTTGGCCGAGGCCAGGTAGCCGCCAACCACTGAAAGCGCGTCGACGCAATGGGCGCGGATCCGCCCCTCTTCCACCGCATGGCGGAAGCTTGGGCACATGCGCTCTTCCAGTGTCACGGCGGGGCAGTAGGTTTCGGCGACACAACCGGCTGCGATCAGAAGGTCGACATCAAAGCCGGATCCAGGCGACGAGCTGACCTTGAGGTCTTTGAAGCCCGCCTTGATGACTTCACGCACCAGCGCTGTCGGGCGCCCCTGTTTGAACAGTCCGCCAATCGCCAGAAGATCGCCATCGCTCAACTGCGCACGCAGGCATGCGCCTATCTCATTTTCAGCGATTTGTTTGGTATAACGTTCAGACATCCTTTTCCCCCGCCGAGAACACAGTTGCGTCGAAAATCCACGCGCCCTGTCCGGCGGCGCCGACGCCCACCGGGTTAATTTCCAGCCCAGCGAAATCCGGCGAAAGCTTGCCGCCAAGGTCAGCCAGCTTTTCGATCAGGCCGGTCAGGGCTTCGATATCAAGCGCTGCTTTGCCCCGCGCGCCGCGCAGGATTTTGCCGATCTTGCAATCATCGATCATGTTGGTGATTTCGCCCCGCGACAGGGGCAGAAGACGGGTGGTGACGTCCTTGAACACCTCGGTATAGATGCCGCCGCTGCCAAGGGTCAGGCTAGGGCCGAATTCCCGGTCATAGCTGACCGAAACAAAAACCTCTGCCTCGGCCCGAAGCGTTTCGGCAAGGATGAACCCCCTAAGGTCCAGCCTGTGCGCCCCGGCGCTGCGCTGCATCTCGTCCAGCACGGCGGTCAAGGCAGGTTCATCTGCCACGCCTACTGCAACGAGGCCGTATTCCGATTTATGCACGACCCCTTCGGCGATCCCCTTGACGGTGACCGGATAGCCCACGACCCTTGCCTGCGCCAGGGCGGTGTCTCGGTTACTTGCGATGACGAAGGTCTCTTTCGGGAATGGAATGCCCAGATCCTGCAACCGCTTTTTGCTGCTGGCCTCATCAAGGCTGTGCAGGCCGCTCTGTCCCAGCTGAGGATAGGACAACGGCAGCGGCCCGGCGTCGAGGATCGAACTGGGCCGGTCCTGACACTTGAGATACGCCGCCTTGCCGTTCAGCGCCGCGACAGCGGTGTCGATGCGGGTGAACACGGTTTTCCCGGCTACGCGAAGGTCACGCAGCGCTTCGGCATTGTAGATATCAGAAGGCCAGAGTGCGACGATGGGTTTGCCGGTTTCCGCCTCGACACGGCTGATCGCATCAACACTGTCCTGTGCCCAGGTCGGAACAACGGGGGTATTGGCAACGGCCACGGCTTCAAACGCGGGATCGGAAGCAAATGAACCAAGGCATTGCGCAAAGCCGCCCTGTTCTCGGAACGGGCTGCCGCCGACATCCACCGGATTCTTTGGCTTAAGAAAATCAGGTAGATATTGCTGCAATTGCTGCGAGACAGCTGCACTGGGGTTGGGCAGGTCCACGTCCCCGGCATGCGCCAGGGCATCCGCAAGGCAGCCGCCAAGACCGCCCGAAACCGTCAGAACCCCAACCGAGCGGCCGCCACCGGCATGGGCAAGATAATGGGCGACCGGAAGCAGGTCTTCGATATTCTTGACATCCGTAAGCCCCAGTTGTCGCGCGGCGGCCTCATAGGTGCTGCGCGCGCCCAGCAGCGCGCCGGTATGGCCAGCAGCGGCAGCGGCGCCCGTGTCCGAACGACCCGCTTTGTAGATCGCAATCGGCTTGCCCGATGCAAAGGCACGGCGGGCGGCGGCGACAATGCGCTTGGGGTGGCGGAACGCCTCGACATAAAGGGCAATGCTGCGCGTTTCGGGATCATCGATCAGGAAATCCACGCAATCGGCAATATCGGTGACCGCCTCGTTGCCGGTGGAGATCAGATAACTCATGCCAATCTGGTCGCGCTCGGCAACATCCATCAGCAGGCTGCCCAGGGCGCCGCTTTGCACGACAACGCCAATATCGCCCCTGGGGGCGCTGTGGGTTGCAAGGCGACTGGTGGAGCTGAGCGCGGTATCCCGGCCGAAATTGATCAGGCCGGTGGTGTTCGGTCCCAGCATCACGGCACCATGATCGCGCAGCATCCCGACGAGGCGCTCTTGCAGAGCGGCGCCTTCGGCTCCGGCTTCTGAGAAACCCGCGCTGATCGTGACGAAGGCCCGGACGCCCATGTCCAGCGCCTGCTGAACCGTGTCGGGCACCTGCGCGGCAGGGATCGACAGGACCACGCATTCGGGTGCCGTCGGCAGATCCGCCAGAGATGTCACCGAGGTTATGCCATGCAAGGTGATCGGTGAGCGGGTGACCATGTCGATTCGGCCCCTGAAGCCGTGTTTGACAAGATGTTCCAAAACGGCGCGCCCGCCCACTTGAAACGTTGTGTCCTTGCCCGACACCCCGACAATAGCAACGGACGTTGGTGAAAATAGTTGGGTGATGCTCATCTTGGCGCCATGGTCCTCTTTCAAACTGCACGGATATGGGCGTCGCCCATCCTGCCCGCGCTGCCTCCTGACTTCGGGCCACCCCTGCACGGGTGCCGACCCATCTCGGCCTTGCTATATCGAAGTCGAAATTGGACTGTGAAATTTTTGATTAGTGGTTTCGCATAGTGGGTTGTTTTGCGAAACCTCGTCACTATGCGGTTCGCACCGGCATTTGAATGGATATTCCCGCACACAGCGCCATAGCTGGGGATATGTGGACTGACAATCAGTTGCGGCCCTATTGATGCAGTTCACCCGCAACATCACAAAGTCATATCACAATGCAAATCGACCGCCATCGCACCGCGCCTCAATCGGCCTGTCTTGCAGGATTATTCCTGGTAGCAACCGCCTGCGTCTTTGTTGCGGACGAATGGACGCAGGCCATCGAACTGGAATGGCTGACGGCCGCCCTGGCCATCTTGGTCGCCCTGACCCTGGCCCTTCGCTCGCAAACCAAAGAACGATTGTTTCTTGCGGTGGCGCTTGTCCTTACGGGGATCGCCTTGGCAACATTGCCCGATGCCCTGGCACGCATTCTGCGCGCTCTGCAAACTGCGGGTTTTATCGCGGCGATCTTTACGGCACTGGCGACCCTGCGTGCGGTGGCCGAAAGCTCACCCGCCATCCAACGGTCAGGCCAATATCTGGTGGCGCAACCGCCAGGGCGAAGGTATCTTGCTCTTACGCTGGGCGGGCATGCATTTACTCTGATCTTGAACTATGGATCGATCGTCTTGCTGGGAAGCATGGCGATGGCGCGTGACGACGCCAATCAGGATCCGCGCATTTGCGCGCTACGCACCAAGCGCATGCTATCGGCGGTTCAGCGGGGATTTGTCGCGGCGGTGATCTGGTCGCCGTTATCCCTGTCGGTGGCAATCACGCTGACACTGCTACCCGAGGTGCATTGGATCGATATCGCCTTTCCCTGCCTTGTTTCGTCCTTTCTTTTGTTCGTTTGCGGCTGGGAACTTGATTCCCGTATCCGCCCGCCTGTCAGAACTCAGGCCCCTTCCCGGACTGCGGCGGTAGGTGGTTGGCGTGCGCTGGCCCCGCTTGGCCTGTTGCTTTGCCTGCTTGGCACGCTTCTAAGCGGGCTGCATGCCCTGACCGGTATCCGAACAATCGGACTGGTTGTCGGGGTGGTGCCCTGTATCGCTGCGGTCTGGCTTTGGCGTATCACCCGCGATCCAGATAACGGGCTGGACTTCGGGGCGCGGGCAAAAGCCTATCTCACGCAGGACTTACCCGGATTGAGCAAAGAGATCTTGCTGCTGATGTCGGCGGGATATATCGGCAATATCGGCGCCCCGATCATCGCCCCATTACTGGCCGCCGCCGGAGTTGATCCTTCGGGGTTGACCGGCTGGGTCGTGCTTTTGATACTGATCTGGGCGCTGCCCCTGGCGGGACAATTCGGAATGAACCCGATCCTGTCCTTTTCGCTGATTGCACCGTTGCTGCCATCCGCTGAGTCCTTGGGCGTATCCGCAGCCGCCATCGCCGCGGCGGCGCTGGCCGGGTTCGCTCTGAGCGGCGCAAGTTCGCCCTTCACGGCAACCAACCTGTTGACCGGGGCGTTGGGCAAAGTCTCGGCGTTCGAGGTCGGCGTCAGATGGAGCGGCCCCTACACATTGCTGGCAGGGGCCATGATCTCGGTTTGGATCGGGGTATACGCGTTCCTACTTTAGGTGGTTCAGACCCTGTCGGAATCCTTCCCGTCATAGAATCGGCTGTTTTACCTCGCAGCCGGAATAGCGCCGTCAGGTGTCCGGCATCGTCAGGCCCCCCCAGGCCAGGGTCTGACAACGGGGTTACTTGCATCAGAGGGATAGTTTGTGTTGAGAGCAAAGAAACACGGTCCCGTTTCTGACGAAATCTGAAATCCTTTAGCCTTCCGTGTCCGGCGCAATCTCGACCAGGACCTGCCCGGCGACCACCTGCTGATCCACGGTGCAGCATATCTCGGCCACCGTGCCGGAAAGCGGCGCGACAATCGTGTTTTCCATCTTCATGGCTTCAACCACGACCAATACATCCCCTTGCCTGACGCTGTCGCCAACCGATGCGGCCAGGGCCACAACAACACCCGGCAGGGGGGATTTGCAGGTCGGGCTTAGATCAGCATCCCGGGCCGGCGGTATGGTGTTGAACTCCAGGCGAAGACCGTCAAAGTCAAGCTCCACCCCGGTGCGCTGGCAATGCGCATGCCAGACCTGCCCCGCACAGTTGCCTGAAATCACCGCCCCCTGCGCAGCAAAGGTGATGTGGACCGGGGATCCTTCATCAAACGAAACCGTCGCAGAGCCCTCCTGACGTGCCACTAACTGCGCCAGTCTCGGCTTTCCCTTGTGGTAGAGTGCCAGACGGCCCAAAGGGGCAGACGGATCCAACGCCGCGCGGTCAAGCACAAGCTCCGCCCCCGCCCGTTCCCAAAGGGGCCCGCCACGCGCAGAGATGCGCGATTGCATCACAGCAAGGGCCGCCGCCGCCCAGGCGGTATCCTGCGGGGTGACGTCGGCGGGCATCAGGCCCTCGGCGCGGTCAATAAAACGTGTATCCGCCTCTCCGGCAATCACCGCGGGATGGCTGCACAGCCGCTTAACAAAACCAAGATTCGTGGCGATCCCAAACACATTCGAGCGATCCACCGCAGCGCACATATTGGCCAATGCGTCCTGCCGGTCCGCACCGCGCACAATCAGCTTGGCAATCATCGGGTCATAAAATGGCGAAACGTAATCCCCCGCGTCCAGCCCCAGGTCACAGCGCGCGGTACTGTCCCAGATCGTCGCGGTGACCCGGCCCGATGACGGGCGGAACCCGTCCAGAGGGTCTTCGGCATAGACCCTGGCCTCGATGGCGTGTCCGGTACAGGTGATATCATCCTGCACCATTGGCAGCCCCTCGCCCGAGGCGATGCGCAATTGCCATTCCACAAGGTCCTGGCCCGTGACCTCTTCGGTCACCGGATGTTCCACCTGAAGCCGCGTGTTCACTTCAAGAAAGTAATAGCCATTTTCGTCAACGATGAATTCGAATGTGCCCGCATTGCGATAGTTCAGCGCCTCGGCTCCGCGCACGGCAGCGGCGATCATCTCGTCCCGAATGGCCTGTGGCACATGGCTTGCCGCCGGGGCCTCTTCGATCACTTTCTGGTGCCGGCGCTGGAGCGAACATTCGCGGTCGAACAAATGCACGACATTGCCACTGCCGTCGCCAAAGATCTGTACCTCGACATGTCGCGGCGACCGAATGAGCCGCTCCACCAACAGGGAGCCGTCGCCAAAGCTGGCCCGTGCCGTGCGGATGGCCGAGGCGATCTCGTCACCCTTGGGGGGCACTTCCAGAACCACCATGCCCTTGCCGCCGCCGCCGGCGGCGGGTTTCAGCATGACGGGAAAGCCAATTTCGGCAATCCAGCCTGCGATCCGATCGGGATCTTCCGAGGCCTCGGCTCCGCCGGGCACAGTGGCGACATTGGCGGCGATCATCGCAGTTTTGGCACGGGATTTGTCGCCCATCCGGTTGATCGTTTCGGGGCGGGGGCCGACAAAGATCAGTCCCGCTGCTTCGACCCGCGCCGCGAAATCGGCATTTTCGGACAGAAACCCGTAACCGGGATGCACCGCATCACAGCCCAGCCGCAGTGCAGCATCAACGATGGCCTCCTGGTTCAGGTAGGACTGCGCCGAGGGGGCGGGGCCAAGCCGAGCCGCCACGGGGGCAAGCCGGACATGGCGCGCCTCGGCATCGGCATCCGAGTAGCCCACGGCCACCTCGATGCCCAGACGTTGACAGCTGCGCATAATCCGGCAGGCGATTTCACCGCGGTTCGCTATGAACAGTTTCCGTATCTTCATCACATTCTGAACACGCCAAACTGCGTGCGCTCTTTCGGGGTCGAACGCGCAAGGGCAAGCCCCAGCGTCAACCAGTTTCGGGTTTCATCCGGGGCGATGACCGCATCCACCCAAAGCCGCGCCGCGGCGTGAACCGGCGTGCCCTTGGCCTCATAGTCGTCACGGATGGGGCGCTCAAACGCCTCGCGCTCGTCATCGTCCATCGTGGTGCCCGCCTGTCCTTCGCGCACAAGGCGCAGCACCTTCGCGGCCTGCTCGCCCCCCATGACCGAGGTGCGCGCATTGGGCCACATTGCCATAAGGCGCGGACCAAATGCGCGGCCGCACATGGCATAGTTCCCGGCCCCATAGCTGCCGCCGATCACGACACTGAACTTGGGCACGCGCGCAGTGGAAACCGCATTGACCAGCTTGGCCCCATGCCGGGCGATCCCGCCTGCCTCATATTCGGCCCCAACCATGAAGCCGCTGATATTGTGCAAAAACAGCAAGGGGATATCGCGCTGGCAGCAAAGCTCGATGAAGTTTGCGCCTTTTTGGGCGCTTTCCGAGAAGAGGATACCGTCATTCAGCAAAATGCCGATCGGGTAACCGCCAATGTGTGCGGTGCCGCAAATCAGTGTCGTGCCATAGCGGGCGCGATATTCGCTGAAGCTGTCGGCATCGATCAGATGGTTCAGGATATCCCGCACGGGCAGCTTCTGACGCGGGCTTTCTGGGATAAGCCCGACCAGATCCGTGGCCGACCCAAGTGGCGCGCGCGGTTCAGTGGGCGGGGCGGGCAAGGCATTCGCCTCCTGACGCCCGAGGATCTCACGCACCAGCTGAAGGGCCTCAATATCGTCCGCAGCATAGTGATCGGCCACGGCGCTTTGCTGCGTATGCAGGTCCGCGCCGCCCAGGGTTTGCGGGTCCACAACCTCTCCCGTGGCCGCCTGAACCAATTGCGGACCACCAAGGAAGATTGTGCCGGTTTCCCTGACGATGACCGTCTCGTCGCACATTGCGGGGATATAGGCACCACCCGCCGTACACGACCCCATGACCGCCGCAATTTGTGGAATACCCTGCGACGACATTTCGGCAATACTGCGAAAGATACTGCCAAAGTGATGCTCGTCCGGGAAAATTTCGTCCTGAAGCGGCAGAAAGGCACCACCGCTATCGACAAGGTAGATACAGGCCAAGCGGTTTTCGCGGGCGATCTTCTGTGCGCGCACCTGCTTTTTGATGGTTAGCGGGTAATAGGTGCCGCCTTTCACAGTGGCGTCATTGGCCATGATCATGCAGGGCCGCCCCGCGATCATCCCGATGCCGGTCACGATTCCCGCACTTGGCACCGCATCATCATACAGGCCCGAGGCCGCCAGCTGGCCGACTTCAAGAAACGGTGTTTCGGGGTCCAGCAGAAGCGATATCCGCTGCCGCGCCGGAAGCTTGCCGCGCGCTTTGTGCCGCTCTTGCGATGCCGCGCCACCGCCGGAAATCGCGTGTTTTTGCGCTGTGCGCCAGACGTCTATGTCCTCTTGTCTCATCTGTCTCAGTTCGTTTTCACGGGAAGGCGCAGAATGCCGTTCCCCATGGCTTTGCCAGTCTGATCGAGGCGCAGGGTGCGTGTCGCGCCACCGCCCAGGGCCCGGCGCATTATGACGGCAAGGGAATGGATATTCTCCATCGGGTAGATTGCCACACCGCCTTTCACCCAGTCACCGAACAGTTCTTTGACGCTGTCCTCGGTCACCGAGTTCACCAGCTTGGGGTAAAGGTCGGGCGATTTGGCAATGACACCGATCGAGACAACGTCCCCTTTGTCGCCGGATCGCACATAGGCGATTGTATCGAGAGTTTGCATTGTTACGCCTCCAGGATTTCAACGGTTTGTTTGACGAAGTCACGCGGGATCAGTGTCGGCCATGACCCGACGACAGGGCGCGGCTTCATCGGTGTACCAAAGGATGTTCCCCCCGGCCCCATGATCCAAAGCTGTGCACAGGCGCGGCGCACCTTTTCCGCTTCGTCGCGTGTTCTGGTGTGCACGGCGACACGCAGGCCGATTTCAGCGGGATCATAGTCCGGCATGGGCGAGGCCGGACCATGTAGCATGTTCACACCGACATAGTCGAAATGAATAGCATCATATTTCAGCCCCAGCCGGTCAAATCGGGTCAGAAGCGTATCCCTGGCCTTCTCGGCCCGCTGCAAAGCATGTGGCCAAGGGAAGAACAACATGCCTTCGCCGATCCAGCCATCCTCGTAGCCGACCACCAGCTTGAGCGTTTCGGGCCGTCCGCGCCCGCCCATATCGCTGACTCGGACACGATCCTCCCCCAGCTCTTCGATGGACAGGCGGGTGAAATCGGCAACGCCATCAGGCATCAGATATTCGTTCGGATCGCCGATCTCGTAGACCAAATGTTCTTTGACGGTGAATTGGTCCACCGCGCCGCCGCTGCCCTCAACCTTGGTGATAATGGCCGTGCCGTCTTCGTGGAACTCGGCAATCGGAAAGCCGACGCGGCCCATGTCTGGCATTTCATCAAAGCGCGAAGACATGCCGCCGGTGGCGCCCGCGGCGCATTCCACGATGTGGCCGACAGTGATGGCCGAAGCGATGATATCGGCGTTGGTTTCGGTGAAGTCGAGCCCAAGCTCATGCATCACCGGCCCGACATAAAGCGCATTATCAGACACCCGGCCGGCAATCACCACATCCGCGCCTTTGGCTAGGGCCTCGATAATCCCTTCAGCGCCGGTATAGACGCTGGCCGCAACGACACGTTCGCGAATGGCGAGAAAGTCGCTGTCGCCCGTGTCCATATTAGTCAGGTCGCAACCGGTTGCGACCAGTTCATCCACCTGATCCAGAATGTTGTCCCCGCGCACGGCGGCCACCCGCAGCCCGCCAAGGCCAAGCTCTTGCGCCAGGTTGCGGATCGCCTTTGCGGCCCCTTCGGGGTTGGTGCCACCGCCATTGCAGATGATCTTGGTCCCCTTTTCCCGCGCCAGGGGAAGCAGCGCGCGCATATGGGCCACCAGATCGGGCACATATCCGGCCTCGGGGTTACGGGATTGCAGCCGTTGCAGCAGAGCCATCGTCAGTTCAGCCAGGTAATCCATCGACAAGTAGTCGATATTTCCCTTTTCCAGCAATTCGATGGCGGGGTCGAGCGCATCGCCCCAAAAGCCAGAGCCTGCACCAAGTCGTATCGTCTTACCCATGGGTCTTGTCCTCTGATTTACTGTGTTGAGTGCTCAGGATTAGCGGTCTGAACAGACCCGCCACCTGAAAACCGGTTGTGAAAAGCAACTGCCACGATCAGCACAAGCCCCAGGCAGTTGCTCCAGATTTCCGTGTAGAAAAGGCAGGCCGCCGCCAGATAAAGCACAAGGCGCGCCACAAGATTGAGCGGAGCCAGCAGAAAGCCCGATGACGATGCGGTGATGGCCAGGATCGCCGCCGCTGCCATGAAACCGTCAACCGCGATCTCGGCCATTGTCCCATCCATCAGAACGCCGGGGCGGAAAATGAAAAAGAAAGGGATCAGGTAAAGTCCGACCGCCATGACAATGGCATGGCCCGCGACCTTCCAGAAATTGATCTCGGCAATGGAGGCCGCCGCAAAGACCGAGGCGCAGACGGGTGGTGTGATCGCCGACATGATCGCGAAATAGAAGATGAAGAGATGCGCGTTCAGCGGCGCAATGCCGAACTTTATCAGGATCGGTGCGGCCACGGCCGATGCAAGGATGTAAGAGGCTGTTGTCGGCACATCCATGCCCAAGAGAATGGCCAGCACCGCCGACAGGATTAGTACAAGGATAAGATGCCCGCCCGAGACGGACATGATTCCGCCTGCAACTTTGGCCCCAATCCCTGTGGTCAGCAGCACCTTGACGACAATCGCAGCACAGGCCAGCAACACCGCAATCATCGCCACTGCGCGCCCTGCATCAAACAGGCCTTTCAAAATCTGGCGAACCAGCACATCAACGGTTTTGACAATTTGATCCTGCTCGCCATGGACGATGCATCTCAGGACCCGCAGCACCAACTGGCAAATCAGCAACATACCAACAGCGGACGCACCGGCCAATGTCGGAGTGTAGTTCATCGCCAGCAGGGTAATCATGGTGATCAGCGGAAGATACAGCGGCAGCGAAGTATAAGGATCGAAAATCTCGCTCAGCTTCGGAAGCTCATCCTTTCGCAAAGGTGCAATCCCGCGGCGGCGCGCATAAAAACCCACGCTGAGCCAGACAGTCATGAAGAAAAAGAGCGCAGGAAGGATCGCCGCAACGACAATCTGTGAATAGGGGATCCCAAGTATTTCGGCCATTATGAAGGCCCCTGCCCCCATAACAGGCGGCATGATTTGACCCCCGGCCGAAGAGACCGCTTCGACCGCCGCCGCATATCCCCTGGAATATCCGGCCCGGCGCATGGTCGGTATGGTGACCTGACCCATCGCCATCACATTGGCCACGGCTGAACCCGTGACTGTGCCGAACAAGGCCGAAGACGCGGTGCAAACTTTGGCCTGCCCCCCATAGGACCGCCCGGCAATCCGTGTGGCCAGCTTGACGAAAAGGTCTGTCGCGCCTGTGCTCAGCAGCAACGCACCAAGGATGATATAGATCGCAATCACCCGCGTGCCGAGATCCGTCATGTAGCCAAAAAGGGTTTCGGTAGAGGCATAATATGTCTCCACCAGCGTAAGAAAGGACACACGCGGAGGCTGCCAGGGGCCTTCGATATACGAATGGCCAAAGTAATAGTAACACAACCCCAGCACAGCCAGCGCAGGCAGAAATATCCCGATGGTACGGCGCGCGGCCTCAAGAACCAAAAGGATAGCAATCAGCCCCAGCATTTTATCCAGCGCGGTCAGCTCATTCATGAAGTCTGAAATGCGCTCGTTGCCGATGGCGATGTGCAGGCCCACGTAATATCCCGCAATGGCCGGCACCAGATAGAACCAGCGCAACGGGTGCGACGTTTTTGAAAACTCCAGAAAAAAGACCGATCCCAGCCCAATTCCCAAGAACAAACTGCGTTGAATCAACGGCTCCAGCATCCCGAAGAACGAAGTATATATCTCGAAGCACGCATATCCGATAAGGATAACGGCAAGAATGGGATTGGGGCGCGTCAAAGCGTTATTGTTTTCTGAACTGGACATAGCACCGGCCATCTTTGGAGTTTCATAAAGCGGGTATGCGGTTCGCAGCGCTTATTGCTGCCAATACCCCAATGCGCCCGGGTGCACGGCGATGCCGATATCTTGCGTCTCAAGGATCGACGCACGGAAATCATAGTCAGCCAGTTGCGGCCATGTCTCGATCAGAATGTCGGTATGCTCACCAATGCCACGGGCAACTTTTTCCGCAGTGGCATCATCCATCAGAGATTTTCGCGTTGCATACACGATTGGGACTGCGGGCGTGACAAAAGCATCGTTTCCCTCGATGAACCCGGCCGGCACTTCAATGAACCCCACGCCGGCAATGTTCTCTTTGATCAGGGCCTGCTGCTCTGCGTTAAAGCCTAGCAGGCGCATATCGGTTGAGGTCATTAGCTCTTGCAGGGCGGCATCCACCCGATTGGCCGCCGCATACTTGCTGTAGCCAACCAGTTGACCATTCGCGACCCCTTCCTTGGCATCGGTCACGGTCCCGTAAATGTAGTTCGGCTCAATCCCGAACAGTTCGAAGGCTGCGGAAATTAGCGCTTCGCCACCACTGCCACGAATGCCTGGTGTAAAGTTCTTGCCTTCCAGTTCTTGCAGGTTGGTGATGCCACTGTCCTGACGCACCGCGATATTGATAATGGATGTGCTGTAGGGGTAAAGCGCGACCAGATCGTCAACAGCATGACCTTCGAACTTGCCAGTTCCGGTCAGCGCCTGAATGAAAATATCCCCGGCCACCAAGCCCAAGTCGATCTCGCCGCGTGCCAGGCGTTTGATATTGTCGACGCTGGCACCGGTTTCGACAACCGTGACCGTGGTGCCGTCATTCTCGGTTTCGATGGCTTTCGCCATAGCCACGGCGATCTGGTAATGACTTGAGGTGGCATTGGTTGCGCCCAGGCTCAGTGTTTCAGCTTCGGCCATGGCCGACCAGCCTAGCGACGCGCCAATTACAACGGCGCATAGGTTTTTGCTCATAGAAAGTTTCATCGGTTGTCTCCTCCTTGTTGTTGTCGCGCGTCCTCCCCGCGACATCACAGCTCCGGTCCTTGAGACTTTCGCAGTGCCCACTACCTGCTACGAATCAGTAAAGGCCCTCAATATTTTTGATCTTGAGTTTCGCATAGTGGAAACTCACTATGCGAAACCTAGAGCCATTTTTATTGAGCGAGACGTGTTCCCGTTCCAAGTTTTGTAAGAGCTTAAATTTTCGGGAAGACCCAATGACTAGCCAAGATGTTGTTACCCTTGAAATCCTCGATCACGTGGCCACCGTCTCGATCAACCGCCCGGAGCGGCGCAATGCCCTGTCCATTTCCGCCGCGAACGAGTTGCGCGACATCTGGGAAAAGATCGATGCAGATCGCTCGGTGCGTGCGGTGGTCCTGACCTCCGCCCAATGCGGCACGTTCTGCGCCGGCATGGATCTCAAGGAAGCCGCTGAGGTCAAGCGCGAACAGGGCCGTGATATTCTCGATCTGATTCATGATCCGTTTCACCAGCGTATGCGCCGCGTGAAAGTCCCAATCATCGCGGCAATGACCGGACATTTCGCGGCAGGCGGCTTTATGCTGATGCTGAATTCCGACATCCGTGTCGGGCTGGAGGGAACGACCGGCGGTGTTACCGAGGTCAAGCGCGGGCGCGGCTCGCCCTGGGCCGTGCCGATCCTGTGGCAATTGCCCTTGCCCTTCGCAATGGAGATCTTGCTGACAGGAGAGTCGCATCCAGTCGAGCGTTATCGCGATCTCGGGTTCGTCAACTATGTGGAGCCGACGGCTCAAGACGTGATGAACAGGGCCTATGAACTTGCGCGGACCATCGCGGAAAACGCCCCCCTGTCTGTCAGTGCCGCCAAGGAATCGACTCTAAAAGCAATGTCGCTGGGCTGTGAACCGGGTCTTCGCGAGGCGGAGCGTATTTACGAAATGGTCTATGCCAGCGAAGATGCACAGGAAGGCCCCCGTGCCTTTGCCGAAAAACGTGCGCCTGTCTGGCAGGGGCGCTGAAGACAGATCGAGGTTTAATGCAAGACAAACGTACCACGCCGACCGAGATTCTTTCCCTGACGCGGGGGCTTGCGATACTGCAGACTTTCCGGTCGCGGCAGGCGCCCATGGGCAACAAGGAAATCGTCGAGCGCACAGGCCTTTCCAAGGCCACGGTCACCCGCCTCTGCCATACGCTGGTCAAGATGGGGTATTTGAGGCAGGCTGGCATGCATGGCAAATATCACCTCGATGACAATGTCACAAAATTGGGGCAATCCTATCTGAAATCGCTCATCCTGGCCCGCGTTGCGGAACCGTTGATGATGGATTTTGCCGAACGTCACCAGATGTCTGTCGCGTTGGGGGTCGGTTACGGGCATCACATTATCTATCTGTGCTATTGCGCTGGCGACCAGTCTGCCACGATGCGTCTGCGCGTGGGAACGCTTGTGCCGATGCACCAGTCGGCCATTGGCCTGGCCTTTCTCGCGGCCTTGCCCGCCGATCAGAGGGAGAGCCATCTGCAAGCCATCGCAGCGCAATATCCAGACGATGATATTGCCGATTTGCCCGACAAGATTGCTGAAACCCAACACGTCGGCTTCTCGGTGTCTTTCGGCGCGTGGCGGTCGGAAATCTATGCTGTCGGTGCGCCGCTCTGGCTTGATCGTGGGAATTCGGTCGCGGCCATCAATTGTGGCGCGCGCCAGAGTAACCAGAGCCGTGACCATTATGTGAAAACTTTGGGACCTGAACTCATGGTCCTGTCCAGTGACATTAGCGACGGCATGGAGCAGATCGGAGCGACATTCTCCGATGACTAAGCACAAGTGGACCGAAGATATCGAATGCGGCGACGCATCTAAATCGCCCCGTAATATGGCCCGAGCGCGCTTCGAGCCGGGTCATGTCGCCACAGACCGCCATTTCGTGAAAGCCCTGGCGCGTGGGCTGATGATTCTGGAGACCTTCGCCAATTCCGGCAAAACCTGGATGCAGGTCTCCGAGATAGCTGACGCGATCGACCTACCCAAGCCGACAGTAGCACGCTTCGTTCGCAGCCTCGAAAACCTCGGGCACCTGCACTATTCTTCCAACTGGCGCGCATATCGTCTGGACGCACCGGTTCTGACCCTCGGATTCGCGGCGCGGCAACCATTTACGCTAGGCGAAATCCTTCGACCCCATCTTCAGAAACTGGCCGACACATACAACGTTCATGCGTCGTTGGCGAAACGTGACCGGTTGGATGCATTGGAGGTGCTGGTCTGTCACAGCCAGTCCACGCTAATGACCCTGAAGCTAGATGTGGGGTCACGCCTGCCGCTTGCGGGCACAGCCACCGGCACCGCACTTCTTGCGCACCTGCCCGAGAAAGAGCGCGACGTGATCTATCACCGGCTGCGGGAGAGACATGGACGCAACTGGGAGCGATTGCTGCAAAGGATCGATGACGGCTTTGGCGAAATCGAGGACCGCGGGTTCGTCACTGCATATAGAAGCTGGGCAACGGACATAAATGGAGTTTCGGTGCCGATCCGTTCATTGAACGGGGCACCGACCTATGCGCTGGCATGCGGGGCGCCTGCGGCACTTCTTCCCCCCGAGAAGCAACACCAACTGGGTTACAAGCTGCTGGAAATCAAACGTGTCATCGACAAGATAATTCAGCGGAGCGACCATTCCACGAAGGACCATTACCATGAACGAACCGAAAGTCCTGTTCGAGATCCATGAAGAGGGGATTGGGCTCCTTACCTTGAATGATCCCGCACGGCGCAATCCGGTTTCGGATCGCTCGATTATCGAAGCTATAGTCTCAACGCTTCAAAATGCTGCGTTGAATCCCGATTTGCGCGCCCTCATCATTACCGGCGCCGGTACGTCTTTTTCTTCGGGGGGTGACGTGCGCGAGATGCAGGCCAAGACAGGCATGTTCGCGGGTGAACCGCATCAAGTCGCGCGAGCCTACACCGACAGCGTTCAGCGCATTCCCGTGATCATGGAACAGCTGACCATTCCGGTCATCGCCGCCGTCAACGGACCTGCCATGGGTGCCGGATGCGACATTGCTCTGATGTGCGACCTGCGGCTTGCCAGTACGACCGCCGTTTTCGGGGAGGTCTTTGTAAAGCTGGGCCTTGTGTCCGGCGATGGAGGCGGCTGGTTCCTGACGCGATTGCTTGGATATCAGCGCGCCGCCGAGATCAGTTTCCGGGGCCGCCCGATACCGGCGGACGAAGCCCTGGAACTGGGTCTGGTGCTGGAGGTGGTCCGGGAAGACGCCCTTATGGACCATGCGATGGACCTTGCGCGGGACATCGCGCAGAAATCACCAGCCGCCGTGCGGATGACCAAGCAACTTCTGAAAATGGCCGCCCGGTCAGAACTCAAGGATTATCTGGCCGCCTGTGCTGCCATGCAGGCTGTCGCCCATGAAAGTGCGGATCACACGGCTGCGCTTACGGCACTGATCGACGCGAAGCGATCATAGCTCGTAAGTGCCGGTCTCTTTGAATTGTGCCTTGAGCGTGCGGGCGATGATCCCCTGCTGGATCTGGGTCGTGCCTTCGAAGATGCGAAACAGACGGACATCGCGGTAGAAGCGCTCGACCGCGTATTCCGACATATACCCTGCCCCGCCGTGAATCTGTACGGCGCGGTCGGCAACCCGGCCTACCATTTCCGAGGCGAACATCTTGGCGCTTGCGGCAATCAGGGTGGTGTTTTCCCCAGCATCACGGCGCCGTGCGGCATCCAGAATCATAGTCTTGGCCGCATAGGTATCGGCCTGGCTGTCGGCGATCATTGTCTGGATCATCTGAAAGTCGACGATCTTCCGGCCGAATTGCTCGCGCTCGCAGGCGTATCGCAGGCTTTCTTCGATCAGCCGTGCGGCGATCCCTGTGCACAGCGCCGCGATATGCAGTCGCCCTTTGTCTAGCACCTTCATTGAGGTGACAAAGCCGTTTCCTTCCGCGCCGCCTAGCAGGGTCGAAGTCGGTACGCGGCAATCATCGAAGACCACGTCACAGGTGAGCGCACCCGACTGGCCCATCTTCTTGTCTGGCGGTCCCAGGGTGATTCCGGGCGTATGTGCGTCCACCAGAAAGCAAGAGATGCTGCGCGATTTTCGTTCCGGTGCGGTGCGGGCCATCACCGTAAAAAGCTGGGCCTTGGGTGCGTTGGTGATATAGCGCTTGGTTCCGTTCAAGACATAGTGGTCCCCGTCACGGACTGCAGAGGTGCGGATCGACATGGCATCGGATCCGGAATCCGGTTCGGTCAGGCAGAAAGAGCCGACAATCTCGCCCGAGGCGAGTTTCGGCAGGTAATGCCGTTTTTGCTCTTCCGTTCCGGCAATCACGATGGATTGCGAGCCGATGCCGATATTGGTGCCCGCCGCTGACCGGAAGGCAGGCGCTGCACGGCCCAGTTCGAATACCAGGCGCACCTCATCCTCCATCGAGAACCCCAGCCCGCCATACTCTTCGGAAATGGAAAGACCATAAAGGCCCATTTCCTTCATCTCGTTCAATATATCGTCCGGGATTTTGTTGGTTTGGGCCACAAGCTCTTCGGCCGGAATCAGGCGCTCATTGACATATTTGCGCACCGTGTCGAGGATTTGATTAAGAACGTCGGGATCGGTCGGCATGAACTTGTCCTTAGCTGTAACAGGGCCGGTAGCGGAAGATATGGCATCGCCCTTCCAGCAGCCGGGAGCAATTTCTCCCAGAATTACATCTCGTCCAGGTTATGCGACAAATCTTTTGATTTTCTGTTCCGCATAGCGAGACATGCGTTGCAATCGGTATGCGGAACTGAAATTCATTCCGGTTGCCCTGCCTCGCCGCAGAAATATCCTGCGGCCGGTATCGTATTCCGCCCCTCGGCGCCAACAAAGGACACCTCTGTGATGGACGCCTTTCTCGTCGACTATATCCGCACCCCGATCGGCCGCTACGGTGGCGCGCTCTCATCCATTCGCCCCGACGATCTGGGCGCGAATGTGCTGCGCCAGTTGCTGGCGCGCCATGGGGGATTGCCGGGCGACAGGGTCGACGAGGTGATTATGGGCTGTTCCAATCAGGCCGGCGAAGACAACCGCAATGTCGCTCGCATGGCCACGCTTTTGGCCGGGTTGCCGGAAACATTGCCCGCTCTTACGGTGAACCGGCTTTGTGCCTCGGGGCTGGCGGCGGTGAATATCGCCGCAAACAAGATCAAGACCGGCGAGGCCGAACTGATGATCGCAGGCGGCGTCGAAAGCATGTCGCGCGCGCCCTTCATCATGCCCAAGGCCGAACAGGCGTTCAGCCGCGCCTCCTCGGTCGAGGACACCACGATTGGCTGGCGTATGGTCAACCCCCGGATGAAGGCGGAGTTCGGCATCGAGTCCATGCCCGAGACGGCCGAAAACGTGGCCGAAGACTTTGCCATCAGCCGCGAAGATCAGGATGCATTCGCGGCACGATCGCAGGCGCGTGCCGCAAACGCGCAGGCCAGCGGTCGCTTTGCCAAAGAAATCATCCCGGTCACCATTCCCCAGCGGCGCGGAGACGACGTCGTCTTTGACCGTGACGAGCACCCTAGGGAAACCACCGTCGAGATCCTGTCGAAGTTGAAAACCCCGTTTCGTCTAGGCGGGTCGGTTACCGCGGGCAACTCCTCAGGGGTGAATGACGGGGCGGCGGCAACGTTGATCGCCTCGGCTGCGGCCTGCAAGGCCTATGGGCTTACACCGCGCGCGCGCATTCTGGGCGGGGCCTCTGCCGGTGTTGCGCCGCGCGTTATGGGGATCGGCCCGGTGCCTGCGGTGCAAAAGCTTGTGGACCGTTTAGGCCTGTCCGTCAAAGCCTTTGACGTGATTGAGTTGAACGAGGCCTTTGCCAGCCAGTCCCTTGCGGTTTTGCGGGGGCTCGGCCTGCCGGATGATGCCGATCATGTTAACCCCAATGGCGGCGCCATCGCCCTGGGTCATCCGCTTGGCATGTCCGGCACGCGGCTGGTCGGCACCGCGCTAATCGAGCTGGAAATGCGTCAGGCGCAACGGGCCCTTGCGACGATGTGTGTGGGTGTCGGCCAGGGTGAAGCACTGGCCATCGAACGGGTTTCCGCATGACGCGGCCGAAGGTTCGCTTTGATGTGAGGGACGGCGCGGGCGTTATCACATTCGACGCGCCGCCCCTGAACCTGATCGACCGACAGCTGCGCGCCGAATTGCTGGATTGTATCATGGTCGCGGCAGACCACGCCGTTGACCGCCTGATCCTGCGCAGCGCCTGCCGTGTCTTCGTTGCCGGAGCCGATGCAGGCGAATTTAGCAAGCCGCCCGAAGCGCCGCATCTCAACGATGTTCTGTGGCGGCTGGCAGAGCTTTCCATCCCAACCATCGCGGTGCTTGAAGGGGGCGCATTGGGCGGCGGATGCGAGATCGCCCTCGCTTGCCGGGCCCGTATCGCAGGCCCCAAGGCCCAGCTTGGCCTACCGGAGGTGAAACTGGGCCTTGTGCCCGGCGCAGGGGGTACGCAGCGCCTGCCCCGTCTTGTGGGCATGCCGCTTGCGCTGGACGTGATTGTATCAGGCAGGACTCTAACCGCCAGACAGGCGCTGGAGGCGGGCGCCATCACCGCGATCTCGGACTCGCCGCTGGATGAAGCGCTGCACATGTCCTTGACCGGATTGCAGGCCCTGGCATGCCCGAACGATCTTGCCGCGCCGGCCCATGCCTACAGGGATTTGGAACAGGCGCGCGCGGCTTCAAAACGCCGCACACCAGGTCAGATCGCTCCATCGCTAGCAATCCAATTGATCGAAGCATCGGCACGATTGCCATTGACCGCGGCCCTATCGCAGGAGCGGGCGGCCTTTTTGTCGCTTCGGCAATCGCCGCAAGCATCTGCCCTGCGCCATGTGTTCTTTGCCGAGCGCGCGGCGCAGGCGCAGGCGCGCAACTACCCCGACGGTGGACGCGCTTTCAAAACCGCTTGTGTCGTCGGCGGCGGCAATATGGGCGCGTCCATCGCCTATGCCCTGGCCACCGCTGGCCTGGCGGTGCAAATCGTCGAACGAGATGAGGCCAGCCGCGCGCAGGCACAGGCAAATTGCGAGGCACTGATTTCAGCCGCACGATCACGCGGCCTTCTGACCGAAGACAAAGCCAAAGCGATTTCCGCACGCCTGGGCTGCATCACAAGCTACGATCAGCTGGCTCAGGCGGATCTGGCCATCGAAGCCGTGTTTGAAAACATGCAGATCAAGAAGGACATCCTGTCCAAACTGGAAGCGGTGCTGCCCGAAACATGCATCCTTGCGACCAATACATCCTATCTGGATGTCAATGAAATGGCCGCCGGACTGCGCCATCCGGGCCGTTTCCTGGGGCTGCATTTCTTTAGTCCGGCCCATATCATGAAACTGCTGGAGGTGATCCGCGCCGACGCAACCTCGGAGGCGACATTGGGGGCGGCCTTCCGTCTGGCCAAAGCGATGCACAAGATCCCTGTCCTGTCCGGTGTGTGTGAGGGATTCATCGGCAATCGCATCCTGAAACGCTATCGTGAGGCGGCTGAAATGGCTCTTTTGCAAGGCTCAACGCCGACTCAGATCGACCAAGCGATGCGTGGCTTCGGTATGGCGATGGGACCATTCGAAGCGCAAGATATGTCAGGGCTTGATATCGCACATGCCAATCGCCATCGCGATGGTCAGGATCAGGTACTCCGCACCGTCGCCGATCTCCTTGTGGAAGATCACAACCGCCTTGGGCGGAAAACCGGGGCGGGTTGGTACGATTACACCGGCGGCCAAGCATCCAACAGCTCACTTGTGACACAACTTGCCACCGAGGTTGCGCAGAAAGCGGGAATCGTTCGTCGTAACCTGGCTAACCCCGAGCTTGCGGAGGTGCTTGTCGAGGCGATGGCCAGCGAGGCAAAGAAAATTCTGAATGAAGGCATCACCCAAAAGCCTGAAGACATTGATCTGGTGATGATCCACGGGTATGGCTTTCCGCGCTGGCGCGGCGGGTTGATGTTCCACCATACAGGAAAAACCGCTGGTGCCAAATAGCGAGCCCAAGAAGTGCTTTCCAAGGTAATCGGCTCGAACGGCGCAAACTTCCAGTGCGAAACTTCTCCACGATAGTGTGGGATGGATCACACTAGATCCTTGCTGCGCTGACGGAAGAGGATAGCCGGGATATGGGTCTGATCTCTCATGAGGGGCTGGTGCAGGAGGCTATTCCTCAGGGGTTCTACATGCGTTCGACCCCTAGCGGCAGCCAGATTGTCGAACAAAAGGGACTGATATGACTGACCGTTGGTATTATCTGCGGACAAGCGTATCCAGCTCCCGCGCGACTCTGGCCCCTGAGATGCTCGTGTCGGCCATCAGGCACAGGTTCTCGCGACGAAATCACAGTTTGTCCCGACCCTGTGAATTGCCTGGAAAAATTCGCTGCGCAGCACGAATGGCCGAAGTCGACGCCGCGCCGCGTCATCGAGTTTTTGCCTACGCAGAAAAATCCGCGCTGCGTGCGTGCGCAGCACGAATTTAACAGATCGGCTGTGGGCTCGAAGCCGACCTTCGCCGCGCGCTGCACGAACGACCGCTGTCAGCTTAGCGTAGGATTTCACACTCTCCCGCAAACGACCCGTTCAACAAGGTTCTGCTGGACGGCGAGGGTCAGTTGGTCACGACGTGGGGTTCGCCAACTGAGCCGATGTCGGCCGAAATCGTGGAGACGATCACCCTAATGCTGACGCGATAAGCCGCAGGATTTGACCGTCCCGTGGCCTCGTGGCCAGGAAAGAATTACAGCCAACCGGTCACGGCGTTCTGGGCCGCGTCCACAGCTTGGCGGGCCGTGGTGGTGGCGGGCGCCAGCGCGACGCTGCTGCATCCGCTGCAGCCGCCGCAATCAGCGCCGCCTTTTCCACCCCCGAGGTGCTGACCCGCAGGCCGTCGAAGCCCGGTCCGGCGCGAAGGATCTTGCGCCCGATGGCGCGATAGACGCGCAGCGCCGCCGCGATGGACCAGGCCGCCTGCAGCGGCAGCCCCGCCAGCCCTCCGCGGGCCGAGGCGTAATAGGGCTCGGCCTCGGACACTAGCCGGGCGATCACGCCGTTGAGCGCAGGCGTGCCGGGCGCATCCACCCGCGCCCCGGCTGCGTCCAGCCAGTCCTGAGGCAGATAGACCCGCCCGATGGCGGCGTCGTCCTGCACGTCGCGGGCGATGTTGGTCATCTGGAACGCCAGCCCCAGGTCGCAGGCGCGGTCCAGCACGTCCTCGTCCCGCACACCCATTACACGGGCCATCATGACGCCGACGACGCCGGCGACGTGATAGGCATAGTCCAGCGTGTCGGTCAGTGTCGCATAGCGCCGACCCTCGGCGTCCATCGTGAAGCCGTCGATCAGCGCCAGTGGCCAGGCGTCCGGAAAATCGTGCCGCCGCGCCACCGTCCCCAGGGCGGCAAAGGGCGGCGCCATCGGCCCGTCGCCATGTAGCGCCCCCAGCGTCTCGGCCCGCAGCGCGGCGACCGCCGCGGCGGCGTCGTGCCCCTCGGCCGGGGCGGCACCCGACACCTGCCCGTCCACCACGTCGTCGGCATGGCGGCACCACGCATACAGCATCACCGTGTCGTCCCGCACCGCCCGCGGCAGCAGCCGCGCGGCCGCGGCGAAGCTGGTCGAGCCCTTGGCGATGGCCTGCTCGGATGCGGTGACCAGCTCGCTCATGCCGCGCCCGCGTCGGCCAGCATGACGCCGGCGGTCGCCTTGGCCGACCCGACCACGCCGGGGATGCCCGCGCCGGGATGGGTGCCGGCCCCGACGATATAGAGGTTGCGGATCGCCCGGTCGCGGTTGTGGGGGCGGAACCAGGCCGACTGGGCCAGGATCGGCTCGACCGAGAAGGCGCTGCCGTGGTGGGCGTTCAGCTGCCGGGCGAAATCGGCGGGCGTGAAGATGCGCTGCACCCGCAGGTGCCGGCGCAGGTCCGGGATCACCCGGCGTTCCAGCGCGGCGAGGATGCGGTCCGCATAGGCGGGGCCCTCGGTCGCCCAGTCGACCTCGGCCCGTCCCAGATGCGGGACCGGGGCCAGTGCGTAATGCGTGGACATGCCCGGGGGGGCCAGCGTCGGGTCGGTCACGCTGGGGCTGTGCAGGTACAGCGAGAAGTCCTCGGGCAGGGCCTGGCCGCGGAAGATCTCGGTCACCAGCTCGCGATAGCGGGGGCCGAACAGGACGGTGTGATGCGCCAGCCCCTCGGGCAGGCGGTCGAGGCCGAAATGGACGACGAACAGCGACATCGACCAGCGCTGACGTTCCAGGATCGCGGCCTTGACCTTGCCGCGCCGGGTGCCGGACAGCAGGTCGCGATAGGTGTGCATTACGTCGGCGTTGCTGGCGACCATGTCCGCCGCGATCCGCTCGCCCGAGCCGAGCCGCACGCCGGTGGCGCGGGCGCCCTCGGTCTCGATCTGCGCGACGGGCGCGTTCAGGCGCAGCGTGCCGCCCAGGCGCTGGAACAGCGCCAGCATCCCCGCGACCAGCCGGTTGGTGCCGCCCTGCGCGAACCACACTCCGCCGCGGCGTTCCAGCGCGTGGATCAGCGCATAGATAGCCGAGGTTGAGAACGGGTTTCCTCCGACCAGCAGCGTATGGAATGAAAACGCCTGCCGCAAATGGGGGTCTCGGATGAACCGCGCGACGACGCTGTGGACCGACCGATAGGCTTCCAGCTTCACCAGCGCGGGGGCCGCCGACAGCATCTGGCGGAAGTTCAGGAACGGCACGGTGCCGAGGCGCAGATAGCCTTCCTGATAGACCGCCTCGGCATAGTCGTGAAAGCGCCGATAGCCATCCACGTCGGCGGGGTTCAGCTTTGCGATCTCGGCTTCCAGATCCGCGCTGTCGCCGACATAGTCGAAGCGCGCCCCATCCTCCCACAGCAGGCGATAGAAGGGCGAAACCGGCAGCAGCGTCACGTCGCGCGCCATGTCCTGCCCCGACAGCGCCCACAGCTCGCGCAAGCTGTCCGGGTCGGTGATGACGGTCGGGCCGGCGTCAAAGACGTGGCCCTGGTCGTGCCAGACGTAGGCCCGGCCGCCGGGGCCGTCGCGGGCCTCGAGGATCGTCGTGGCGATGCCGGCGGACTGCAGGCGGATGGCGAGCGCCAGCCCGCCGAAGCCCGATCCGATGACAAGGGCGGTGCGGGGCTGGCTCATCGGGCGTCCTTCAGCAGGGGGGATTCGGGCAGGCAAGGCAGGGCGTCGCGGATCGGGATGGGCGGCTTGCCGGTCACGATCCGCAGCTTGTCGAGCGTGGTCAGGCGGCCGGCGTAGAAGCGTTCGATCAGCGGCTCGGGCAGGCGATAGAAGCGCGACAGGACGCGGCGGCGCTGGTCGGGTGCGCAGCCGCGGAACAGCATCCGGTTCAGCAGGCGCAGGAAGCGGTCGCCGTGCGCCTTGCGCAGGGCGAAGTCCCGCGCCGCGGCGCGGATTGCGGCGGTGGTCGGGTCTGCCGCCGCGATGACGTCCGCGACCTGCACGGCGACGGGCAGGGAATAGCCGGTGACGGGGTGGAACAGCCCGGCGCGCAGCCCGATCGGCACCGCCCCGTCCTGCGCGGCCCAGAAGCCTGCGGCGTCATGCGCCAGCGCGATCGGCAGCACTCCCCGCTCGCGCCGGACCTCGCGGCCCTGCCAGCCCTGCGCAGCAGCGTAGTCAGTGATGGCGGCGACCAGGTCCGGCTCGGCCAGACCGGCGCCGTCGCTGTAGCGGGTGTCCTCAATCAGCAGCCGGGTGGGCGAGAACGGCAGCAGATAGACGAAGCGGTAGCCGTCCAGTTGCGGCACCGTGGCGTCCATGATGCGCGGGCAGATGACGCCGTGGGGGGCGTCCATCTCGTATTCCACGCCGACGAACTTCTGATAGCCGGCGACCAGATGCGGGCCCTCGCGCAGCCCGCGGGCGTCGAGGACGGCGTCCGCCGTCATCCGCGTGCCGCCCGACAGCGTGACGGCGTTTGCCTCGACAGCGGCGGCGGTGCGGCCCCACAGTACCGTGGCCCCCGACGCCGCGACCAGTTGTGCCAACCCATGTCCGTCCAGCGAGGCATAGCCGGCCTCCAGCACCCGCCCGTGGTCCGGGAAGCGAACCTCCTGCAAGGACCAGCTGGCCCGCAGGCCGGGGGTCAGGAGGTCGCGCCAGACGGGGGTCAGGTCGGGGTGGTGGAACGACCAGGTGTGCCGGTCGGACGGGCCGGGCGCCGCGTCCAGCAGCGTCACCGGCAGGCCCGGCCGCGCCGCCCGCAGCGCGAGGGCGGCCAGCGAGCCGGCCAGCCCGGCGCCGACGATCAGGACGCCGCTCATGGGGCGGCCCCGATCAGCGCCTCGACCCGGTCGGCGGCGCGGGCGGTGCCGCCGCCGGCGGCGAGTTCGGCGGATTTCACGGCCAGCGCAGCGCGGCAGTCCGCACCGTCCAGCACGTCCCGCAGGGCGGCATGCAGGCGGTCCGGCGTGGCGCGTCGGGGCGGGACGACGACAGCCAGCCCGTGATGGGCCAGCCGCGCGGCGGTGGCAGGCTGCTCGAAGGCAAGCGGCACCGCGACCATCGGCACCCGCGCCGCGACGCAGTCCAGCGTCGTGTTCATCCCCGCATGGGTGATGCATGCCGCCGCCCGCGCCAACACCGCCGCTTGCGGCCACAAGGCGCGGGCATGGACGTGGGGGGGCAGGGCGCGGACGTCGGCCTCGGTCAGCGTTCCGGCATGGGCCAGTGCCACCTGAACCCCCATCCCCTTGGTCGCCGCGACGATGGACGCCAGCAGTCGCCGCCGGTCGCCGGCGAGCGTCCCCAGCGAGGCAAAGACCAGCGGCCGGTCGTCCAGCTCCAGCGGCTCGGGGGCGAATGCGTCGCGCAGCGGCCCGACCCGCGCCGCGCCGCGGGGCAAGGGGTGAGGGTAATCCAGCCCCGGCACCAGCTGGCGCAGGTCCAGGTCGGGCGCGATCCATTCGTCGATCCGCTCGCGCAAGGGCAGACGGTGGTCGCGGCAGCCGCGCCGCAGCACCCGGCGCTGCAGCACCAGCAGCGCGTCCGTCACACGCCAGCCGCCCCGGTTGCGCCGGCGCGCGGCCTCGCCTTCCAGAAACGGCCAGTCCACGAAGGGCGGCGGAATGGCGTCGTCGCGGTCCATCGGCAGGGCCGCCGCCAGCGTGGCACGGCGAACCCCCGCGGCTTCGGCCGCCAGCGAGGCGCCCGGCTCAGCCTGATCGGCGATCACCAGGTCGGTCGCCAAGGCTGCCAGCGCCCCCGGCCCGGACCGGACCCACAGCGCGCTGTCCTGCGCCGTCGCCCACAGCGTCCGCGCCAGCCCCGCGCCGCGCAGGTCGGCGCCCGCTCCGGGCAGGGCGTGGAACGTCAAGCACTCGCGCGCCGCCAGCGGTCCCAGCCGCTGCCCGCCGACAAGCGTCACCCGGTGGCCCCGCCCGGCCAGCGCCCGCCCCAACGCGCCGTGGACGGCGGCGTGGCTGGGCAGCGCCGGCAGGCACAGGGCGATGCGGGCCATCAGTCCTCGCCCCGGTCGGGCCGCCAGGCGTCCGGGTGCTGCGACTGCCGCCGCGCCAGCACGCCCGAGGCGCGCAGCCGCGCCTTGAGATCGTCCACCGGCGGGGCATAGACGAAGCCGAAGCTGACGCAGTCGTCCCGCCCCTCGACTGCGTGATGCAGCCGGTGCGCCTGATACAGCCGACGGGCATAGCCGCGTTTCGGCACCATCCGGAACGGCCAGCGCTGATGGACCAAGCCATCGTGGACGACGAAGTAGATGACGCCATAGACGCTCATCCCCACGGCGATCCACCACAGCGGCGGCCACCAGCGGCTGCCCAGGGCGAACAGCGCGATCGAGAACGCTGAAAACACGATGGCGTAGAGGTCGTTCTTCTCGAATACCCCGTGATGGTCCGGATCGTGGTGCGAAGCGTGCCAGCCCCAGCCGAGCGGCCCGTGCATCACCCAGCGGTGGACGGCATAGGCGACGCCCTCCATCATCGCGACGGTGGCCAGGACGATCAGGACAGCGCTCATCGCGCGACCCGCGTCTTGGGCAGCGCCCACCACGGCACGGCGGGGTGCAGGTGATGTTCGTGGTGAAATCCACCGAAGTGGAAACAGGTCAGCAGCAGGATCAGGATCGCCATGCGCGGTCTCCGGTCAGGGCCCGTGAGGTGGCCAGGCGTTATTTAGGGCCTTTCGGTCAGCCGCCTGGGGGAGTATTCTGTCCCAGATGAACGACTTTATCAACATCCGGTCGCATGAATTGCAGCAGAACGGTCTGACAGACTGGACCAGCGAAGCGCGGTCGTGGCGCCATGCGATCGACGCCCGGCTGGCCGAGCTGTGCCCGGCGTTTTCGTGCCGCGTCCCCGCCCTGGGCCGGGCCATGACCGATGCGGTGACCGCTCCGGGCAAGCGGTTTCGCGGCGTGCTGATGGCGATGCTGTCCGGGCGGCTGGGCGTGACGTCTCCCGCTCTGATCGATGCTGCCTGCGCGGTCGAGTTGATCCATACCGCATCGCTGGTGATCGACGACCTGCCAGCCATGGACGGCGCCGTGCTGCGTCGCGCGCAGCCCACCACCCACGTCGCCCACGGCGAGGCGCGCGCGATCCTGGCCGGCATCGCGTTGATGTCCGAAGCCTTCCGCATCTTGTCGGCGCTGCCGGGTGTCGATGGGGCGACACGAGCCGAGGCGGTCGCCGTGTTGGCAGAGGCGGTCGGCCCGGCCGGGCTGTGCGGCGGTCAGGATCTTGACCTGCATGACGGCAAGTCGCTGGCCTCGGTCACGACCGAACAGGATCTGAAGACCGGCCAGCTGTTCGACGCGGCGTTTCGGATCGTCGCGCTGATCAATGGCTGCGACGAGGGGCAGATCGCGCAGCTGAGCGTACTGAGCCGCGGTCTGGGTCGGGCGTTCCAATCCTATGACGATCTTCTGGACGTGATCGGCGCAGGAACCGGCAAGACGGCGCGCCGCGACCGCGGCGCGTCGGGGCCGGACAAGGGGCTGCTGGCAGCCACTGGGGTTGAGGGCGCCGTGCACCACTATCGCGCAGTCCGCATGGCGTTGCAGACCGATTTTTTGTCGCTGTGGTTCGACGCGCAGGGTGTGCGCGACTACGTCGGCGCGATCCTGCCCGACGATCCGCCCGGGCCGGGCTGAGGTCGTCGATGCAAGGGGACCGCGCGGTGTGCTGTGCTTCGTCATGGGGACGCTCATCATGCACGGCACGATCGGGCTGGCGATGGCGCAGCGGGCGCGGCTGATCGCCGTGCTGCGCGTGCTGGTCGTGCCGCTGCGGACTATGGACTGCCGTTCTTCACGGCCTCCGGGACCGTCGATCTGGGGCAGGGACCGCAGGCGGTGACGGGGCAGGCGTGGCTGGACCGCGAATGGTCCAGCCAGCCGCTGGCCGCGGACCAGACCGGGTGGGACTGGTTCTCGCTGTTCCTGGACGACGGGCGGCGGGTGGTGGCGTTCCGGCTGCGCGGGGACGCCGACTATCTGTCGGGCACGCTGGTCGGGGCGGACGGGCAGTCCACGCCCCTGACCGGCGCCGACATCGCCCTGATGGGGTCGTTTGCGGGAGGGGGCGGAATCCTACGCTAAGGCTTTGGCCAACGATATTCACCGGTGAGATTGATGTGC
>NZ_JBIFFV010000012.1:0-66829 GCF_043557345.1 Sulfitobacter sp. 1A12157
CACATCAATCTCACCGGTGAATATCGTTGGCCAAAGCCTTAGCGTAGGATTCCGCCCCCTCCCGCAAACGACCCCAGGCCGCGCGGGTATCGCGCAAATCCGGCCTCGGCGTGGCCATGGCCTACATGCTGAAACGTCAGGACGGCTTCCGGCTGTTCCTCGACGATGGGTGCATCGACATCGACTCCAATCTTGTTGAAAACGCCATCCGAAGCCCGGCCATGAACCGCCGCAATGCGCTCTTCGCCGGCCATGATGAGGGTGGCCGAAATTGGGCCCGCTTCGCCAGCCTGATCGGCACATGCAAGATGAACGGCGTCGAACCCTATGCCTACATGCGAGATCTCTTCACCAAGCTGGCAAATGGCCACCTCGCCCGAGACATCGACGCCCTGATGCCATGGGCCTATGCACAGCAAGCCGAGGGCTCATAAGGACCTCGTCTCGTAGTCCCTGACGAGCTACCGATCGCCCTCCGCATTAAACAGCCACAACAACGTGCAACCGATAAATCAATGGGGCGTGGCCGCCGCATACCGGCAATCGCATCTTGGACTGCAGCTAATGCGATCGCTTGTGTCACGGGTACCTCGCGAGAGAATTGGATGGGATGGGATGGTAGGAGTGGAGAGATTTGAACTCTCGCGCCGACAGTCATCTACTGTCCGTAGGGTGTATAAGGCCCGTTGCCCACCAAGGCACTCCCCCGATTATATCTGGCGATCAGCTAGATATTCGGGGGTAGGAAATGTGGTTGGTACGCAGATCGTAGGTCATGCTCTCAGAGTGCCTAAACCGATCTCCGCAGGCAAGCCCCTTTGCTGGTATCCGGTATCAGATACCTTTGATCGTACGAGAGCCTCTCAATTGCCTTACTCGTCGTCGAGTATAGGTAAATTTATGTTATACATTATCACGTAATCAAACTTTTACCTATTGACAGATTTCTAATTTTCGACGAAAGGTGGGATAGGCGAAAAGATGATGTCGTTAAAAATTTATCAAGGTTAGGACCTATTCGCCAATTTAGGGACTATCGGAAGATGTGTTTGCAAGAAGGAGTAGACCTTCTTTGTATTGAAAAGAGTCACAAGCATTGCCGCCTCGTGTTCGAAGCCGGTTTTGTTGTCGCAGCGTCGACGCCCTCCAACCACCGCAATATGCTGAATGTCCGCAGTGATGTTCGTCGTCTGCACCGCTAAAAGGAAACTACGATGACCGAGATAATGACCGCTGCCGAACGCCGTGACGCATGCCAGGACACTGTTTATCTAGCGGATCACGAATGGGACTATGCCCAGTGGCTTCACGTATTGACTATGGAATCCTTGGAACACGTCGAAGGTCTCTTGGGATCTGACGTTGCTTCTGCCCCGTTGCGTCAGTTGGTCCAGCCTGTTGCTGACATCAACTGTATCGATGCTGATACTTGGCGCGATGCGATGGAGGATGTGTCGGCGTTTTTCGACGTATTGCCCATCTCCTCCCGGTTCTACGAAGCAGTACTATATGGCTTGTACGGCGTTACCCCAGAGAAGGTGCCCGTCGGCGATCGCGCGGATTGGTTGGGCACGCTTGTAAACGAGATCACTGAATTTGCAGCGCGTAGCGATGTTCAGAAGCTTGGCAGCGGAAACAATACTTTGCTGCGAATTTCTCGTCTCGCCGCATCGCGGTACGCGATCGACCTTGGTCGGGGAGAAGTGGATCTTCATTCCATGGCAGTTCTTGGCGGCATTGCCGAAGGGAGTGTGCGCAACCTGCTTTCAGGGGCGAACAGCGTACTGGAGCGTGGCCCCCAGGGAGGCATAGTGGCCATGAGCGCCGCATCATGGCTGCAGAAGAAGAAGGGCTTCCTTGCCTCTATCTGGCAGGAAGAAGATGCCACTATCGAAACGATCGATGAGGGGCCTGCCATTGCACCTGAAAGGATGATCTTTGTTCCCGTTGCTCGGGACGGATCACTGTTCACCCCTGACCTCATGCGCAACGGCACCTACCAGATCGGCGCGAAGGGTGAAGAAGAGAATGTCTCCAACTTCTTCGACGCATTAACACGGCTGAACAGCATGGCCGTTCCGCGCTGGCGTCGGCCGAACGAAAAGGGCCTGTGGGGGATCGTTAGTGGTATCGCATGGCAGCGTATTGAGAAGGCAGGAGACCTGGCATGAATATTCCTACAGCAGCAGAAGTCCTCGAAGCCTTAAAGGCCGCCCTGCCCCGCCCGACGTCCGAAGCTCCGCGCGATTGCCGCGGTATCTATGGGCTCTTCGATCATTCCGGAAACTTCCGCTATATTGGCTCCACGTCTGCTGAAAACGAGACCTTTTACAAGCGCATACATCAGCGTCACCGTACCGGATCCGAAACCTCGAGCCACTATTTCTCTCGCATGTATAACACCGGGCGGATGTGGCGCTTGCGCAATGACCCAGTCACCAAGGCTGATGGGGACATCGCGAAACGACTACGTAATGCCTTCATCATGCAGCACTGTCGGGCAGTCTGGGTGCCTCTTCCGGATCACGCTCCAATTGCTGATTTAGAGGCGCAGGTCATAGCGAGGGCACCTGCCGAAATGGTTGCTTGGAACCAGCGGGGTATGGAGGCTTACGAAGAGCCCACCACTTTAGTCGATACATTGATCGAAAGCCTTGCTCTCAGTCCTTATGAACGTGCCGCGATTGGCCGCCAGAGGGAGCGTTTTTTAGGCAGTGCGCTTCAGAAGAAGAGTGCCGGCACCATGGCTGAACTGCCCAATGGCCCGTTCCGTTTTTTTGCGCTCGATGTCGAGACCGCCAACAATGATCGCGCCAGCATCTGTCAGGTCGGTGTGGCTTGTGTTCGCCCGGACAACAGTATCGCAACGTGGGTAACCTTGGTTGATCCTCGCACTGACCGCTGGGTGTTCAGTGAACTGCACGGTATTACGCCTGGCATGGTCCAGGGCGCACCTACTATCGGTGAGGTGATAGAAGCAATTGATATGCATCTTACCGGTCGAACCGTCTATCAGCACTCGGGTTTTGACCGGAGTTCTATTCGTGCCGCCTGCAATGAACTCGGTCGTGCAGAGCCTGATTGGGATTGGCAGAACAGTGTCAGTGTTGCACGTGCGGCCTGGCCTGAACTGAAAGGGAATGGCGGGCACGGCCTCGCGTCACTGAAGGCATTTCTGGGCTTGGAATTCGAACACCACGACGCCGGTGAAGATGCGCGCGCCGCGGCGCAGGTTGTCCTTCTGGCCGAACGGTGGGGCGGTAGCATGGCAAAGACCTCTGATGACGTATTAGATGACGCAGATACCGCCCCTGCTCCTCCAGCCCACTCACATTTATTAGGTGCCACCGCCACGGGAAGCGTTGTGGGACGTAGTGTGCTCACCCAGGGCAATATCAACAACAGCCATTTCTATCTACGCGATTTGATATCAGCTTTTCCGGCTGAGATTATTGGTGGCGGCAACCGCACAAGCCGCGCTTCTCGTACTGTCAGCATTACTTGGGGAGGCTCAGCACCTGTTTCGACTGACATCGATGGCAAGAAGAAGATTTTTCGCGAACGATCGTGGGTGAAGAGTTTCTTCGAGCGAAACGCCGCACGCCCGGGTGATGCAGTGGAGGTCATCGAAAGTGCCCCTTATTGCTATCAGGTGGCACTGATACGAGTTTGATTTTGTGTCAAGCTTAGCTGCGCCGGCTTTCATGGCGGCGCAGCTAAGGTGACTTAGTTAGCCTGAACCGTTGCCAGTTATCCAAAGCCAAATGGCCGTTCCCGCATCAAGATCGGCATTGCGGAGGTAGGACATCCAGTCCGTATAGAGGTCCGGCAAGAACAAAGTGATCGCAGGGACCGAGATCAATAGCGCGAGGGTCACTACGTCCATCGCCAAAAACCACATAACTCCTCGGAAGATTTTAGTGATCGGAACGGATCGCCCGACCACGGAGCTGATCATAAAAACGTTGAAGCCTAATGGCGGCGTAATCAGCCCGATTTCGAGATATTTGATCATGATAATCCCGAACCACAGCAGCGAAATATCGTAACTCTGAACCACCGGAACGACGATTGGCAGAGTAATCAGCATAATTTCTATGGGGCCGATAAAAGTGCCTAAGATGATATAAATCACCGACAACGCGATGACGACCGGAACGGCCTGATCGCTATAGCTCGTGGCGATATCCGCCAACCATTGCCCCAGCCCCGACAGTGCCATGAATCTGGTGAAGACATGCGCGCCAAAAATGATCGCGAAAATTGACCCGCTTTGACGCAGCGTGTCCAGAAAGGCGCGGCCAAGCTTGGCTCTCGTTAGGCGTCCTGCTGCCAGAGCAATCAAAAACGCCCCGGATGCGCCGATGGCACCGGCCTCCATCGGAGTGAAGAACCCGATCATGATACCGCCCATTACCACTGCGAACAGCAACGTGATTGCCCAAGTGCTCTTGAGGGAACGCAACTTGTCGAGGAAGGTGATCCGTTCGGTCATTCCTGGCGCGAGCGATGGGTTAAGACGTGCGCGGATCAGGATCATCGCGATATAAATGCCTGCAGACAAAATGCCCGGCAAGATCCCCGCGATGAACAGAAGTGCGATGGATTGCTGAGTGAACACAGCATAAAGGATCATCAGCACGCTCGGCGGGATCAGCGAGCCCAAGGTTCCCGACGCGGCCACAACGCCAGTCGCAAGCCCCTTGTCATAGCCGCGCCGCAACATCTCGGGCACGGCAATCTTACCCATTGCCGCTGCCGTTGCTAGGCTCGACCCTGAAACTGCCGCGAAAGCTGCGCAACCCATTGTGGACGCGGCCGCGAGCCCCCCTGGCAGGCGCCCGAACAACATACGCGCGGCGTCATAGACCTCGCGTGTGAAGCCGGCAACATAGGCGATGTAGCCCATGAGCATAAAACTGGGGATCGTAGTCAAGTCGAAGTTCAGGAGGCTGCCAAACGTATCTGCGGACAGCACCGCGTCGGCAGCCCCGGTAGAGCGCAAAACAGCGACGCCGCCCCAACCCACCCCAAGCAGGGCGAAAGCCACCGGCACTCGCAAGAATAGCAGTAGGATCATCAGGATGACCCCGATCCCACCAATCAGTTCACGTTCCACGCGCGCCTCCGAATTTTTCTGATTGTTGATCCCCTGAGTCCGAAAGGTCTACTTCACCTTCGCCGGTGCCGGTCTGCGATAGCAGGGGCGTCGGACCGAATGCTCCTAAGGCATCACGTGCATTCAGGCTGATCAAGATAGGTAGCATCACGAATTGAATCGCAATTCGGGTCAGCCACCATGCTACCCCAATCATAAAGAACAGACGTGGTGGCCATGCCGGCAGCTCGTAGATCGACCCGTAGGTGATCTCGAGAAAACTGTCAGGCACCTCCTCGAAGGACACCATGCACAGACGAGCGACTGCCGCCAAACCAATGATGCAACCAAAGACCCGCAAATACAGGTTCCAACGAAAAGAAAGAGAATCTGATAACGCAGTGACCTCGATATGATCCTCGCGGCCCTGAAGAGTGCCCAACATCAGTGATACCAGCAGTACCAATGCCCATTCCGCAAAGGTTATGTCGTCAGGCAGTGGCTTGTAGACGGCGCGTCCGACGACTGAAACGAAGGTGATCAGCACCATTACTGCGAGCACGCCACCCGCAATCCAAAGCACCCCCTGATCCAAGCGTCGGACCCGCGCAGCAAGAAGAACAAGAGAACCCTGGGCACGTTCGGCACGTGGACCGGCTCCAACTGCCTGGAGGGACAAAAAGATGACATACAGTAGCAAGATGCCCATCAGGTCAAAAAACACACCCAACAGCCACAACGACATCAGATGTTGTTCAGTCCAGAAGCTGTCAGCTGATGAGATTAGCTGTTGATATATGATTAAAGTGAACACGGGCGCCCCTTAAGTCTCTGCCGTTCCGACGACAGGCGCAAGATCGGTGAGATTTCAAATTTGGACAGGATTGGCATCTAAAGACCGGCGCGCCGCAATAAGCGCGCCGGCGGATCTTACCAGGGATAGCCACCCTGCTCCAACTCTTGCGAAGCTGCTTCACGATTGGCCTTATAGGCTTGCCCAATCTCGGTCGCTGCCGGGTTCACCTCAGCGGCTTTTGACACGTTGTTGTCATAAGACGGCTCCAGCGCCTCGGCCCAAGCAGTCCGTTCTTCCTCAGATAATTCGTAAACCTGCATCGGATATGTCGCGTCTTTCTGGACTTCGTCAAACACGGTTACGGCTTCGTTCACTTCAGCCTTGGCGAAGGCTAAGTTGAGATCGTCCAACGAAGCTTCGATTGCAGCCCGGTGATCGTCCGAAAGGCCTTCCCAGACTTCAAGATTGATATAGTAGATGTTGGAATGCTGACCAAGGTCCGGGCGGGTAACGAAGTCCGCTACCTCATTCAGGCGGAACGGAAGTAGCTGGTTCGCATAGGTGGTGGCGCCTGAAATGGTACCTTTTTCAAGCGACGTATAGGTCTCCGGTGACTGAATTCGCGCCGGGTTTACATTCCATCCAGAGTTCTGCGCCGCATAAGCATAATGGCTCGACAGACGCATGGTGGCATTGTTCAAATCCTCTGGGGACTTGTAAATCCGATCACCAACAAAAATTACAGGCCCGATAGATTCAATAGCTAGAAACTTGACGTTTTCGCGGGCCTCTTCCTCGGCAATGGAAGGAAACGCTTCGCGGGTTTCGCGCCAAGCTTTCGAGATTACCCACGGGTCACCCGTACCTGTTGAGGTCGATGACAGGTAATTTAGCGGCAGTTTTTGGCGTGAGTAGGCTGGCACGACAACGGCCATATCAGCTAGGCCGCTGGCCACCGCATCCAAATTATCACCCAATTTCGACAGAGATTGCTGCCAATAAAATTCAATTTCTAGCTCGCCTCCAGTAGCCTCTTCGAGCGAGTCAGCCCAGTTTTTCAAAACCTGTGAAGTAGCCGAGCTGGGCGGAGACGAGCTGGAGAAGCTTAGGGTTTTCGCATCGAGCGAGGTGGTAGCTAGCATTATAGATGCAGCGCCTAAGAAAATACTGTTGAAATAGGTCATTGTGGTCCTCCCGAACGAAGTCAGGCAAATCGCCCCCCCGGCGGCGCCCGATCTATTGTCTGTTGATGATTTCAGAGGGATAAATCATAGTCCATCTCAATCTTGATGAATTGTATCCTGTATGTGATATTTGGAGGGCCTATGAATAAGGACTATGACGGAGCCGTAAAGTCTGCGGTCCGGGTGGTGCGCGTATTTGAATTATTCGAAGCCGAGCGCCGCGCTTTGAGCGTACAAGATATTGTCGACGCCTTGGGTATGCCGCAATCAAGCATTTCTTCTTTGCTGAAGACTTTAGTGAACGAAGGATATTTGACACGCCAGCGAGATACGCGCTGCTATCTACCATCGGAAAGGCTAGCTTTCGTTGGGCACTGGGCGCTTGGCGCCCCCGGTGGTATGGCTGGCATCAACCGGTTGATGACACACCTCTCCGAACGCACTGGCGAGGCGGTACTTTTAGGTGCGCAAAGCGGTTTGCAGATGCGTTATGTCTCGATGCTGGACTCCCCGCACTCTTTGCGGTTTTCCCTGCGGCCGAACCAGACACGGCCGATCCATGGGTGCGGTATGGGTGTTATGCTTCTGACGCGGTTCAATGATACAGAAATCGGCGCTATGGTGCGTAACTACAATGTCGAGTTCACCACTAAGCCTACGAATATGACCGAGGCGCAGGTGCTGGAAAACGTAGCGGTCGCCCGCAGGCAGGGATACTTTGAGACCTTTGGCATGGTCACTGAAGATGTCGGGACCATTTCCACCCTGCTCGAACTTCCACGCGAAGGCCGTGCGTTGGCGATAGGTTTGGGTGGTCCCCTAGCACGGCTCGACCCGAAGCGCGAATGGCTCCGCGAGATTCTTCTGGACCAAGCCCGAGCCTTTGTTGAAGATCAACAACGTGCCGCCGCCAACCGTGTGTCAGAAAGCGGCGGCAGCATAATCAGAACATAAATTCGCCGCCATTGAGATGTAGTGCTTGGCCGTTCATAAAACTGCCTGTGGTGCATAGATATACAGCCCCATAGGCGAGGTCGTCGATATGACCCCATCGTTTTACGGGAATGCGCTCCCGGACCGTATCAATCGTGGTGTTCGGGTACTGGCTCCAGTCGCGGTCGGTATCGATTGCTCCAGGAACTAAGGTGTTAGCGGTGATACCATATAGCCCTAGTTCCTTGCCTATGGCTTTGGATAAACCGTGCATTCCGGATTTTGCCGCTATGTTGTAGGCGCGGTTGATTAGATGACCGGTGAACCCATCATAACCCGAAACATGGATAATTCGGCCCCAGCCCTGTTTCTTCATCAGCGGTACGACATGATGCGCGAGGTAAAAGGAAGCAGAGAGGTTGATACGGATCGAGTCGTCCCAGTCATCTATCGTGATCTCATCAAACGGCTTGTGCAGGCGGCGTCCCACATTTGAGACCGAGATATCAATCGAGCCAAAGGCCTTAACTGCCTCGGCTACCATTCCGCCTACTGCGTCCGGGTCGGAGACATCACACATGATTGCGTGCGCCCGACCTCCCGCCTTTTCGACCAGACGAACGGTCTCATCAACCTTGTCGCGATTGCGCGCGCCGTTGACGATCACCGTAGCGCCAGCCTCTGCAAGACGAAGAGCAATGGCACGTCCGATATTTTGGCCCGAACCGGTGACCAATGCTACCTTCCCGTCCAGACGCTGCGGATGCAGGCCGGTCGCGTCAGGAATGGCTCGTGTATTTGCGTTGCTCATATCAAGAGTACCCTCCAATCATGTCGGCTTTTTGCAGCGTGTTATCGACAATGCGGATAGAAGCGATGTCAATCATCCGGCCCTCAAATTGGACTGAACCCAGCCCTTGAGACCAAGCGTCTTCATAGGCAGCCTTCATCTTGCGGGCGCGCGCCACGTCTTCGGCTTTGGGTGAGAACACATCTTGTGCGATTTCAATTTGTGAAGGATGGATTGCCCATTTGCCTACCATACCTAGGATCATCGCCCGTCGGCATTCCTCGCGATAGGTATCGGGGCTGCGGAAGTCGGCGAACGGCCCGTCCACCGCGTCGATCCGGTTGGCCCGAGCCGCGATCGTCAATTTTTGACGCTGATAATGCCAAATATCGCCGGGATAGCCGGTGTCGCCGCCGATATCGTTGATCGACACGCCTTGGCTGGCCGAATAGTCACCCATCCCGAAAATCAACGCCTCTAAACGGTCCGACGCGGCGGCAATTTCGTCAACCTTTTGCATTGCCTCAACCTCTTCGATCAAGGTTTCAAGGCCAATCCGTTTGTTCAGCTTCAGCTTCTTTTCCATCATGCTTAGCAGCTTGTCACAGAAGGTGATGTCATCGGGGCCCAAGCATTTGGTGAGCATAATGACATCGATATTCTCGCCTGCGCCCTCAACCACCTCAATAATGTCTTCATAGGCGTATTCGGTCGTTAGATCGTTGATCCGCACGCACCGGGTGGTACGGCCCCAGTCGAGATCATTCAGCGCTCCAACGATCTTGCCTCGAGCTTCACGTTTGGCCGATGGAGCGACAGCGTCTTCAAGGTCCAGAAAAACATAATCCAAGTCTAGGCTCGCGGCCTTTTGCATCATTTTTTCGCTGGATCCTGGAACGGACAACTGACAGCGGCGAAGTCTTTTAGGTTGGCTCATATCGAATTTTCCTCGTTAACTTGTGATCTTCTGCAACGGATCAGAGCAAATTTGCGCGATCTCTTCGGCTGCAAAACCGAACTCCGCCAGGATTGCGGCACCATGTTCGCCGGTCAGCGGTGCTGGCTGACGTACGCCATGAGCAGCATGCGCCATGCGGACCGGAGTATTGGCCACATGCAACGGCCGATCCGCCCCGGCCATGGCGACCTCAGCTAACATCCCACGCGCCTGGAAGTGCGGGTCAGCAAAAATATCGCTAGCCGTCATCACAGGGCCAAAAGGGACCTGACCACCAATCACGCTGCTGATCTCGGCGCGAGTGAGCGGACGCGTCCACTCGGTAACTAGGGCCTCAGTGCGGGAGGCGTTTTTCAACCGCGCGGCGTTGGTGGCAAAATCGGGATCATGGGCCAGTTCGGGCCGCCCGATCAGGCTCACGAAACGCGCCCAGAAATCATCCTTGGGGATGGCGATGGTAACGAACCCATCTGAGGCCTCGAACAAGCCGAAGGGGCACAGTAGCGGATGACCGTTACCCTCCGGGACGGGTGAGGCGCCGGTTGCAGAATGTTGGAAGATAATGCGCTCGCACATGGCCAGTACGCTGTCGACCATGCTGATATCTACCCGCTCTCCCCGACCAGTGCGGTGGGCCCGGAAAGTCGCCGCCAGCGCCCCAAATGCGGCGAACATAGCAGGAGCGATATCGCCCACTCCAGGACCCACCTTAGTGGGTGGGCCGCCCCGTGCCCCCGTGATACTCATCACGCCGCCCATAGCTTGGCTGACCGGATCATAGGCAGGCCAGTCAGCATAGGGGCTGGCACCGCCGACAGCATCTCCGAAACCGCGTATAGACACATGGACAAGTTTCGGATTAGCAGCCCAGAGCGCCGCGTCGTTCAGACCCAGCCGTTCCATTACACCATGACGGTAATTATCGATCAGAATATCGGCCCCGGCTACCATCCTCTTGAGCGCGGCAAGGCCCGAAGCAGATTTGAGATCTAGTACGACCGACCTCTTATTGCGGTTTATCGAGGCGAAATAGCCACCATATCCACCTTGATCTTGGGTCAACCCGCCCGGCAAAAAGGGGCCGATGCGTCGGGTGCTGTCACCGCCAGGAGGTTCGACCTTAATTACATCCGCGCCCTGATCCGCCAGCATCATCGACGCATAGGGGCCCGCCAACATCATAGTCAGGTCGATGACACGCAGTCCTTCAAGCGCGCCGCCGGGCACAAGGGGGTTGGCGCTATGATCTAGCGGTTCGCTCACGCGCGTCCACCAGCCCAGACGGCCCGCTTCTTAATCAGCACCAGACGCTCGGCCTCGACGCAGAGCTTGTCGTCTTGATTGATGCCGTAATGGCGAAACCGCACGCGACCTGCATCTGGACGGTCGCTCTCGGATTTTTCCATTACTTCGGTAAAGGCATAGAGGGTGTCTCCATGAAATACAGGGTGACGCAGGCGCACTTTGTCCATTTCCAGCTCGGCAAGCACCTGCTCGCCTGTATCTTGCGCTGCAAGTCCAATGACAAAGGACAGGTTGATGCCGCCAAACACCACACGCTGCGAGAATATCCCCCCGCCCGCCTTCTGCATCCGGTCCTCGTTAAAATGACCTTCGGCGGTGTTCAGTACCAGATTGGTCAGCAAGACATTGTCCATCTCGGTCATTGTCTTGCCGCGGGCATGGCGCCAGACATCGCCCGCCACAAAATCCTCGTAATAGTTGCTAGCAGAGGTCAGCGCCGCTGTGTTGATCGTTTCCACCGTCATTCGGCCGCCGCTCCAAGCTTTGGGTCTGTGCCCCATTTTTTGTCAAAGGCCCGGTCAGCGACGATTTTGTCGAGAAGCGATTTGCCCAAAATTTTATCTGAAATGATGCGCTGCTGGATTTCCGAAGTGCCCTCGAAGATCTTTGTCAGCCGCGCGTCGCGCCAATGGCGTTCGACGGCGTGCAACTTGGTATATCCCGCCCCACCAAAGATTTGCATGGCTTCCGAGGTTACGCGTTCGGCCATCTCGGAAGCGAAATACTTAACCATCGATGCCTCCATGTCGCAGCGCGCGCCGGTATCAATACTATTGCAAACCGAATAGAGAAGCTGTCGCGCCGCCTCTACCTCGGTTGCCATGGTAGCAATCTTGAAGCGGATCGCTTGGAACTCCGCGATTGGCATCCCAAATTGTTCGCGTTCTTGGGCATAGGCAATCGCATCTTCCAATGCGCCCTGCGCCAAGCCAATTGAGCGCGCGGCTGTATGGGCACGAGCAGTTTCCAACCCCTTGGCCATCAGCAGAAACCCCCTACCCTCTTCGCCAATCAAGTGACTGGCGGGCACCCGGAACCCGTCAAAGGAAAGTTCAAAGGTCTTCCAGCCGAAATAGCCGATCTTTGGAATGGGCGATCCGGCAATTCCTTTGGGCAAGGAGCCGCGCTCTTTCTCTATCATGAAGCAGGAAATCCCCATCCACCGCTTGTCCGATGAAGGTGGCGGCGCGGTGCGCGCGAAGATTGTCAGGTAATCGGCCCCATCGGCAAAGGTACACCAGTATTTTGAGCCGGTGAGAATCCAATCCTCGCCATCACGCTCTGCGCGACAAGAAATGGAGGCCAAGTCAGAACCGGTACCAGGCTCGGACAACGAAGTCGCGTTGAGGAACTCACCTCGCATCACGCGCGGTAGGTATTCGGCTTGCATCTCAGGCGACATTGCCTTGCGAATCCAACCTCCCTGACCGCGGGCCATCAGCGAAGCGACCGACATCCAGCCGCGCGCAAGCTGCTCGGCCACAAGACAATATTCAAAGGCGCCTAGGCCGAGACCGCCATATTCTTCAGGGATCATAATGCCAAAGTATCCCATGTCGGCCATCTTTTGTTTCAGGGCATCGGGGATCTCTGCATCTGGGCCGTCCAACTGATTGGCAATTGGCAACACCTCGTTCATGGTGAACTGCCTTGCACTGTCGCGGATCATCTTGCGCTCTTCGGTAAAATAACCGCGTCCGTCGTCCGAATAAGGGGCGTCATTCATCTCCATTTTTACTCTCCTTGCATGTCACGGCGGCGCACCAGGTTCGAGCGCCGGAACCGGATGGCTTCTTCACCATCTTGGTTCAGGCCACGTGTGGCCCAGGTCACGATGCCAAAATTGGGGCGTTTGTCGCTTTCGCGCGCTGAGATCACTTCACTTGTGGCCGTAAGGGTGTCACCGACATAGACCGGCATGCCATAGACGCATTCGTCCACACCTAAGAACGGGCCGCCGCCCTCAGATAGGTCTTCGACGCTGAGACCGAAAACCGTGTTGAACACCAAAAGCGGGTTGATTGGGCGTCCCCGGTCGTGGCCGTTCGCCCCAGCGACCTCCGCATTGAGGTATTGCGGGTTGTAATGCAGTGTCAGCGTGGTGAAGAGTGTATTGTCTATCTCGCCTAACGTCCGCCCCCAGTGATGGGTAAAAGTTCGGCCGATAGTGAAGTCTTCAAATGTATTCCCGCGCGTCCAAAGCCTAGCCCGGGACTTCAGGTCTGTGACCATATCCATGAGTTATCCAGTTTTAGTTATATCTTTTGAGCTCGGTAATGTTGATGCCAGCAAGCCAGTCAAATCGGCCGCGGTGGGCAGTTCGGCCACGGCAGCAAAGAGCGCCTTCGACGCATCGTTCCCTAAGATTGGGTCAATCAAAGTTGCGGCTTTGACCTTTAACGCATCCTCTTGCGCGTCCAAGTTCTCCACCGGTGTAGATACGTCCCAGAAGGTGTTAAGCTCTGTACCATCGACAAGATTAACAACGACTTCAGCACCGTAGCGATCGGCGCGGTCGCTCTGATGCGACAGCTGGACCTTTTTGCGAAGGGCCGCCAACTCAGGTTTAAGGGCCGTGGCCTGAGAATAAAGTGAAAGGTCCGCAGTATCAGCGCCGGCAAGCGCCAAAGCCGCAAGGTGGCGGATCGAAAACTTGATATCAAGACCAGTGCGTGGCTCGAGGACATCGCACACTGTGCGGTGACCTTCGGGCACGTGCAATGTAATCGCAGCTATTTCGGCAGGATCGATTGCTCCGTGCTCTTTCCGGAGCCGGGCCAGAGCCTCAATTGTAGAATGAGTGAGATAGCAGGCAGCGTGATACTTGAAGAGGTTGCGCGTGATCTCCCATTCCGGGGCGCCAGGAGGTGTCGATTGGAAATCGCCCCCCGAGAACTGACTGTCATCGGACATGGCCGCGCCAAAGCCCTGCGGGTGCTCAAGCCCCCCCGCGCGCGCTGTGAAGCCACGCTGTGCCAACCGCGCCGCTATGATCCCATTGGCCGCGGCATTTCCGGCATGCATCGGTTTCGCCATGGTGCCAAACATCGCCTTAAGGCCAGACGCCTGCGTCGCGGCCAGTCCCAATGCTGCTTCAGTTTGATTTTCATCCAGTTTTAGCAATGATGCACAGCCTGCGGCTGCGGCCACCGCTCCGATCGTGCCCGTGGCATGGAAGCCGCGGGCATAATGTGTGTCGCCCATGGCGTGTCCTAGGCGTCCAGCCACTTGATAGCCCACCGCAAATGCGCGTAAAAGCGCTACGCCCGAGAGATTTTCTTGTTCGGCAACCGCCAGCAAAGCTGGCGCTAGAGTTACGGTTGGGTGCCCGTGCATGCGCAAGTTTACATCGTCAAAATCTAGGGCATGACTGATTGTCCCATTGATCCTTGCTGCCTGTTGTTCTGATGCACGTCCCTGTTGCCCGACGAGAGCCACACCCTGAGGGTCGATTTTACCCTCGGTCGTAACGGCAGTTATGATTGGCGACAGCTCCTCGGCGGTGCCAGCAATAGTCACGGCAAACCAGTCAAGAAGACATTGTCCCGCCAGTCGCATCACCGGAGCTGGTATGTCAATTTCCTGAGATCGTGCGACCCACATGGCCGCAGAGCTTGTAAAATCTGCTGATTGTGTGGGGGAGGATACGGCGTTCAAATGGGACAAGGCAAACTTTCCATCTTTTAAAGACGCTTTTCTTATATCGCCCACCTTTCTCACCAACCAAGTCAAAATCGATATTTGGATAAAAGAAATCACATATGAGATGTAGAGGCCTAAAGCTTTCGGCTGTGTCGTTCGCCCGAGCGCCGTAGCGCGGGTGGCGGGATGAGCTTCGCAACGCTAGGTAGCGGACATGAAAGAATATATAATTATCCCCGACATCCACGCCGATATAGATCGCCTTGAGCGTTCATTAGAAGTGGCCGAAGATACTCCGGCCGCGTTCCTGGGCGACTTTATCGATGCCGGAAAACTAACGAAGCAGGTAGACGAGGGAGCTGTGCTCTCACGGGTGCGGCGCTTGGTCGACAGTGGTCGCGCCGTTGCGGTCATGGGCAACCACGAGCTAAACGCGATCCTTTACCATCGCAAGGACGCTGACGGTGCTTGGCTGCGCGCGCATACAGCTGCGAAAACCAAGCAACATCAAAGCTTCATCGAAGCCTTTGGTGTAGGCACGAAAGAAGCCAAGGCATGGACGGATTGGTTCCTGACCCTCCCCCTCTGGTACGAGTTAGATGGCTTGCGGCTAGTTCACGCTTGTTGGGACGATGCCGCAATCGAGCTTATTAAAGCCAGGCGTCCTGATGGCCGGTTGCACGCTGACGATCTACCTGAAGTGGCTGCCGCTACCTCATCATTTGGCAAGGCTGTCGAAAGGCTGCTCTCCGGTCCCGAAGTTTCCCTGCCTGAAGGCTACATGTTCCACGACATGAACAACCATGAGCGCTGTGAAGTGCGTCTAGCTTGGTGGCGTCCAGAAGCAACCACGTGGCGGGAAGCCTGCCTTTCAGTGCCTAAACCGGACGAATTGCCGTCCGGGGCGCTCCCACCCGATACTGCAGCCTTGCTCTATAGCGCCGACGCGCCTCCGGTTTTCGTGGGGCACTATAAGATGAACGGTACTCCCTGCATTGAAGCACCCAACGCAGCCTGCTTGGACTACCCAGCAAGTCCATGCGCTTACCGCTGGCGCCTAGGGGAGGCACTATTAGCAGACAATCTGATTTTGATCGATGTCAATGAGAACCGTCGCAGCGTGGCCGTATAACGGCCATGCTAGCCATGCGGTAACCTGCAGCGTTAATCATCTGTGAGGCATATGCCTTCCTTAGAGCCATGTTCCCTGGAAGGGGAGAGTACTGACTTCAGTCAACTTTCTTTAACTCTCTCAAAATCTCAAGAGAGCAACAACCAGCATTGATAGAAGAGCGTAAAGGCTCCTGTTGTTGTTTAATTTGTTTAAAAGAACAACGTTTAATACGTTTAGGCACCGATAAAGTTTTTTAAAACAAAGGCTTATACGCCTTTAGGTGAACGTTTATGGGGTGAAAGGTGAAAGGATATGGGAGATGGGGCCCAGATAGGTGAACGTTTATGGGCTGAAAGGTGAAAGGATATGGGAGCATAGGTGAATGTTTATGGGATGTCCGTTAATAGGATCATAAGGCATTGATAAGTATATAAAAACCGAACTTTTTTTTGCAAAATACGGAATTGTCACGTTAACACGGGTCCGTTGGCAGCGTTGGATATTTTTCGTAGTTGCTACGCATGAGTACGACTGTCAGCTACAAGCGCCACCGTTTTCCGCCAGAGATCATCACGCACGCGGTTTGGCTTTATGTGCGTTTCAACCTCTCCCTACGCGAGGTCGAGGAAATACTCCTGAACCGTGGCGTCGACGTTTCCTATGAGACGATCCGGCGTTGGGCGGCGAAATTTGCCCCTCAAATTGCCCGGAATTTGCGTCGACGCCAGGCCCGTCCCGGCGATATCTGGCATCTCGATGAGGTTGTGGTAACGATATCGGGGCGGAAGTTCTGGCTCTGGCGCGCGGTCGATCAGAACGGGCTTGTTCTGGAGGAAATCCTGCAATCCAGACGCGACAAGCGTGCCGCAAAGCGTCTTTTGAAGGCGCTGATCAAGCGGTTTGGCTTGCCCAAACGGATCGTCACAGACAAGCTGCGATCCTACGGAGCGGCCAAACGTGAAGTCGCATCCGGTCTCGAACATCGTTCCCACAAGGGCTTGAACAACAGGGCGGAAAACAGCCATCTACCGTTTCGAAAACGAGAGCGTTGCATGCAAGGATTTCGCTCTCCGGGCGGGTTGCAACGGTTTGTAGCCTGCCACACTGCCGTCCGAAACCGTTTCTCAGTTCCCGCCAGCCGCCGTTCCGCAAACGCAACACGCTATCATCGAATCGAAGCCTTCGACGCTTGGAAGGGCGCCGCGAGCATCTGACGCTCCAAAACAGGCCATTTCCTCGGCGCCAGCGAGTTAAGTTGACAACGCCGTTTGGCTTTATGTGCGTTTCAACCTCTCCCTACGCGAGGTCGAGGAAATACTCCTGAACCGTGGCGTCGACGTTTCCTATGAGACGATCCGGCGTTGGGCGGCGAAATTTGCCCCTCAAATTGCCCGGAATTTGCGTCGACGCCAGGCCCGTCCCGGCGATATCTGGCATCTCGATGAGGTTGTGGTAACGATATCGGGGCGGAAGTTCTGGCTCTGGCGCGCGGTCGATCAGAACGGGCTTGTTCTGGAGGAAATCCTGCAATCCAGACGCGACAAGCGTGCCGCAAAGCGTCTTTTGAAGGCGCTGATCAAGCGGTTTGGCTTGCCCAAACGGATCGTCACAGACAAGCTGCGATCCTACGGAGCGGCCAAACGTGAAGTCGCATCCGGTCTCGAACATCGTTCCCACAAGGGCTTGAACAACAGGGCGGAAAACAGCCATCTACCGTTTCGAAAACGAGAGCGTTGCATGCAAGGATTTCGCTCTCCGGGCGGGTTGCAACGGTTTGTAGCCTGCCACACTGCCGTCCGAAACCGTTTCTCAGTTCCCGCCAGCCGCCGTTCCGCAAACGCAACACGCTATCATCGAATCGAAGCCTTCGACGCTTGGAAGGGCGCCGCGAGCATCTGACGCTCCAAAACAGGCCATTTCCTCGGCGCCAGCGAGTTAAGTTGACAACGCCAATATTGCTTCTAAATTTTACTTTGTTTGAATTGTCGGCCTGCGCAACTGGAGCGAAGGCCAAAGCCGAAATCCCAACGAACAATGCAATTGATGTGGATTTTAAAGACGTCATAGTATCCATTCCTTTATGATTATACTCTAACAATACACGAGAAAAAGCGTTTCACCAAACTCCATTTGGCACGGTCGCAAAACCTTTGTTTGATGCTGCCATGAGATCTGCTCAAAACCCAAGGGGTTGTTGAACGTTTTGCCTTACCGTAATCTCAGACATTAGCGGCATTGCAGAAATTGGGTAGAGTGGGCACGAACCCGCTGTTCGCCGCGCCGCGATGCGGACAAAGCTGCCGTTCGGCGTTGCATGGAGCGAGTTTGTCAGAAAGCTGTTCTCATCGGAATTGCTGAGACCGGGGGTTCTTACAGCCTTAGCTCTCAACTGTAATACATAGCTAAGCTACAAATTCAGAGCGCCGATCGTAGACAAAGCGAGTATAGGGTTGAAGTGGTCCCAGAAAACTGGACAGTCGGCTAAGGTGTATCCCAAACCTTTGAAGGGATACGAGAATGGCAAAGCGCCGGAACTTTACAGATCAGTTTAAGGTCAAGGTGGCGTTGGAAGCGCTTCGTGGCGACAAGACCGCCGATGTGGTGGGGAGGTATGCCAGCGAAGTTGAAAGGCCTGTTTGACAGGGTCCTTCTACCCGGCACTGCGTTCAATACACGAGAGAAGACGTGGCTGGGTATGCCGAAGCCACTTTTGAACGGGCGAACCGGGCGCGTGATTATGACCTCTGACACCCCGAACTGGTTTTTCAGGCTCGTCTATAGAAATGCAATGATACGCCAGCTCCGCGCGCAAATCTTTGGGTTCACAGGCATCACACCCCTGCACGTCACACACTTTTCTGAAGCGAGCGAGCCTTTACCCGATAAAGTCGAGGAATGGTCCAAACAAGTGGCCAACCTTGGATCAAATGCCTGCTGATCAAGAGAGGAAATAGACAGTTCCACATTTGTCCCTGTGCATCTCGCGGGTCCCGAAAAAATAATAACTCATTCGGGATTGGCGTGATTGCCAAACGAGCTAACTATCGAACGCACTTCTATGTGCTGTTTTAGCCACTGATTGTTAAGAACGACCGCCACTCAAGCAAGAGCCCGGTCCGGCAACGAGCGGTAGAGAAATTTTTTTCAGCATTGGATTACTAATATGGGCCAAGAAATCTGGGCGACCGTCGTTAATGAGTTCTCCGACATACCTGACATAGCTACGATAACGCGTATCACCTTGAGATTGGCACTTGCGGCCCTATTGGGCGGCATTCTTGGATATGAACGAGAACTTAGAGCCAGAAGCGCAGGGGTGCGGACACACATGCTGGTGGCTGTAGGTGCGGCGTTGTTTGTAATCGGCCCGTTGCAAAGTGGAATGCCGATGCCAGATATGTCGCGCATCTTGCAAGGGATCGTGCAGGGCATCGGTTTTCTGGGTGCAGGAGCGATCATCGTCCGGACCACCGAACAGACAATCCAAGGCCTGACCACCGCCGCAAACATCTGGGCAACTGCCGGGATTGGCATCGTTGTTGGCCTGGGGCTGGAGGCGACAGCTGTCCTATCGACGCTAATTTTGCTGATCATTCTGGCCGCGGTCCCTCGTATCTTGCCAATCACTCGGCAAGCTGATCCTAGGGACTAAACTTTACTGGCTCGATCCGATTCTGGCGCATCGTGCGATGAATATCGCGCCGTCGCACTAAGAGTGGTAGCGAAAGGAACGGCCGCAAAGAAAGTCCCACCGGTCCTATCAATGATACTATAAAAGTGGTGCCAGCGAAGCATCTCGCCAATTGAGATCAGAAGTCGAACAGTTCGCTGAGAAAGCTATCTCGCCGCTTCTTTTTGTGAGGTTTCCTGTGGTATTCTTCGCGCTCAAGGGAGCGAAGCTTATCGTCGGGATAAGCCTCCGGCAGCTTTGAAGGATCGGGGATATTTCTTTCAATGATCTTGTCAAGCTCGCCCCGGTCCAACCACACGCCGCGGCATTGAGGGCAGTAATCGATCTCAACACCTGAACGATCAGTCATGATCAGGGAACTTCCATCAATCGGACATTGCATCTGTATGATCTCCTTCGGTTTGAAAACGACTTGGGTGCGGCGGTGGCGAAGGGCAACCTCACCCGCAGCTATTATTCAATTTGGGTGATTAGGGCCGGTTAGTCGGCGATAAAGCGCTCGTGGATGCCTTCTAAAGTCGAGGTATCGCCGAGATCTTGCGAACCCGCCGTTAGTCCCCCCGGCAGGTTGCCTCAGCATGCCCAGATTGGTGGGGTGCCGAATATGTTCGCGCGGCGGGAAGGCGTTCCTTAGCGGCCCGTTTTGGAAAACGACTAGAGTATGTCTGCGCTTCGCTGCTCGGACCATGCAGGCGAAACAGTCCGCGACTGACCTCACCGGTCGATCTTCGCCATGAGGTCCGCCGGTGCGACCGTCCAGCGCTGCCGCGTCCACTTCATGCGCAACGCACTTGCTTGCGTCGGCAAGAAGGACAAGCCAATCGTCACGGCGGCGCTCAGAACCGCCTTCGACCAAAACACGCTGGCCGCATCAAAGGAGCACTGGGCCAAGCTGATCGACGCGTTTGATCCGCGCCATCCTAAGCTCGCGGATTTAATGCGCCGTGCGGAGGATGACGTGCTGGCCTACAAGAGCTTCCCTCGCGAGCACTGGGTCAAAATCCACAGCACCAACCCGCTTGAACGCCTCAACAAGGAGATCAAGCGGCGGACCAACGTTGTCGGCATCTTTCCAAACGAGGCCGCAGTCACACGACTGGTCGGAGCCCTGATGCTGGAGCAAAATGATGAGTGGGCAATCACGCGGCGCTACATGACACTGGAAACCGTCGCCGCCATTTGCGATACTACCCCTATGGACCCGGCGACAATCGCCGCCCTGTAACTGTGGCCAAGCCATGGCCGAAGAACAAAGTTACACCATTCCTTGGGACACTATCGGCCCGTCCTTTGCGCTGGATCAAGGCAGAGGCGCCCGAGACTGCCTATACCACCTCTCAACGGACCCCGATTGGTCCGTTCAACTAGGAGATTACTGATGAAACGCCTGTCCTTCCTTGCCGCCCCCGTTCTGCTCCTTGCCTTGGCCGGCACTGGCTTTGCCGCCGAGCATGAGGTCGAGATGCTGAACAAGGGTGAGGCAGGGACGATGGTCTTCGAGCCTGCTTTCGTGAAAGCCGAGCCGGGCGACGTGATTCACTTCGTGCCCACCGACAAGAGCCACAACGTCGAATCCATCAAGGAAATTCTTCCCGAGGGTGTCGAGACCTTCAAGAGCAAGATCAACGACGAATTCTCTTTGACCGTGACCGAGCCGGGCCTTTACGGCGTGAAATGCACGCCGCACTTTGCCATGGGCATGGTCGCCCTGGTCCAGGTGGGCGATGCGCCCGCGAACCTGGAAGATGCCCAGACCGCGAAGATGCCCAAGAAGGCGCGCGAGCGGCTGGACGCGGAAATTGCCAAGGTGGAATAACCGGGCACAAACCATGCAATGACGGGAAAGGGGCGGCAGATTGCCGCCCCTTTGCGTTTCGCGGTGGCTTGACCGACGATCCCGGAACGGCAGGGGGCGCCTTCGGTCATGGTGCCTGCCGGCCGTGTCCGATGCTGTCCCCATGAAAGGTTCGGCAAAGGTCCGGGGCATTCCTGCGAGTGCGGGGCCAGCCATCCGGCCGACCCCGCACTGTGGGGATCAGTTCGCCACGGCGGCGTCGGATGCGTTGCGCATCAGGAAGTCGGTGACCAGCGCCGCTTCGTCATCATCCAGACCCGCGCGCGGGAACATCGAGGGCGTGATGCCGCGCCATTGCAGCTGGGTGAAGCCGCCCGGATCGCGGGGGCCGTGGCAGACCGTGCAGCGCTGATAGAAGATGCGCTCGCCTTCCTCCATTTCCGCATAAAGCGACTCCACGATATCCGCCACGCGGTCCAAGCCCAGTTCGGATTCGTCGATGGCGGCGAACTGGTAGTCGGTCAGGATGGCCGGATTCTGGTGGGCCTGGTTCGGACGCTCGGCGTCCTCGCATTTGGCGACCGAGGCCACGCAGGTATTGGCGATGGTTGCCTGCGTCAGCCCCGAGGCCGGACGTTCCGAGGTGATCCAGTTGATCTGCCCGGAATTGCAGCGCCCCTTGCTGTCCAGATCCGGCCAGGCCCCTTCATATAGCGACATGACGCCTGGCATGATGTCGTCCGACAGCACCGCCCCGGCGATCACCGCGCCGCGTTCGTTGCGGATTTCCACCAGATCGCCATCGGCGATGCCGCGCGCCTCGGCGTCCTGGCGGTTCATCCGCACGGGTTCGCGCCCGTCGATCTTATAAAGCTCGCGCAGCTTGGCTGAGTTGTCCATCTGGCTGTGCAGGCGATACCAGGGATGCGGGCTGACGATGTGCAGCTGGCCTTCCTTGGCGTTGCCCAGATATTCCAGCGGTTCCTGCCAGACGGGCATGCCGGGGTTGTCGGGCACGTTCATGTCGGCGATGGACGAACAGAACATTTCGATCTTGCCCGACAGCGTGTGCAGCGGGTTTGCCTCGGGGTCTTCGTAGAAGGCGCCGTGGCGCACCCATTTGCGGGCCTCGGGGGGGGCTGGTTGCAGGGCATAGCCCTTTTCCCAGAACTCCTCGAAGGGCGTGGTCTTCGACGCGCCGGTGCGTTCATAGGCCGCGCGGATGTGGTCCATATAATCCACGCTGTCGGTGAACTGCGCCCAGAGACCCATCTTGTCGGCAAGCTCCTCGAAGATCTCGTAATCGCTCATCGCTTCGCCCTGCGGTTCGATGACCTTCTTCATCGCGTAGATCTTGTCGTTGGAATAGGTGCCGCCGACCGAGATGTCGTCGCGTTCCAGCGTGCTTGACGCGGGCAGCACGATGTCGGCCCACCGGACGGCGGCGGTCCACCAGACGTCCTGGCTGACGATGGTGTGCAGCTTGCCGAAGGCTTTCAGCAGCCGGTTCAGGTCCTGCTGGTGCGAGACGAAGTTGTTGCCTGCGTTGTAGATCATCCGGATGTCGGGATAGGTGCGGGTCTGGCCGTTGTAGAAGAACTCCTTGCCGGGATTTTCCAGCATCTCGACGATGCGGCTGGCGGGGCAGAGCTTGTCCACGAGGTTCTTGCCCGCCGACAGCCCCGTGGGCGTGGGCTGGCCCGACTGCGGCATCCCGCCGCTGCCATAGTGCCAGCTGAAGCCGGCGCCTTCGCCGGGCTTGCCGATCTTGCCGATGAGCGCGGCGAAGTTGATGATCGCGTGGTGGGTCAGTTCGCCGTGATGGGCCCGCTGCAGCGACCAGGCGCCGCCGAACTGGGTGCGCGATTTGGCGAAAAGCTCGGCCATCTCGCGGATCTTGTCGGCCGGGATGCCGGTGATGCCCGCGGCCCAGTCGGGCGTCTTGGCGGTGCCGTCATCCTCGCCCTTGACATAGGCGATCCAGCGGTCGGCGCCGGTCGTGTACTTGTCCATGTAGGCGCGGTCTTCCAGACCTTGTTCCAGCACGTGATGGGCCATGCCCAGGAACAGCGCGATGTCCGTGTTGGGCACGATCTGCACCCAGTCCGCATTCAGGTAGGAATCCGACGCCGTGCGCTGCGGGTTGATCGAGATGAAGCGGCAGCCCGCGTCGCGGATCTCGGCCCAGGGGCGGGACATGCCGTGGTCGGCCACGGTGAACTCGATCCGGTTGTTCTTGACCGGGTCGCAGCCGACGAGGACGAAGACCTCGGTGTTGTCGCGCACGACCTCCCATGCGGTCTGGGGCGAATAGACCTCCATGTCACCGATGATGTGAGGCAGGGCCACCTGCGACGCGCCGGCCGAGAAGTCGCCCTGGGTGATGGTGCAGCCGCCGACCAGGTTGAAGAAGCGTTGCTGCATGACGTTCGGGCGGAACGAGCCGGCATTTGACCAGCCGCCGTAGGAGGAGCTGAAGATCGCCTCGTTGCCGTTTTCCTCGATGGTCTTGACGATGGCATTGGCGGTCAGGGCCAGGGCGGTATCCCAGTCGACCTGAACGAATTCCTCCTTGCCGCGCAGTTCCGGCTTGGTGTCTCCCGTCTGCCAGCCGTCCAGGTAGGACTTGCGGACCATGGGATGGAGGATGCGGCTGTCGTCATAGGTGCGGTCCATGACGCCCAGCATCAGCATGTCGGTGGGCTGATGGTCGAGTTCCGTGATCGGAGAAACCGCAGTGATGCGCCCATCCCGCACGACCGCCTCGAAGGGGCCGAAATGCGAGGCATGGAAGACCCGCTGGCCATGCGAGTTCGGGTCGATGGCAGCAAGAGCAGTGCTGCCCATCATGTGGCCAAGGCTGGTCACTCCAACCGCTGCCGCACCAGCCTGCATGAAGCCACGGCGGGAGATTTGAAATGCACTCATGGGCTCATCCTTCTATCTTGTGTCTGCAGTGTTTGAACCTCGCGATGCGCGCGGTCCTTGATCTGGAACAAGACAACAATCACAAACAGGCCTTCTTGTTGCAAGCAAAACACAATGGAAGGTGAAGTTCAACCTCCAGACGGTTGAACCAAAGAGCCATTTATGCGTTCATGACCCAGGAGCGTGCAAAGGAGATGGATGCGATGCGTGTGATGTCTGGTATCTTTGGACCTGCAGCGGTAGCGCTGATCCTTGTTTCGTCGGCGCTTGCCCAGGAAGCCCCCTCTGCTCCAGCCACACCTGACGCTGCGCAGCCCGAGGGTGCGGCACCCGAGGGTTCAGCGCCTGCCAATCCTCACGCGATGCTGCCTGAGTTGACAGGAGGCCCCCTTGGCTCGCCGACTGCCCTGCACGGCAATCCGGTGCCGGGCACCTCGACCTCGATCCCCACAGCCAATCCGGCAACTGTCACACCGCTGCCCGCACGCGAGGGCAAGCCGGTCGAGCGCGAGGATACTGGGATCGATGGCCAGTGCGATCCGGTGGTCAGCCTGAACACCTGCCCGCAGCGGCCCGAGGCCGACGTAACTCAGGCTGTCACAACTGACGTTCCGGATGCTGATGCAGTTGCTCAGCCTCAGACAGGGCAGACCGTGCCTGAAGAGGACAGTGGATCGGGGAACTGACCTGCCGCCGCCTTTCGTGCCCTGCGCTTTGTATCCGATGGAACTGCGGGATGCTCTAGTGTCTTGGGAGAGGGATTTACACCCTGAGGCATCTGCCCTGGAAAGCATCAATCGCCTCAGTCTATGTGACTTTCTGGCGCAGGCGGCGTCACTGGCAGGCACCGGGAGATCGGGCTAGGCTTCACTCGATTTGGCCCGGATCTAGACCGCAGCAAGCGGATCTTCATGCAGCTTGTTATAGGAAAAACAGAAATGTCTCTCGGTTACTTTAGCCTGCCCGGACGCGGCGCAAACGACCGGTTCCTGGCTCAGGTTGCCGCCCGATTGCAGAACCGGGGCCTGAAGCTGGCGGGAACCGTGCAAACCAACATCGAGCGAGCGGATCGGACAAAGTGCGACATGGACATTGTCGTCCTGCCCGATGGTCCGGTCCTGCGCATCAGTGAGGATCGCGGCAACCTTGCTCGTGGCTGCCGCCTGGATGCAGGTGTCCTGGAACAGGCGGTTGCCGGCGTCTCGCGCGCAATGCCCGGCGCCGATCTGCTGATCGTCAACAAGTTCGGCAAGCAAGAGGCCGAAGGGCGCGGCATGGCGCCGCTGATCGCCGAGGCTCTGGAACGAAATCTTCCGGTTCTTCTGGGGGTCAATGGCTTGAACCTACCGGCCTTCCAGACCTTTGCTGGCGGGCTTGAAACCGCTCTCGCGGCTGACATCGATCAGGTTGTCGAGTGGTGTGTGAATGCTGGATGTCATCTCCACGAACCTGCCAGATGAAATCATTCTCAGCTTGATTCTTGGGGAAAAGCGAACTGCTGCTTGAATTGAGATTAATTCCACGCTGACTTCGCGGTCGTGCAGCCTTGACGTGGCTGACGGTGTCGCCCCCTACATCCTTCGGCGGTCCGCGCATGTTTGGTTAGCATCGGGGCCGCGGAGTTATTCTTCAGTTTGCACGCACAGGACCTAAAACGGCCAACCCTTCGCGGCACATATCAAGGGTAATGTGCTCATAAACCGATTGGTCCCGAATAGCTTGTGTCATTCAACCATCCACTTTCGGATAGCTCCTTCAGCCTCTCTCGCAGCTCGGTGTCCGCAGGTCTGGTTGATCTACGTCGATACACACGCGGATCAATCCCGGCCAGGGCACAGGCCCGCCGCTGGTTATAGCTCTTCTCTGTGATGGCCCAGTCCACGGCTTTCCGCCTTGCACCGGGCTTCAGAAGTTTTTCCCAGCATCTCCTTGAGCGTGGCCACATCCAGCATGTGCTCGGCGAGCATCTTCTTGAGCTTCGCGTTCTCGGCCTCAAGCGCCTTCAGCCGTTTGGCCTCCGACACTTCCATGCCCCCATACTTCGAGCGCCACTTGTAAAATGTGCCATCGCTGACGCCATGCTTCCGGCAGAGCTCCTTGGCGCCGATCCCGGCTTGGTGCTCCTTCAGGATGCCAATGATCTGCTCTTCGCTGAAACGGCTTTTCCGCATCGTCTGTCTCCTCGTTTGGAGAACAGGCGAACCTCAAACCCCGGACTTTTCAGGGGAGCACGTCACGCCTAGAAGCCTATCAGCGCCGCCGAGGAGTTCACCGCGGTTGAAGCGACTTAACGTTTAACTACTCGTCCGGCGCGCAGTGTTCGTCTGATACGCGGCATAGCGGATGGCCATCACCACCGCCAATCCGCTACGCCTGTCTCGCGTTGATCTTCTTCCGTGAGCGGGACCTCAAATGGTTTGTCGAGACCGCCCCGTCTCTAATTCCCGGCTGCGATTCTAGCGCCCACACCTGCCGCGACTTGCTCTACGAGTTTGGCACAGAAGGCGGGTAAATCGTTGGGGTCGCGGCTTGTGACAAGGCCGTTGTCGACTACCACTTCCTCATTTATCCATGTACCGCCAGCGTTCTCGATATCGACCTTCAGCGTTGGGTAGGACGTCAAGGAACGCCCCTTAAGCACGTCAGCCTCAATCAATGTCCAGGGTGCATGGCATATAGCCGCAACCGGTTTTTTTTGATCGAAGAAGGCCCAGATGAAACCGATTGCCTCGCCGCTGCCGCGCAGCTTGTCGGCACCGACAGTCCCCCCGGGCACGACAAGGCCATCGAAATCGTCGGCTTTGACCTCGGCAAACGTCTTGTCGATAGTATAGCTGCCGCCCTCGTCAAGATCGCTATTGACTGTGCGAGCCTTGCCCGTTTCAAAACTGACCACGGTCACTTTGCCGCCAGCATCCTCGATAGCTTGCTTGGGCATCGAGAATTCTGGCTCTTCCGTCCCGCGGGGCGCGATCAGAATAGCAACTGTTTTACCTTCCAAAGTCATAATTGATTTCCTATTCCGTCGAAGACTAAGGTCAGGCGCCCGGCTTGAGCAAGACCTTCGTCCAACCATCATCGCGCTCGTCGAAATGCTTGTAGGCGTCTGGTGCCTGATCAAGCGGCAGCCGGTGCGAGATGATTTGGGCAGGATTGGCCCGGCCATGCTCGATAAGGCTCATCAGCCGCCGGTTATAATGCTTCACATTACATTGTCCGGTGCCGATCTTCTGACCCTTGAACCAAAAGTTGCCGAAGTCGAACGCAATCTTGCCTTCCTTCTGGAGATCGTCGGGCGCGTTCGGGTCTTCCGGAACGAACACGCCGACGACGCCGATTCCGCCGGTGGCCTTCGTGCTTTTGACGAGGCAGTTCATCGTGTAATTGCTGCGCTCCTTGCCGTGGCGATCGCAACACTGATACCCGACCGCCTCGACCCCCCGGTCGGTCCCGCGGCCGCCGGTTGCGTCAAGGATCTGCTGGGCGGGATCGCCCTTGCGCATGTCGATCGGAACCGCGCCCATCGCCTCGGCCAATGTCAGGCGGTCATCGTGAGAATCGACCACAAAGATCTGAGAGGCACCGCGGATTTGGGCTGAGTGCGCGGCCATCAAGCCGACCGGACCAGCGCCGTAGATCGCGATGCTTTCGCCGGGCAGGAAACCGGACATTTCGACGCCATGCCAACCCGTCGGGAAGATGTCGGAGAGCATGACATAGTCGTCCTCCTTCTCCTCAGCGTCCTCGGGCAGCTTCAGACAATTGAAGTCCGCATAAGGAACGCGCAGCAACTCGGCCTGACCGCCTTGCCACGGCCCCATCTCGGCAAAGCCATACGCTGCGCCGGCGGTTCCGGGGTTGGTCGTGAGGCAAAACGCCGTCAGACCGCGTTCGCAATTTTCGCAGAACCCGCAACCCACGTTGAACGGCATACAGACGCGATCGCCCGTCTTGATCTGATCTACGGCAGCGCCAACCTCGATGACTTCGCCAAGGTTTTCGTGACCAAAAACCCTGCCCTTCTCGAAGCTGGTACGGCCATCGTACATGTGAAGGTCAGACCCGCAAATGTTGGTGGTGGTCACCCGAATGATCACATCGGTCGGTTTCTCGATCTTGGGATCGTCGACGGTTTCCACGCGTTGACGTCGACGTCATCAGGTTGCTCGTAAGCGGTCGCTGGACCCCACTGTCGGCTTATCTTGACGGCGTGAAGTTCCACGGCAGCAGCATCGTCGATGCGGCTTTGCGGATGGCCGTTGGCGATGGCTGTGAGGGTAGCCTTCAGATAGGCGAAGGGTTCGATGCCGTTGATCTTGCAGGTCTCGATCAAGGAGGCGATGCCGCCTTCGTCGTGACCGGCAAAAAGTGCGTTCTTGCGACTGAGGGCGATGGGTCGGATCAGGTTTTCGACGCGGTTGTTGTCGATCTCGACGCGGCCGTCGGACAGGAAGGTTTGCAGCCCGTCCCAGTGGTTATGGATGTAGGCAAGCTTTCCGCCCAATCGGGACTTGCTGGAGATCTTGCGGCGTTGCGCCTGAAGCCAGTCACCGCCGCCCGCACTCAAGCCTCGCTGGCCTGACACCGCACGAATATGCTAACCGGTCAAACGAAGACCAAAACCCGAACAGAGCTAACTCATAAATGAGGACTCTCTGGGGAGCAGGTCAATCGATTTCGGCAGTGAGATGAACGAGGTGGATGCCTCATACTATGAAGCTCCGTTCGAGTTCCTTCGAAAGGAACACCAAGCAGAGAATGCAAGGCGTAGGGCTTTGTTGCGCAAACGCCGAGTGAGGGATTCATCTCGGGAATCCAGCGTGGTAGCTGGTCTGCATGAGCAGACCCATTCCGCCGAGCTACAAGACCAAGAACTGGCCGGCCTATAACGAAGCGCTGAGGCAACGTGGCTCCCTGACGATCTGGTTCGACCCGGACATGGTGTGGGTGCCCCCGCCAACGGGCAAGCGAGGCAGGCAGCCACAGTATAGCGATGCCGCGATCCAGACGTGCCGGACGATGAAGGTGATCTTCGGCATGGCCCTCCGGCAGACGACCGGGTTCGTGGAGAGCCTGCTCCGCCTGGTCGGCCTCGACTGGTCGGTGCCAGATTTCAGCACGCTGAGCCGGCGCCAGAAAACCCTGGCCGTGACCATCCCCTACCGCGGCTCGCAGGGCCCCCTGAACCTGCTGGTCGACAGCACTGGCATCAAGGCAGAGGGCGAAGGCGAGTGGCATGCCCGCAAGCATGGTGGCGCGAAACGCCGTCTGTGGCGCAAGATCCACATCGGCGTCGACGAACAGACGCTGGAGATCCGAGCCATCGAGATCACGGGTAGCAACATTGGTGATGCGCCCATGCTGCCCGAGCTGCTTGACCAGATCCCCGACGACGTGGAGATCGGCTCGGTCACCGCGGATGGCGCCTACGACACGCGCAAGTGCCACGACGCCATCGCCGATCGGGGCGCCGATGCTGTCATACCGCCACGCAAGAACGCCAAGCCTTGGAAGCCATTGACGGCCGGTGCGATCGCCAGAAACGAGGCGCTGCGCGCCTCGAAATACCTCGGCCGCGCCATCTGGCGAAAATGGACCGGTTATCACCGCCGAAGTCGCGCCGAGACGAAGATGCACTGCGTGAAGCTGCTGGGGCAGAGCCTCATGGCACGCGACTTCGATCGCCAGGTCGCCGAACTCCAGATCCGCGCTGCCGTGCTAAACGGCTACACCGCGCTCGGCATACCTGTCACAGAGCCCATGGGATAAGTCCGTCCGGGGAAAGGGGAGGTCCGGGCTTCACACTCTTTGCGCAACAAAGCCCTCTCGATCCGATTGTTTAGATGCTTGCGGTCAATGTGGCGGATTGCATTCTCAGGCCCGAGTCGGCCGTTTATCTCGCCGATCACTGCTCGTGAAAGCGATTGAGCTAATCGATCTCGTGATGTGAGGTGCTGACGCCGATAAAAACGGTCAAGGGCACATTAGCGCGGTCCTGATCGACGAGAGCGACCCGTTTCTTGATAACCCCCCGTGCCATCAAAAGCTACCTACAGTCTGTCTATATAGATAGAATTTTTGGCCCAGAACCGGGTGCTTCAAATATTGCGATCATTTCGCAAACAGTTTTCCTGAAGAAGAGAATAGCACCCTAAGTATCGTAAAAAATGGGTATACTGAACAGAAACCTTTTCAGATTTTCACAAGATCATCATAGCTGAATAGCCAGGGTATCAAACGGAGCAGACCCATGGCTTATCAGTTCGCTCATATCGAGACGTACAGCGCGCAATCGACGCCCGTCCAAGGCTCGAAAGATCACTACAACAATGCAGATCAGGTTCTGGGCGAGGCAGCTCGGGATCCGCAGTATTCGACACATGTCGATATGCCTTTGCCCGCCAGGCAGTTCTTCGGCACACTCACACTGAGCGACTTCAGAAAGGAATACGTCCGCCTTCGGGCTGAGATGAAGGAAACTGTGAAGCGCAAGGACGGCTCCACCTACGAACGCAAGCTGCGGCAGGATGCGGCGACACTCTATACTGAGATTCATTCCCATCCGCTGCAATCTGCTGAGTTCCTGGCTGACCCTGATACCCATGTTGAGACTATCAGCGCTTGGATGCTGCATGTTAAAGAACACTTCAAAGGCCGCATGCCAGACGGGATCGACTACACCTCAGTTCTGCATCTTGATGAGGCGCATGTTCACATCCACATCCTGGCGATGAACACGGCTGATCCAAAACTTGATGCAAATAGGCTGCACGTCGGGAAGGTTGCCGCGGCCAAATTTCGCGAGGCTCAAGGATCGGATGCAGTGGTGCCCTTGCAACGGCCCAGTATGATCCCGCGGCCCAAAAAGCCCAAGAAACCGCGGCCGGCAAAAAACGCCATCAAGCGAGCGCAGAATGAACTGGCTTACGCGAAGGCGATCGCGGCATGGGAGACGGAGTGCGTCCGTATCAAGGCAAAGAATGCCGAACTCATTCAGGATTGGAAACGCCGCAACGCGCTGCATGTCAAACAGGGCCGCACCGCACGTGGCAAGCCGCAGGTCCACAAGGTTTACGCGGCGGCGATGCGGGCGTTTCAGGACGCGTATTATGAGGCTGTCGGCAAACCTTCAGGTCTATTGCGGGATGGCCCACGCCAAGCGCGCCGGTCAACCAAAGCGCATGCAGCCGACAAAAAGCAGGCCAAGCGCATGGCAGATGAGATCAAACAGTTGAAACAAAAAAACAAGATACTGGTACAGACAGCTGAAGAATTAAAGCTCCGCGCCCAATCCCTCCAGCGGCGTGAAGCTGATTTGACCGAAGCCATCGATGCCATGGGCCAGATGATGGAGGCGGTGGAGACAGGAGAGAGCAAAGTGGTAAACGGCAAACTCTATCTGTCGCGGCGGCCCGCATTTTTTGATCACGCGCCATCCTCTACCTCCGAGAAGGACGCACCAGCAATGATGCTGGTGCGCAGGTTTATCCGCCTTATCGTCAAGCACCATGCAGGGCTCGGCGGACGCGACATGGGGATTGAGCGGGTGGGAGAGGGTCCCGTAGCTGAGTAGAGGCGCCCAGCACAGATGAACGTCTCAGCGACGCAGGTTCGCCGAAGACCGCCCGGCAACAGCACGATGCCGAGCGATCTTCAGGATGTCGCGCCCGGCCCTACCCCTCAGTCGGGTTTGTCGTCTTTGGAATAGAGCGCATGGGGCAAGAAGACATAGACGCGGCTGGTGCCGCTGCGTTCCGGAAGCCGGACGTTTTTCTGAAGATGCCCCCCCTCCCCTACGATCAACGCGCCGCGCTCCCGGGCAACGCGGAGCATGATTTCGGGACTATGCCCGGCGCAGACTTCCGAGCGGAAGGCTTCGGGCGTGACGTAGAGCACCGCATTGCCATCAACACCTACCGTCCGATAGCCGCAGCGGTCACGGACGTGGCCTTCCCCCTCGCGCTGAACGCCCTGGTCCGAATTGGGATCATCAAGCACCGTGATTGCCTCAAAGCGGGAACGCCCGTAAAGCTCAAAAAACGTCCGAAGGGCGCGCAACGCATCCCGCTCCTCTTCAGATTGGGATGTCCCCCGTGCATCTTTCCAAGCGCTGAAACAGATCACCGCAGCATTGAAGGCCGCCTCTGCGCGCCAGGGCAAGACCCCAAACCGCACGGCAAGCTCACCCGCTGCCGCGACCACACCAAAACGACCCGCGACGCGTTTCACCTGCGGATCATCGGTTTGCTCCGTCACGGCCTCGATGAAACGTGTTTTGATATCCTCAGCCGCTTTGATGTGGGCACCCAGGTCCGACACAAGATGTGTGATGAACTCAGGCGCGGCGTGGCCATAGACACGGCGGGCCTCGCGACCAATGTGTTCTGCCATCGCGCGCTCATTCTCAAAACATCCGATGTCTTCAAAACTCTGATCTTCCGCCACTTCAATCGGGATATCGACCATCCGAACGGCAACACCTCCGGTATAGCGCTTGTTCGCACCACGCGCAGTTGAGCGCATATGCACAACGGAAGAGGTCTCGCCCGAAGACAGGGTCATCACCCGCCACTGAACGCTTTGGCGCGCCGATCCCACAACAGTTGCGCGTCCCTTTCCATGACCGTTTGCAAGCATATAATAGAGATCAGCGGCAAGGTCGGGATTGGACACGCCCAACTCATCCAAAGCAACCAGACTATCATTATGATCGGCCGCCGTCGCTTCCGCACTATTGCCCGTCCGCAGCCAACTCTGGACAAATCCATCAATCCCGCCCCCGCCAAAGACGGATCCCGCCAGCACCAAGAATGTCGTTTTACTGCGGGACGAACGACCATACAGATGGAACCCGCCACCGCTCTCCCCCATCGGTTTCAGCAGCACGGCGGCGAAGGCAACGCAGAGAGCAAAAGCGGCCCGCGAGGACCTCTCAACCAAACTGGCAAGGGCGCGCCAATCTTCTGCCTGACCAGCCTTGGCAAAAAAATGCTTCTTATCGCCCATGTCGATCTTGATCCGGCGCGGCTTATCCGGCGGCGAGATCACCCCCTGCGGAAGGGCAAAGCTATCACCAATCCAGCCAGGGCGGTGCGTGATCTCAATAATGTCGGGCGCATCAGACTGACTGATGAAGTCGGCCAATGCGAGCCTTCCGGCGCGGTCGTTGGGGCACTGGAACCCATGCTCGGCCAGCATCGCGCGCACTTCCTTCCCATCACCAACCGAGAGGCTATTGGGCAAGAAGACGGTCGCATATGTCCCGTCAGGACGCGGAAACACCACCATACACCCCCAACCCGTCTCGCCGTCAGCCATGCGCCCCTGCCCGACCACTGCAATGGGTGAGCCGGCAAACGTCCTGACAGGTTCTCCCCGCCCCGTGAGACCGTGTTTATACAAGCCTCCATTGGTAAGCCCGTAGCCTTCCGGGAAATTCGGCGTATAGCCCCACTCCTGTTCGAGATACGCCAGGAAAGGATTTCCTTCGGTGTCCGCTTCGCCGGTCGAGGGGTTTTCTTCCTCACGAGAGGCGTCCGCAGGCGTCCCAGCTTTGAGGGCCGGCTCTCCTGACAACGTCTCTTCAATGGGGGCGATGCGCTCCTGGGGGGCCACGTTAGCCTCAAAGGCAGTGCTCATCAGCTTCGGATGCGCGTCCAGAATCTCTTTGAAGCGCGCAACAGACAAACCATCGCGGATGGCATCAGCGATATCAAACCCTTTCGGCGCATCTTCCGACACGCATGCGCCAAGGGCTGCAATATCAAGCACCCGCACCCGTTTTGCGCCTTTATCAATCAAGATCTCCGTCAAAACTTTCACCGCCGCCTGGCCCGAGTCATCATGGTCCGGGAAAACCACAACATCACGGCCTTCAAGCGACGAGAAGTCGGTCCTCTTCACAGCGTTTGCGCCCCCTGCCCAGGTGATGCTGACACAGTCGGAAAAAGCCGCCTTTACCGCATCCGCGCATTTCTCCCCCTCGCTCATGACGACCAAGGCATTAGGGCGCTGATTGAGGTCGAGCAGGTTATATACCGGCATCGGGACCTCCATACCCTTGCGGGCCCATACAGCACTCCCATCGGCATTCTGCCAAAACGTATGGGGAAAAAACGTCTTCTTGATCTGGCCCGGCTTCTCGTGATCGGACCGTTCATAGCGGGCGATCATCATCGCCTTCGTGCCGTTCTCCCAATAATACGGGTAGCATGCCACAAACGAAGGCTGGCCAGAAAGATCCGGCCAGGCGGTTTCCGGCGGGATCTCAACTACGATCTGCGCATCCGGCGCGAGTTCCCGGACAACAGGTGCAGAGCGGGAGGGAGACATATCGTTCATGACGGCACCCCCAGGTCTTTTGCCAAGGCACGCGCTGCTTCGATCTGCGACAAATCGTTGATGTAGGCGTAATAGCTGATCACATCGCCGCCACGATCACCAGTCGCAAAATCTGCCCACTTTCCCGAAATCAGATTGATGCGGAAAGACCCCAAATTGTTGTCGGCACGGGTCGGGTTGAGTGCCACATACTCATGCCCCTCTTTACGCCCCTGCCCCAACCAGTAAGCGCACAATCCCTCCAGCTGGGGCAAGGCCACGGCGTTGACTTCCTGAAAAATGTTGCGGTTAAAAGGACGATGCGGTTTTCCGGTGGGAACCTTGGTCCTGTTCTCGTCGTTCAAAGAATGTTTCATGAACACACTCCATTGTTCGCAGGCGAATATTGCTTGCGGGTCAAAAATATGAGACGGTTCAGGAAGAAGACCTGATGATCAGGTGGATGTGATTGGCGTTACGCCACCTGGTCGCTTCTTCCAGCTTCGGCTCGGTTCGTGCCATTAATGTCAGGAGAACTCTGGGCGTTCGCAATACGGCTTGAGACGCGCGATGTCCCTATTCTGTGGATATGGGTCCCTATGGGCGAATATCGTCAGGTTTTTGCAACCCGAAGGAGAAGTCCCGCCCCCAATCTGAAAACCTGCGGCCTACCTCCCGGTAAAAATCCGTATTTTTCAAAACAAACGAACCTGTTCCCAGTGTTCCCACTCACTCCTGCTATATAGAGCCTTCAATGAAGGTCTCCGTTTCCTCCATCACCCCCTTCTTATGCCGTCATCCTAAGGCTGACGGGTGGGAACGTGGGAACAGGGACGTCTCCATGCGACGATCATCGGCACAGCCTGCTTGATCGCGCTGGCATTGGTAGATAGGATGTTTCTATTCGCACTCCTCAAAAACCCCGGCCGGGGTAAGCGCTACAAAGCGCATTTTGCCTGATCTCCCAATATAAGCGGCTACCGAAACTCGGCGCAGATCAGGCCGGAGAAGCGGAATGCAAAAGAAAATTAAGATTATTCAGATCCGCCCCCCAAAGCCGGATCCCGAAAAGCTCGGCGCGGAGCTGATTCAGAGGCGGCTTGCGCGGACCCGTCATCAGATGGAGCAAAGCCAGCCGGTGGCCGATTGGCTCGAGGTTGCGATCGCGATGTGGCGAATGCGGCAGAGTGACGTTGAAAGCATCAATGGCCCGCTCACGAAACCGACGGTGTTCGATTACCCACACTACCCCACCCGGCTGCCCTCAACAGATCGGGCGCGGATCATGACGTGGGTGCAAACCCGCGTATCTGTGATGCCGCCCGGAACTCAACTCCCATCCAAAATACCTTCCGAGGAGCGAGACGCGCTAGCGGCGGCGGCGCGCGGCATGCGTGCAGTGTATCTGACAGAGCATCAGATCGACGAAGCTTTTGCTTCTGTGCATAAAGAATTTCCTTGGCTCGGACAGGCCACAGAAAACGCATGGCGGATTGCTCTGCGCCGCGCAAAGCTAGGCTTGCCTGTTGGTGTAGGAGCTATGCTGCTATACGGCGCGCCCGGCCTGGGCAAAAGTGCCTGGGCGCGTGCGGTCGCCCAGGCTCTGCAGGTGCCCTCCGTCGAGATTGATGTTGGAGCAACCGGCGGTGTCTTTGATATTCAGGGAGTCGCGCAGGGCTGGGGATCGGCGAGCAAAGGGAGGGTCATATCTACGATGATCTCCGAACGCCTCGGGAATCCGCTGGTCATCCTAGACGAGCTGGATGCTGGCAGTAACGCGGCGGGATCGACCCGCGGATCGATCCCCGGATTGTCGAAAATTTTAATGAGTATGATTGAGCCTTCGACGGCCGCGGCGTGGACCTGTCCTTACTTTCAAGTTCCGATCGATTTGCGCCACGCATCCTGGATCGCCACTACAAATAATTTTGCGCATATTGAGCAGGCGCTCTTGGACCGAATGGTCATAGTGGACGTGCCAGATCTGACCCACCAACACCTCCTAAGGTTTGCTGAACGCGAAGCCGAAAAGCGCTTTGATGGAGAGATCGCGGGGGTGATCGTCGCACAAGTCGATAAAGGTCTAAAGCAGGGACATCGCCTATCGTTGCGACACGTAGTGCGGCTGCTGGATAAAGCCGAAGAGGCCGCGGATCGCCCAATGCTGCATTAAAGAGATTGTTAAACGCAGTTAACATTTTTGGCAAATACCGTCGAATTGTTAACTGCGTTTAACATTAAGGGTATCCTGGACCACATGAAAATGGAGCACAGGTGTTACATTAAACGGTTTAATGGTCCATCTGTGCCTCATTCGACCATCTTCTGCGCGATAGCGGTGAACTGTCACCACCGGTCAAAGCCATTCACTGCGCTAATAAAATGCGGTTTGGGAAATATTTTTTCCGAAGTTTGTTTGACGCGAATGGCAGCGGGATGGTAATATAAATAACTGAAATAATTTATGAAAAGGGAAATTTGCATGAATCTTTATGGAGAAAAAAGATGCAAATCCCCACCCAGATTGCCCAAGCTATTGCGGTCATCTGCATTGTCGCAGCTCAAGTCTATGCCCTCCTTGATCAGCTTGAAGCGGGCGTTCTAAGAGATGCTTGGAGCATATTCGAAATAATAAAGTTGCAGATCGTTGGCCAAGGTGCCGCAGCTGCAATCGCACCAAGCGGGTTCCGTTTTGTGGCTTTGGCGCTGGCAAGCTATCTAGCAATCGCGCTTGCCCTCGTGCTGATCCCTGCATGGGCCACAGTCGTGTATCCGGTGATGACAGTGATCGCTTGGAGCAATGGGCACCCCAGCCTCGCCATCACTTTCGTCGGCCTGACGCTCTATGTAGTGGTATCCTACTATGCCATTCTGTTTCTGCTTGCCGTCAGACTCTAAGCGGATGCGGCTGATGTCGCCATCTATATCTTAGGAGGCGACACTCGTTACCTATGGCCGCAAAAACCTCCATCAGGAGGCCTGAACCACAAGCGCAGAGATTTCGAGGGCATGACCAATCTGCACTACATAAAGCAAGGATATTTCGATGAAACTTTTCAATACTGTTTTTATTGCAAGCGCGCTTGCCGCATCCTTTGCGCAGGCGGAAAAGCGGATAGATGGCCTCGTGACGATCACGCCAGAGTGGCACGAGGCGATTGCCGCAGGAGAGTGCCTAAACCAGTCCGGCTTCGGCCCATGTGCCGCTGCCGATACCTTTGGACCCGCGCCGAACGGTCACATCTATCAAGGACCAACCGAGGAAACCTCACGCCTGCTTACCCGCTTCAACATTTACAGCGAAGAGTGTAGGGGCGCTGTCGGTCAGGCCAACATCGAAGGCTGGTGTGCCAAGAGGGATGAAGCCCGTGAAGGACTGGCGGCGAATGGTGTCTGCCTAGGCGATAATGGCTTTCACCTTTGTGCGCCGGTGACAGAGGGCGATCTGCCAATTTTCGGCACATGGAACTGTGGCGGGACGACTACGGTGATTGATGCCACCACCTACACGACCGTTCAGACGAGGCGCATTGAACAGATCGAGGAATCGAACGGAAGTTTTCTAATTTCACTTGATGACGGATCCCGGTTTGCTGCTTTCGACGTAACGGCAACATTCTTTGTCTGGCATTCTCCGCAGAGCGGGGACACATTCGCCTGTCGAAAGAAATAACCGCACCAGTCACATTGATTGCGCGGGTCATATTATCCGCCCTTAACGCACCCAGCATGATGGTGCCGAATTATTCTGAGAAAATTGCAGAAGTTAGAACCGCCAAGAATTCTTAAAATATTTCAGATATTTGCCGAATTTCGGAATTTTGACTGGTTAATACACAGAAAAAGGTAGAAAAAGTTCAGCTTTCCACATTTTTATGCAGATGAAACCTAGCGCGATCAAAAATCCTACATATGAAACATTCTAGAGCCACAGAAAATCTGTTGGCAATAGAAGGATGAACTCATGAAAGTTTACTATAAGCGCGGTTTTGATCCGGTGACCGTACACGCAAATATCGCAGGTGTGCATACTCCTAGCCTCACGGAAGTAGAGGCCGCTATTCTGGCGGCTGTCACCAGTCGCTTGAACCATTTGCCGAAAAAATGGCGGTCAGGCGCCAGCGTCACCTATCTCTCTGCAGGTGCTGATACCAGGGCATACCGGTTCCCGGTGAACGGCATCAAGGTTGCCGCCACGTTGACGACCACGGGTATCCGCGTGGATCAGATCACGCGGGAAAAGCGCTACCCCAAGACGCCTCAGCGTGTGCAGATTGCACTGACCGATGCTCAGACTAAAATCATCGCTGAGAATGCGGTAAAATATGCGCTTAGTGCCGCGTGATTGCCAGGTAGCTCACAATGATCTTGTCTTCGCATACACCGCTTCCGGCCCATTCCTCAGCGCTTGAACTGCCTCCGCTGAGGAGGGAGCCCTCATGAACAAACTGTTCACGTCTTCGCATGAGGTCGCAATCCTCGAACGCGGGCCGGTGGATGGCCGTGTCGTTTTCTTCCTCCACGGTTTCCCGGATGACGCCACCGGATTTCTTCCGATCATGAATATGCTCGCCGATCAAGGCATCCGCACCTTCGCCCCCTACATGAGGGGGGGGGCCTACGACGTTTCGGGACGAGGCAATGTCGCGTTCGGGAGATACAGCATCTCTGATGGTGGATGTGCTCGAGATCATGGATGCGCTTGACATCGATAATGCGATGTTTGCGGGCCACGGGTGGGGAGCACGGGTCGCCCAGGGGCTTGCGGCACTTTATCCTGAGTATGTGGAGTGCCTTTTGAGCTTTGGGAGATACGCGCTCACGGCACCAAACAAAGAACTTTTGCCCCCCTATTCAACCTCGGAAGCGCACTGGTTTGAGCACCTCTTGAATACGTCATCTGCCGAGAAGATCCTTGAAGAGGATATGGAAAGGTCCGCAAGGTATCTTTGGGCCATCTGGTCACCAGGCTGGGATGCGACAGAACGTGAAATTGCGTTTGCGGGCGTTGTAAAATCGTTCGTGACCCCGGATTTCGTCGAGATCGTCCTGTCCGCTTATATGGAAAAAGGAGGCGATCCGCGCCTTTCAGATATCCAGGCGTCACTTTCAGAAAGACCCAAAATCACCGTGCCCCACTACAATCCTTCGGGGAGGCCAAGATCCACTAGAGTGCCCGGCAGATGCCGCCAAGGATGAAATGTGCTTCACATCAATCAGCCAGAAAATCACCCTGGCGAAAATAGGGCACCTGGTTCATCGAGAAAAACCCGCTGCTGTTGCAAAGGTGCTGCTGAATATGATGTGAGGGCGCTTGAAGAAGACTGAAGTCTTGCGAATAGAGGCGGGTTGTGTCTCGAATCTGGTGGAAATTCTCCGGCGGCGTTCTCCGAGCATGTGGATTTGGGCCTGATCAAGCCGCGAGGTCAAGGCTGACCGGAGCGATGGGCTGAGCCAAGGTTTCCCAACCATCCACTTTGCGCATCTGGATCTGGCCCGATGCCATCAGCGCCCAGAGAAGCATCGGCACGGTTTCAGCGCAGGGCAGGACGGTCTGGGTCTTGATGCGGCGGCGGAACTCCTCGTTCAGGCGCTCGATGGCGTTTGTCGTCCGCGCCGACTTCCACTGTGATGGGTCCAGCCGCGTAAAGGCAAACAGACGGTCCCCGGCCTCTTCGAGGCTGTCCGCTACCGCGCGGCATTTCAACCGCCATTTGCGTAGGAAGGCCTTGCGACGGCTTTCAACTTCGGCTGCAGTGTTGGCATAGATCATGTCGCGGTAATCCTCGGTGAGTTCGTCCTGCATGCGTTTCGGGCGTGGCCGAGAAGATTACGGTGCTTGTGAACCGTGCAGCGCTGGATCGGTAGCTCCTCGCCCCAGAGCGCGACGAGTGCCGCCTCCAACCCGGGGGCGCCATCGACAATGACAAATTCCGGTCGCTTCAAGCCTCTCGCATCAAGATCGCCGAGAAACTCACCCCAGGCTGCTTTGCTCTCGCCGCCCATATTCTTGATGGAAAGCAGCACTTTCTGTCCGTCCCGGCGCACGCCTATGGCAGCCAGCACCGATATGTTCGTGGCTTTCTTGTCGATGCGTGTCTTGATCACGGTGCCGTCGAGGATCAGCCGCACGATGTCTTCATCGGCCAGGTTGCGCGTAACCCAGGCGTCCCAGTCGACTTTCACCTTGCGCCAGGCGCGGCTGACCACATCCTTGCTCACCGCCCCTTCAAACAGCCCATACAGCGCCCGTTTCACACGCCGCGTGTTGGTCCCGGCCAGATAGACCGAAGCAATCAGGGCCTCAGCCTTCTTGGTGAGCCGCTGATAGCGCGGCAGCGCCTTCGAGCGCCATTCGGTAATTTTGCCGGTCTCATCGATGGCGCGGGCGCGTGGAACGCTCACCGTTTCCGCGCCGAAGGTGCCGACAAGCTGACGCTCGCGATGACCGTGTCGGTAGCCCGTAGGTTTATTGGAGCCCCGATCATAACGGCAGCGCCCCAGAAACGCGTCCAGCTCCTCTTCGAAGACCGCTTCGATCGTGGCACGGATATTCTCTCGTAGCCGATCCTCGATCGGATCGTAGCCCGCTTCATTGGCCAGTAGCGAAAGCGCGGCAATATCGGTATTGTTCTTCATGGTGTGATCTCCCTGGCGGTTGCTGCCGCCGGTTGGGTGCGTTCAAGTTCACCCGGAGATTACGCCACCTTCAAATTTCCACCACCTTCGCGACACGACCTAGAGGCGCACTCTCATCGGATCTTTTACGAGTAACTAAAATTGTAAGTTTACATGAAATATTGCTTGCAATAGTTTGTAGGTAGAAGTATGGTTAATTTGTCTCAGGGACGGCCCTCCGCCGGATGGGCGGCTTAGAAAATACTCGACGTTAGCTTTACAACGTTTGCTTGCCCCTGATGATCGCCCTCAGCGAAAGCTGAGGGCGTGCCCCCGCAAAGGCGGGGATAGATCAGACAAAGCACGCTCAGGCGTGATTGATCGAAACGTCTTGTCTGTGCTTACAGGCAGTAACTGGCGTTCTGGCCCCGCAAAGGCGGGGAATACCAGAAAGGGGCTGTGGAAACGCAGCCCCTTTTTTTATTCCATAGTCACGATCTCAAGCGATCAAGCGTTATAGACATATTGTATTTCCGGAGCACTGCTTCAGTCGCATCGTCATCATCGTGGATCCAGCCGCGGGAAAGCAATAGCTGCATATCCTCTGGATCATAAGCCAGGCCGTGCTTCTTGATAGCAGAGAAAATCTCCTTGGGGGTCATCCCAAGATCATATCCGATAAGATACGCGATAATGCGGGCGTGATCGGTTAAAGCGGCAGTCGCGGCATCAAAAGCTTTACTATCCTCCTCGCGAATCCAGACGGATCTTTGCACAAGTCCTGCCTCTTTCAGATTTTTGCGCCGCTCGGCCGATGCTGTTCGCATCGACTCTTTCTTGCTCTCGGAGTAAGACATTGTTCCCCTGAATGGATAGAAGTAACCCGCATTTACAAAGTTACCACACACGCAGCCCGATATGAAACTGGTAAATGGGGATCCTCGCCGCACAGCCCCAATGCCCCAGGGACAATCGCCGCGCTATCGCTGCGGCGAAAGCTACGCAGCTTTCGCCGAGCAATAGCCTCAATCGCTTTCAAAGGTTTCTAGCCACCATCTAGAATATTCCATCCCGAGCGCTGCGCGCGGTGCGCACACGCGGGTCCAAAACGGCAGCCCGGCACTCTCAAACGCGTGATAATTGTTACAGAATGCGCTTATCTCGAGGTGGGTTGAAAATTTATTTTCTCTAATTTCTCATCTTATTTTGTTTTGATCACCTGAATTTTTAACCTCGACAATTGATGGCTTCGAGCCACCGCTCAACAAAATTTTTCCCCTTTCGGGAAAGGTATTTTCTGCGACGGGGGCACAAAAAACTGCGCCTTCCGCTATGCTATCTGCTTGCGCGAAATCGATCCATCTCACTGATTTACATATAAAATATGCAGGTCATATTTTCCAATCTAAACCTTGCGAGGTCTCTTTTCCCTCTTATGAACTTGAGAGGCCCGTTGGCGGGCTCTCACAATCGGCAACCAGCCGGTCAAATCTAAGGAAACGATATGAGCTCGCAGAAAACCGAAACCTTTCTCTCACTCGAGAAAAAGCCCAAACCCGCAACCGACACCACGCCGCGCCTCAGTCTCGAAAAAAAGCGTCACAATACCAGTGCGAATATTGAGGATGCGGAATTTCCCCTGCCTCCCGTTGAAGCAACGCATTCCTCGCAAAGTTTTCAGCCGCCTTTGTCAAATGGTCCCGATGCGCTTCAGTTCCTGACGGACATTCGCGAGGCCAGCGATCATGGTAAGCTCACGCATACCTATATCGAGGATGATACTCCTTACTACTGCGGCGCATTCTATAAAAGCGGTGGCGCACGTCCTTATGGTTTGTTTGAGTTCCCGTATCGGGCGTCGTTCAACCCGTTTTTGCCCGCGTTCTTCATCAATGCCTTGTCCCACGAAGGCGATATTATCCACGATCCTTTTGGCGGGAGCGGAACAGTTGCCATCGAGGCCGCCCGTAGGGATAGGATTGCATACAGCTCCGATATCAACCCGTTGAGTAAACTGATCACTGCGCCGCGTATCGGCTCGGACGTAACCCTGGAAGCTGTCGCCGAGGCTCTTGAGACCGTCGACTGGGAAAACGGAGAGCTCGCGGCACTGGACCTGCCTTGCGAATTTTTCCATGAGCAAACCGCTCGGCAGTTGCGGATCCTGCGGCATTGGTTGGAGGTGCATGCCCCGCTCCGCGGATCGGCCAGGGACCCCATCGCCGCATGGATCTTCATGGTCGTCCTGGCCCGCCTCACCGGGCATTCTGCAGGGTTCATGAGCGGCTACACCCTTCCGCCCAACCAGGCAACGACTGTCGCAGGGCAGCGCCGGATCAATGAAAAACGTGGAGAGACACCTCAGGTAAAGGACGTGCAAAGCATCATCCTCAACAAGACCGCTTCTCTGCTTCGGAATGGGACACCTTCATTCAACAGGGAGCATAAAATTGAAGTGGCACCCGCCTCTAACACCCCTTGGATCAAAGCCGAAAGCGTCTCTCTGGTCGTGACATCGCCGCCCTTCAGCACGGTCGTCAACTACGGCGCCGAACATTGGCTTCGGTTGAAGTTCGCCGGGATCGAAAGGGATAGCATTGCATTCTCACATATCGCATCACTCGCGGATTGGACCGCAATGATCCGTGAAACGCTTATCGAGCAGATCCGGGTCGTCAAACCCGGCGGATACATCGCCATGGAGGTTGGCGAAATCAGGCGCGGCGCCGTCAAGCTCGAGCGTCTGGTTTGGCACGCAGCGGAGGGCCTGCCCTGTCGCAGGCTCGGGGTCATCGTCCATGACGCCAAGTTCACCAAATCATCCCACATTTATAACGTCACCAATGGTCAGCGTGGCACCAATACCAACAGGATTGTCCTCTTGCAGCGGATGTGAATTTGGAAAACTGCCCTCCGTGTGAACGCCTGAACATAGTTCCACGGAGGGGTGGCTCTCACTTTCGCGTCGGTCTGTGCGACCCTTCGATCCAGTTGTTCATGTACTTGTGCGCCCGAGGATCAGCGCCCGGGCGAGCTCTTCCTGGCCGCCGAACAGCCCCGCGGGTAGCGTGACCGGCCACGAATTTCTCCAGCACCACCGCATCGAACGACAGGGCGCATAGCGGGCGAACCGTTTCGTACTGCAGCACCGTCGGGTGCGACCAGAGCGACAGTCACATCACCGCGTCGAGCTGACCATTGCTCGGCGCATCATAAGATTCCGACCAGCTGAATGGCTGCAGTTTGCCACCATCAGAATCGATGTCGGCGGTTGTCATTCCGGCTACCGAGAGTAGGCCGCGACCCGCATCAGAAAACCTTTACCAAGTCGGAGCTTGCAGATGACGTCAATCGCTGCTCGGCAACTCCACCAGACCAGACTTCCATTGCGGCTGCGCGATGATAGAGATCTCAAATATCCATTCTGCGGGTGCTTTGATAGCGTTCAGCTTGTGTGTCACTATGAACTCTGCGAGCCTGCACTAGATAAAAAATGGGCCGGATAGTGTCATGAAAATAGACAAAGAACGCGACACGCGGAAAGCAATTTTCAGAGGCCTTCGGCTAAGGTGCCCATCCTGTGGTGAGGGAAAATTACTCTTCGGGTATCTTAAGGTTAGAGACCAATGCGGCTGTTGCGGGCAGGAACTTCACCACGCGAGCGTCGATGATGGGCCCGCGTATTTTACCCTGATGGTCGTGGTTGCGATCATCTTTCCAATGTTCGCTGTGATTTATTCCTTTTCCGATCCCGAACCGCTTGCGGTCGCACTTTCTATGATGGTGCTGGCTACGGGTTTGGCATTGCTTCTCCTTCCCCGCGTCAAAGGTATGTTTATCGGTCTCCAATGGTCGAAGCAGCTTCATGGCTTCTAAAGCTGGCGGAGCATTCAAGGCTGGGGTATCTGTTGCAGGACAATGCCGCATATGAAGGCTTCTCGACCCCCTGAAGACTGATTTCTTCTATCCTCGCGAGTGGCAAGCCTTCACCGTGGCCCAAATTAATGGCGAGGCTAACGCATCCATCCGTTGGTATGGGACTGTCGCATTAATTGACGATGGCCATGTGGATAACAGTGTTTTAGGCGGGTTTATACAGCGTTGGTGTCGAACAGCCCGTCGATGAATGCGATCTCTGCTGTGACCCCTGGTTGTTTGTGATGGATGTGACCGCGTTTGATCGTTCGTATCGTCTCGAGCCCGCTTAGGGTCGCCTTGGCCGATCACAAGGATCGAAAGCTCTGACGTTATCCAAGGATCCGTTTCATGGCCGCGTGATCGCTTTCGATGAGGTTGTTGCGCCACTTTTTGTCGATATGCCGGATGCTGTCAAAATGTGGGTCAAAGCGACAATTGATCTCGCGGATGACACGTCGATAGGTCGGAGCTTTATCGGTGATGATGGTGACCGGGCGATGGAGCCTTACACGCTCAATCACTTTGTTAAGTAAGGCCCTAGCCGCCTTGGCATCTCGCCGCGCAGTCAGGCGGAAGTCGATCATCTGACCGTTTGCATCGACAGCCCTCCACAGATAGCGCCATTAGCCGCCGACGCGGATGTAGGTCTCATCGACATGCCAGTCGACGCTAGCCCGGCGCAGATTTTTCTCGGTTCGCTTGGTCAGTTCGGGGCCAAACTTCTGGGCCCATCGATAAACGGTCGATCGGTCGACTATTACGCCGCGCTCTTCCAATAGTTCGACTACATCTTGGACCTCGGAAGCCGCATAACAGGTCATTTGACAAACTGTCAGTTGAGGCCAAACTGCTACGGATCGGGTTTAGGATTGGCCAAGGGCACCCTTGACACCCCTTTGCGATCGACACAGGGCGACAAACGCTCTCCTGACATTACAGCGAGCGGCCTCCGCACGTGCGCAGGCTGTCATGATGGAGATCAAGAAGGTCGACATTGCCACAATCGAAGCAGTGCTGCTCGATTCCCCCGAGCATGACTTCGCAACGTGCCAAAAGGGAGCAGAATCGGCAAAGATGTCTGCCTTACGCTGAAGCGACCGATTGAGATTGTCTATTTCAGCGAACGCGACCATCTGAAAACGAAAGGCAACTTGGAAACGCACTGTGCGGCACGAAGGCCAGCGCTTGTTCCGGCATATTGAAGCCGCGTCGAAGGTACTGGATCAGATACGCGGTGAACAAAATTCGATGTTCGTCCCCTGACCCCACAATCGGTATGAGCCGGGCGTCCGGTTGGTCCATTTGTAAAAGGCTCGGTGGAAGTTCGACGGTGCAGAAAAGCCGGTGTCAAAGGCGATCTGTTCGATGCTGTCCGTACTTTGCTGGAGCGCGCGGATGGCGATGTCACGGCGCAGAGCGTTCTTTATTTCTTGAAAAGATGTCCCCTCCGCTCGCAACCTTCGGTTTAGCGTACGGGGCGTGATTTTCAGCGCGCGGGCGGCATCGGGAAGTTGGCAGTTCTGCCAGGTTTCGCCGTAAAGAAAAGCGCGGACTCGCAGGCTGGAGGTATGCGCGCGCGAGCCGGTGAAGATCCAATCGATCGGCGCACGCTCAAGAAACTCGGATGCCTCCGCTCGGCTGCGGGCTACCGGACTGTTGAATTGGCTTGGATCGAAAAGAATGCTGGTGTGCGGAGCGTCGAATTCCACCGAGCAAGGAAAAACGACCGCGTAATCTGCGGCGAAATCAGGGCGGGCGAAAGCAAAGCGAACCGCTTTCACGGCCGTTTCTGACCCGTCGAGCCAGGACAGTAGCCCATGCGCCAACTTCAATATAAGCATGTGGCCAAATCGCTGCGGTGGTGTTTCCGGCGAATATGGCACCAAGGAAAGTTCCACCTCCTCCGAGCCGTTGCGCAGGTCCAGATGGAAATCATCCAAGAGCAGGTTCCAAAACGTCGAAAACCGATACAGCGCCGAGACCAGGCTTTTCGCCTCACGCTGCACGGTGACGAGATGTTGCAGCGTGCGAGGCCGGATCGGGCGGCTCCAGAGCCCCATCATCTCATCGCCGATCTCGGGCGCGGCAAGCTGATACAGCCGGGCGATCTCTTCGAGGGTGACGCGCTGCGTGGGCGCCATTGGGCCGGTTTGCAAACCGGAACGCTCCAACAGCGAGGCAAGTGCATCTGGCGTGCATCGGGTTTTGAGCGCATCAAGCCAGTCACCTATAAAGCCCGCTGAAACCGTCGTCAGAGTGATGGGGTCATGACTGGTCATGAGAAGGCCTTTCGTGGCGTGATCGGATAATGAATTGGCAAGAAATGAGCTTATTGGCGAGCAATGTAGCGGCTAAATGACGGGGAGTCATAGTTTCCGTCGGAGAGTCAGGTATGTCCTATCAGCCGCCTGTGCAGGATTTAATGTTCTGCATCGAACACTTGTCCCATTGGGAAACGGTGTCCGCGCTGGAGGTGCATTCCGAATGCCAGCTGTCCGACATGCGCGCAGCGCTGGAGAGCTATGCCCGGTTTTGCGCCGAACAAATCGCGCCATTGTCTCAGGTCGGGGACACACAGAGCGCTCGGTTCTATAATGGCCATGTGACCATGCCTGAAGGTTATGTGCAGGCCTATGACCAGTTTGTCGAAATGGGCTGGCAGGCGTTGCCTCATCCCGTGCAATATGGCGGCATCGGACTGCCGCGTGCCGTTGGCGCGGCGGCGGTAGAGATGCTGAATGCAGCCGACATGAGCTTCGGCCTTTGTCCGCTGCTGACAGACGGGGCGATCGAGGCGCTGCTGCTGACCGGTTCGGACGAACAGAAGGTCACCTACCTCGCGCCGTTGATCGAAGGGCGCTGGTCCGGCACGATGAACCTGACCGAACCGCAGGCGGGGAGTGATCTGGGCCGGGTCGCGACAAAGGCGGTTCAGCGCGCGGACGGCACCTATGGCATCTCGGGTACGAAGATTTTCATCACCTATGGCGCCCATGATATGACCGAGAATATCATTCACCTCGTGCTGGCGCGCACAGCTGATGCGCCAGCCGGGCCAAAGGGTTTGAGCCTCTTCATCGTGCCACAGAAACTGGTGGGGCCGGACGGGAAGCCGGGGGCCGCGAACGCGGTCAACTGCGTAAGCATCGAACACAAACTGGGTGTGCGCGCCAGCCCGACGGCTGTGCTGGAATACGATGACGCCACCGGGTTCCTGATCGGCGCAGAAAATAGCGGGCTGGAAAACATGTTCATCATGATGAACGCGGCGCGTTTCTCGGTAGGTGTGCAAGGGGTTGCGATCGCTGAACGAGCCTATCAGCGTGCTCTGGCCTATGCACGCGACCGCGTTCAGAGCCGCCCGGTGAACGGTCAACGCAAGGGTGCCGTACCGATCATCGAACACCCGGATATCCGCCGTATGCTTTTGCGGATGCGCAGTCTCACAGAAGGCGGGCGGGCCATGGCGGCGTCGACCGCAGGGCTGCTGGATATCGCGCACCACCGGGAGAATCCGGAGTTGGCCGCGCTGGCCGAATTCATGGTCCCCTTGGTTAAGGGTTTCTGCACCGAACGCGCGGTCGAGGTTACTTCTCTGGGTGTGCAAGTCCATGGAGGAATGGGCTTTATTGAAGAAACCGGCGCCGCACAGCACTACCGCGACGCCCGGATCCTGCCGATCTACGAAGGCACCACAGCCATTCAGGCAAATGATCTACTTGGGCGGAAGGTAATGCGGGACGGGGGTGCAACCGCCCGCTTGTTTGCTACTCAAATCGCGGAAACCGAAGCAAAGCTTGTAAGCGGCGACGCTGCGGCACAGGCCATCGGAGCAAGCCTTGCACAGGCTCGCGATGCTTTCGAAACCGCTCTGAACTGGATGCTAGAAAATAGCCGCAAGGATATCGACGCGACTTTTGCGGGCTCTGTCCCATTCTTGATGCTATCCGGCACGTTAGCGGCAGGCTGGGCGCTGGCCAAGGGCGCGCTGGCGGCGCAAACCGCGCGCGACGCAGGACAGGACAATGTGTTCCTGGCGCAGAAGATCGCCACCGCGCAGTTCTATGCCCGGCACATCCTGCCCGAATGCACCACCGAACAAACCCGCATCCTGCACGGCGCACAATGCGCGCTGGACGCGGCCTTCTCTGATTGATCCCTCGAAAGGACCTGACCCATGAATGACGTCGTGAACCCCGGCACTTACGAAAGACTCGCGATTTCAGCGCGTGACAATGGCCTTTATGTGGTGACGTTGAACCGCCCTGAGAAGCGCAACGCGCTGGACGTTGTTACCATCGAAGAGCTGATCCGCTTCTTTAGTGGCGCGCGCATGGCCGGCGTCAGGGCGGTGTTGTTGGAAGGCGCTGGCGATCACTTCTGCGCAGGCTTGGATCTGGTCGAACATTGGAAGGCGGACCGCAGCCCCGATGACTTCATGCACGTCTGCCTACGCTGGCACGAGGCCTTCAACAAAATGGAATATGGTGGCGTTCCGATCATTGCCGCGCTCAAGGGCGCGGTTGTCGGCGGCGGTCTCGAACTGGCGAGTGCTGCGCATGTCCGGGTGATCGATCCCGGAACCTATTTCGCGCTGCCCGAAGGCCAGCGCGGGATTTTTACCGGCGGCGGTGCGACGATCCGGGTGTCTGACATGATCGGCAAGTATCGCATGATCGACATGATCCTGACGGGCCGTGTCTATCAGGGCCAAGAGGCCGTCGATCTGGGCCTTGCACAATACATCACCGAAGAGGGCTGTAGCTTTGCCAAGGCGATGGAACTGGCGGATAAGGTTGCGCAGAATCTGCCGCTAACGAACTTTGCCATTTGTTCAGCCGTTAGCCACATGAACAATATGTCCGGCATGGACGCCGCCTATGCAGAGGCTTTTGTAGGGGGCATCGTTAACACCCAGCCCGCGGCGCGTGAACGGCTTGAGGCTTTCGCCAACAAAACCGCTGACCGCGTGCGGCCCAACAGCTAAGCTAAAGCCGTTCTGTTTTAACCTGATACATATCCTGCAGCCTGAAAGAAGTTCCAGCACTCGTCCGGGGTGAACATCCGGCAAATATCGCCAAGCGCGTGAAAAAGATCGGTAAAGGTCCGGGCACCGATCTTGCACAGGTGGGATTTCAGCTTGGAAAAGGCCTGCTCGATGGGATTCAAGTCCGGTGAGTATGGCGGCAGGTATAGAAACCAGCATCCTGCTTGCCGGAGCGCCTCTGCCGCTTCGGCGTTTCGGTGCGTGGCCAGATTGTCGAGAATGACGACGGTGCCGGGCGACAGTTCCGGCACAAGCACCTCTCGGACATACGCGGCGAAGGCCGGACCGTCCATTGCGCCCTTGATGACCCAGGGTGCGATCAGCGCCTCGCGGGTAAGGCCGGCAATAAACGTCTGTGTTCCCCAACTTCCGAAGGGCGCGTCCATCTCGAGACGCTGTCCGCACAGAGCGCGGCCCCGCATCCGGGTCAGGTTGGTTTTGACCGATGTTTCGTCAATGAACACGCGTTCTGGCTGCAACCGCATGGCGGGCATACGGCGTGCCAGCCAATCGTGCCGCGCGCTCTTTACCCTTGCGCGGCGGCGCTCGGTGGCCACCAGCGATTTTTTTTATAGGTGAAGCCGAGGCGCGACAGGAGGGCGGCAATCGAGGAATGGTGTACTTCGACGCCTTCTGCCGCCATCAGCGCATCGCGCAATTCAAAGAGCGTGATATCCGAATCCTGAGCAACAAGTTCCTCAAAAAACGCCCGGTAAGGAGCCAGCTTGCCTCTTCCGCGGGGGCGTCCTTGCGGGGCGGGATCAGCATGGCCGCGCGTCCGGATCTTGCGCGCCCATCTCGCACCTGTGGCAGGTGAAAGCTTCAGCTGCAAGGCCGCCGCCCGTCCGCTCAAGCCTTCCTCGATGTATTTCTGAAATCGCGCACGAAGCGCCCTCGGCAAAGGTGCTGACATGAACCATCCTCCTGAACAGGATGAAACACAAACCGAAGACCAAGGGAACTACCCGATTCAGGTTTTCACCGAACCGCTTTAGGCGGACCCTGCTGCGCCACCATCTCAGGTGACCGAAAAAGACGAGGGCCAACTCTCTTCCCTTTTGGCGGCCGTCTTTCCTGCTCGGTGCCGAATGGTCAGGCCGCGGTGACAACAATAGGCGGGCGCAGTCAAATCCGAACAGCGGTTTCTTCTTTCGCAGTGCGGATCACCATCATCGTGAAAAAACTGGCAACATTGCTCTGATCCCGGAACAACCTATCGCAAAGCGCGTCGAATTCTTCCATGCAAGTTTAGCATTAGAACGACGTCGGTCTCGCGTGTGAAGACATCGGCTTGCATACCCTTAATAAAGAGTTTGAGGGCCCAGATTTTCAAGCAAGCACCAGCTAGCGCTACAACTTATGCCTAAATTTCAGGCGTCCCGTATTTGGCTTTAAAAACAACGCTGGACCAAGGTTACTAACAGTTTGATCCCCACTTATAGTGGATAAACTGGAAATAGCACAAAATTTACGGCGACCTGCAAATGATGCAGGCCGCCACAGTAGCGTCTAGTGACGGGGAGGAGGTCACGGGACGGTTGGGCAGCTTTTTTGCCCACTATTGATAGATAGGTATGCCACGGTGGAAAGCAAACATTCAGTAGTCTGGGAAAGCCTGAAAATTTGTGAGAGGAGCAGTCGGCGGGGTATTGCAGCCCCTGAGCCGACCAGTTCCAGAACGTGCCCCATAAGATTATCCGCCCCTGACGGAGGCGCCCTTGTGCTCTAGGCATTCTACTTTGACTGTAGAAATGACGCGGTAGTGTCCCGGGATGTGGTGTAGGGGCATTGCCAACTTGCTTTCGTCTGATTGAGGCGCGTGAGAGCAGTGCCTGTCAGGCGGTCATTTCGGCAGCGTAGCCTTTCCAGAGGTCAAATGCTTCGGCCCTGGCGTGGCGATATGAGATGGCAGAGAGTCGATAGCGGCGGGCACGAAAGACGACGTTGATCTGATCATGGGTGGCCAGAAATCGCTGTGCCTGCCGGGGCGATTTGAACCGCCCCATCAGCTTCTCTCGTTTGCGGGTCGGTCGATGGGATCCTTCGATGCGGTTGTTGAGTCCTTTGTGCGCCCGATGATCAGCTTGATGCGCAAGAGCCCGGATCGGTGTGATGTAACTGCGCAATTTGTCCGTCACGACGACACGCGGTTTGCCAAAGCGGGCGATCAGTCGCTTAAAGAAGCGCTTGGCAGCTTTGGCATTTCGGCGCGGCTGCACAAGGATATCGAGCACGTCCCCGTTTGCATCAACCGCTCGCCACAACCACTGCTTCGCGCCGTTGATCGGAACAACCACTTCGTCCAGATGCCATTTGTCAGAAGCCGCGGGCCGGTCGCGCTTGATGCAACGTGCGAAATGCGGACCAAACCGGTTCACCCATTTGCGAACGGTTTCCCGGCTAACGATTACGCCCCGCTCGGCGAGTAGATCCTCCACATCCGCCGTGCTTAGTGCAAACCGATGGTAGGCCCAAACGGCGTAGGCGATGATTTCGCGCGGGAAGCGGAAGCCTTTCAGGCGCGGCATTTCAGCTGGTGTTCTCATGACAACCGGCTAAACCCCACCGCAGCCGATGACAAGTTGGCAATGCCCTCTCAAGCATCAACACGCCTGATCAACGTTTTCGCGTGAGACGCACAATGCATCGGCCCCGGAAAGCGGGGACGCTGCGTTCGCGATATTTCAAAGCTACGAGAGGACCGAAAAGATGATGCTTCGCAGAGCAGATTTTGAAGTTTACATTATCGGACGAAAATGGCACATCCGCCGCCCTTCGTGACGGATACCATGCGAGTCTACTTCCTGATCTTCTTTTTGCAAGCGACCTTCGCAGCCTTCACCTCGGTTCTGCAGGCGGCAATCCCAGATGCGCGGCCCGCTAGGATTGCCTTTAAGCGAATTGGCCTGAGCCATGGTCGCTTTCAGAGCCGACACCATGTCACACTGGCCCTGCCATGGCTACTCAGCCAGGTGCCGCACCGTCCGGTATGTTGGCCGGTACGCTCACTTCTTCTTCCCATTCAGATGCAATGTCCCCTCCCCCGCTCCAGCCCTCGAATTCGCCAGACAAAGATGCTGTGGAGCGCTCTCTCGAGATGCCGCATTTCTGCTGCTTCGTCTCGTGCGCGAGACGCGTCAATCTGATTGTTCTGGCAAACCTTCCGGAATCAGGTCGGACCAGAACTCGCGCACCTTCGTAAAGACCGCCCGCGCCTGCCAGCCGTAGCGGCGGAACTGGCCGCGCTCGAAGTCGTCCTCCAGCAGGCGCTCGAAGCGATCCCGCACCGCTTTTCGGCTGGCCGGAGACCGCTTCTCAAGATTGGCGTCTATCACCTCGAGACAGGCCTGCCGCCAGGCGGCAAAGCGCTCCTTCTCGGCGCTGCGCTCGACTTCGGCCATATCTTCCTCACTCGACGCCGTGGGCGCCGGAACGGATTTCACCGGAGCCGGAGCCGCCTGTTTGAAGTCGCCCTTGATCGCAGCCGCAAGATAGCCTGCCGGGGTCTTGCGCACCCTGCCCTTCCGTCGCTCTGATTCGACAAAATCAAGTTTCTCGACCACATAGTCCTCGCCATGCTCGGAGATCCAGCGCTGCGCCAGCCGCTCTGCGATACCGTTCTGGACGAGCCGTCGAAAGGCGTCCGACTTGCGAACCGCATCGTCGTCACCGAGATCGAAAAGCGTTTCTTGGCCATTGCGCGAAATGAGGAACCGGATGTATTTTGCCCGGCGGTTCTCGCGGCGCACCTCGGCCACCAGCGAGATATCGGAGACGGCGTTCACTTCCTTGACCGACGGCTTGATGATCTTGGCGTTAAGCTTCGAGTAATCGTCGTAATACGCCATGTCATGCACCCCCATAAGGCGGCGAAAGACGTCGAGTTCCCACCAGCCGGTGCTCCCCGTCCGTATGAAGCGGAAACAGTTCTCATAGAGTGTGAGCGCATGGCCAGAAGTAAAGTTACGCTGAATACGCATGTTTATCATCGAAAAGACGGACGGATCATAGAGCTTGGCCGCGAGCGGCGCGGAATAGGCGTACTCGCAGACACCGCCCGTCAACTTCGCATAGGAGATCAAGGAGGAAATGCCCCATTCCTCCTCGCCATTGTCGCCCAGCATGTTCCATTCCGCCGTGGTCTCGGCCAGCGCCCGAAGCGCAGCCTTGAGCGTGTCACGATCGCGTGACGTATAACCCGAAAGCGCGCAGAGCGTTTCAGCGTCTATCCGGTGCGAGCTTTTGGTCAACAGATCATCATAGGCATGCAACAGCAGGCAATTGCTGAGCTTGCGCTGCAACAAGGTAAGCTTGCCGCCGACATGAATCGCGGCCACGTGCTTACGAAGGCTTTCCCGCTCGGTGACGGTGCGGAATTGGGTCACTACTCGACTCGCGTTCTTGTTTTTTGTCATTCGACCGGAAAACCGACCCGACTGTCAATCACCACGGGTCGATTTTGTTCTGCCGGCTTTGCGCGGCAGTTGGTATAAAGTCCGCAGAACGGGTCGGTTTCCCAAGATGCACTTCACGTAAATGGGTATTTTTGGGAGACAGGTCGCTGCTCAGTCAGGAGAAATCTCCCTAAGAGGAGCGATTTTTGACGCTTTCTGACTCTAAATTCGACACGACCCGTCGGAAAAAACCCTGCACGCAGGCGGGTCGGCTTCAGCACGGAAATGGGTCGGTTTGGGCCTGTGTCCGGGTCGAACCCGCCCTGAAAACGGGTCGATACCATACCGGGTATGGGGAGGCAGGCGGCGCCAAGTGCTTGAAAAGCATGGTCAGTTCCGACAAGAAAGAATCTTAAAGACTCCTAAAGGAATCAAAGATTTTGCTGTCGGCTTTCTTTGGATTCTTTATCTTCGAAGCCTGTCTCGCGCGCGTGACACCCGAGAATCCATAGCTTATGGTAGCCGTAAACTCTGGTGTTCGCGAAAATACGCGTAAGCAGGGAAAGCAGGAACATTCGAGGCATTAATTAATGAGTACCCCACCCCCTTCTATCTCACTGCAGCCCATCGATCCAAGCGATGCCCTAAACGATGTGCCAGCCCGAGTCACAACGGAAAGGTTCACGGTAGCCGCCGAGATCTGCATGCGGGCCAGGGACGACCTCGCCAGGCGCGGCTACAAACCCGATGGGGAGAAGAATCTCCGACGCTTCGGCATTTGGGAAATTACCACATTCATGCTGCCAGTGTCCGCGCAGCATCTGCGGCGAGTGCTCAAGGCTAATCCAGAGCTTCCACAGGGGGAGGCCGAGAAGGCCGGTGGCGCCAAAACCTTCACTCTGGACGAGGTCAACCAAATCCGGGCCTTCTTGGAGTCCGAGGGCCAACAAGGTAAGGGTTATCGCCCCTACCGACCTAAGGACCGGCCTGCCAAGGTCGTCTCGGTCTGCAACTTCAAGGGCGGGGTCGCCAAGACAACCACCGGCGCACATTTGGCGATGGCCTCGGCGCTGGATGGCTACCGCGTGCTTGTCATCGACCTCGACAGTCAGGCCTCGATGAGCACAATGTTCGGGTCGATGGCCGAGGACGAAGGTCAGACCGCCTACTCCATCCTCGCCTGGCACCGCGCCCGTCACGCGGCCATGACGCTGGGCATCGACGACCTGACTTCCAAAGAACTCGATGAGGAAATCCGCGAGGCCGCCGCGGTGACGGCGGATGACGTCATCTTTGGAACGCACTGGCCGACGATCGACATCCTTCCGGCGCAACTCAATCTCTACTGGGCAGAGTTCCAGGTGCCGGTCTGGATGCAAAGCCATCGAAGCTGGCAGTTCTGGGATGCGCTGCGTGCCTTCCTAGAGGCGCAGAGCCTGCTGTCGGATTACGACATCATCATCATCGACACCCCGCCGGCGCTTGGCTACCTGACGATCAATGCGCTTTCCGCGGCGGATATCCTGCTGATCCCGGTCGGGGCGAGCTTCATCGAGTTTGACTCCACCGGCCGCTTTTTCGACATGCTCTACACCACCTTCGTCAGCATCGAGGACAGCATGGCGCGTCTTCACGAAGATGCGCCGAAGTTTTCTTGGGATGCGGTGCAGGTCCTGTTGACGCGCTACGACGACGTGCAGCAATCGGAGCTGGCCAATGTCATCCAGGTCTACCTCGACGATTTTGTCGCCAACTACCGGCAGGAGTTTACCGCCCTTGTCGGGCAGGCCGGCGAACGGGTATCCGGGATTTACGAGGCCAGCCATACAGACTTCAACCGCGACACCTATCGTCGCGGCCGCGAGACATTCGACCGGTGTTATCACGAATTCAAAAGACTACTGATCGGGTGCTGGGAACGCGATCGGATCGAGGCAGAGCGCAAGGAGGCAGCAGAGTGACACGCAAGAGACTGGGCGCCATCGACAAGGACGCGGTTTCAACGCTCCGCGCCGTCGCTGAAAAAACCGCGTCCGAGCGGCGGAGCGGCAGTGCCAGCAAGGCGCCGCCGATTGCGCAGGTGGCAGGCGGCGCTGCGCGCTCGCTCGAAGATGAGATCCTGCGGCTGCGCAAGGACCGCAACACACTTAAGGGTGATGCCGATGCCTGGCGTACGGCGCATTCGGCCGGGCTTGTAATCGTCCAGATCGAGCTCGACCGGATCGACGATCATGCCTACGCACGTGACCGTCGGCATCTCGATCGCGACGGCGAGGCCTGGCAGGAGTTAATGGACAGCCTGCGCGCCCGCGGGCAGCAGACCCCAATTGAGGTCACGGTGTCGGACCTGGACCCTGAGACCTATCGCCTGGTAAGCGGATTTCGGCGATTGAGTGCCTTGCGCGAGTTGCGGGCAGAGACCGGCGAAGACCGCTTTGCCACCATCAAGGCGCTGGTCTCCGAGCGGCCCGAGACGGTCGATGCCATGGTGGCCATGGTCGAGGAAAACGAAATCCGCAAGGATGTAAGCTTCTATGAACGTGGGCGGATCTGCTGTCTTGCGGTCGAACATGGCGTGGTGGAAACCGTCGACGATGCCATTCAGACGCTATTCGCCAATTCCAGCCGCAACCGGCGGTACAAGATCCGCAACTTCACGCTCATTCATCAACACCTCGCTCCCTATCTCGACTATCCGGAAGCCATTGGTGAGCGGTTGGGGGCGCGGCTGGCTCAGGCACTTAAAGAGGGCAGGGGCGACGAGCTGACTGCGGTACTGGTCGACCGGGGCGAGAAATTCTCTGATGCATCTGAAGAGACAGAGCTTCTGGACGCATTTGTTGAACGCAAAGGCGTGTTTTCGGAGAATCGGCAGTTGCAAAAACCAGAAGCGCTGACGGTCGATTGGCAGGGGAAGAGTGGTCTCCTGTTGAAAGCCAAAGCCCGCGGAGGGCGGGTCACTCTGGAGCTATCTGGGCTGGAGATCAGGGATGAAGCGGAGCTTGGAGAGCTTCTCATCCGGATTGGTGCCGCGGCGGAGACATAGGCAAAGTCTGGCGTCTCGCGCGCGAGACGCCGTTTTGGCAGCCATTCGCCAAGTGGTTGGTGGTCGCGACCCAGCGTTCTTTTTGCGCGCACAGGTATCGCGCGAAAAGAACGCTGGGTCGGGTATCTGAGCCGATCCTGGAACTTCGGCCTAAAAATGCAAAAGACTGATTGAGATCTGAATGGGCAGGCCGCCTAGCATCTGGCCCAGAACGTAGGCCCGAGGCGATATGCCAGACCTGGGTAACGTTTCGGCGTACCTAGCCAAGTAACGTCGAGAAGCGCGGCAGCAACGATCGCAGACGCTCCTACAGCCCGGCAGCCTTGGTCAGGTTCACCCGAAAACGGTCGCGGCGACGTTGGTAGCGGCGGGTCATTTCGGCCGAGGCGTGTCCGAGCTGCTTCTGGACGTAGCGTTCCTCAACCTCGGCCGAACTGGCGAGGCCGGCACGCAGAGAATGGCCGGAGAACAGCGCCAGGCGGTCTTTCTCAGGCAGGTCCGACCGGATGCCGGCGTCCAAGACCGTGCGTTTGATCAACCGCGCGACATGTTTGTCATTCAGCCTGGTCTCCGAGGCGCGCTTGCCATCGCGCGAGGTGCGGACGAAAACGGGCCCGAAATTGATCTGCGCGAAATGCAGCCATTGCTCGAGCGCATGGACGGGGCAGGATTGATCTTTAGCTCCCCGGCCGATCTCGACCTCGCGCCAACCAGTCTTAGCATTGAGGGTGAGCAGGGCGCCCTTGTCGAAAATCTCGATCCAGCCGCCGCTGTCCTGTGTGTCGTCCTTATGCACCTCGAGGCCAACGATCTCGGATCGGCGGAGGCCGCCAGCGAAGCCGAGCAACAGAATTGCCCGATCCCGCAGCCCGCGCAGATCATAGGGCAGGGTAGCCACCATTGCGAGGATATCCTCGGCCATGACCGCCGCCTTCTGCGCCGGTGGACGCGCATGCTTGCGTTTGATCCCGGCCAGCACCGTCGCGATGTGGCGGTTCCTACGATCGAGAGAAAACCCGCGCTGCGCGTAGTTCCAGGCGAGACCCGACAGGCGGCGGTCGATGGTGCTGACCGACAACGTAGGAGCGCCGCTTGCCGGAGCCGCCAGCTCGGTCAGGTAGAGGCCGATCATCTCGGGCGAGAGGGGCAAGAGGTCGGTGCCCCTCATCCGGCACCAGCGCGCGAAGTGCTTCCAGTCGGCGGAGTATGCCTTGTTGGTATTCTCGGCCATAGAGGCCTTGGCATAGTCGCGAGCCGTATCAACCAGCCGATCAAGGGTTCCGGAGCCGGCGACATGGGAAGGCAGGGCGATGCTAACGCTTGCTTCTTGATCTCTTTCGTCAAGAGGCTCATCGTTCTTCCTATCAGGGAAGGCTGGTGTTGATTTTTCGATCTCTGATGGCATTTTTCAATGTATCCGGTGATGAAATTCATGTCGTTCTTGTTCCATGAGCGGACGCTAACGTATTGATATCATTGTGTTCATGTTTCTGTTTCATTCCCGGATTATAGTTTCATTATCGGACATAAGACACTTATCTTCCGGGTTTGGCCATGGTGGATCGAGCAGATATCAACGCCGTCGACGATGCTGCGTGGGAACAGGCGATTGCGCGGGAAGCTGTGATCCGCCGCCTTGCAAGCAAGGTCCCACCGAACCGTGCCGAATTCCTAAAGGCCTGCCGCGATCTTGGTCTCAAGCGCTCTCGCCTGTACGAATTGATCTCAGCGTACAAGGCGCGCCCGGTCGCCAGTTCGTTGCTGGCGGCTCAGGTTGGGACACCGACGGGCAGCCGCCGGCTGCCTGACGAGATCGAAACGGTGATTTCGGGCGCGATCGAGGATTTCTACAAGTCTCTCCAGAAGCCAAGCATCAATGCCCTGCAAAAGGAGGTGCGCAGGCGGTGCAATAAGAGAGGGCTACGTCCCCCGTGCTGGACCACGCTCCGGGACCGTGTGGCGGCGATCGATCCGGCGGAACTCACGGCGGCGCGTGAGGGCGCTAAGGCTTCTCGCCAGCTCCATCACCCAGTGCCGGGCAGCTATCAGGTCGAACGGGCCTATGAGGTGGTTCAGATTGACCACACGTTGGTGGATGTCATCGTTGTGGACCGGGTTCATCGGAAACCCTTGCAACGGCCCTGGCTGACGCTCGCCATCGACGTCGCAAGCCGCATGGTGGCGGGATTCTATCTGACACTGGAGCCGCCATCGGCCTTGTCGGTGGCACTGGCCATTCAGCACCTGATGCAGCCCAAATTCAACTGGCTGGAAAGCTTGGAGGTCAACGCGGACTGGCCAGCAGAAGGATTGCCGGAGACCATTCACGTCGACAATGCCAAGGAATTCCGCTCGAAGGCGATGAAGCGGGGTGCGGAAGAGCACGGGATTTCGCTACAGTACCGTCCGATTGGGGCACCACATTACGGCGGTCACATCGAGCGGCTGATCGGCACAATGATGGGGGCGGTCCACCTGCTGCCGGGATCGACCTTCAGCAGCATCAAGGATCGCGGTGACTACGATTCCGTGGGCAAGTCGGCGATGACGCTCGACGAGCTGGAGCGCTGGTTGGCGCTGGAAATCACCCGTTATCATGCTGAACGGCACCGTGCGCTCGGGATTCCGCCAGTTGCGGCCTGGAACGAGGCCTGTGGGCGACGCGAGGCACCAGTGCGTCGTCCATATGACCCGGATGGGTTCCGAATCGACTTCCTGCCGAGCACGGAACGCATGGTGCGCCGCGATGGCATCCATCTTTTCGGCCTGCGGTATTGGGACGATGTCCTGAGCCTCTGGGCGGGTCGGCAGAGCCGGCAATTGCGCGTGTTCTACGATCCTCGTGACCTCTCCACGGTCTTTGTCCGGAGCCCTGAGGGCCAACGATATCCCGTGCGGTTTGCAGATCTGCGCCATCCGTCGATCACCCTTGCGGAGCATCGCCGTGCGCAGGCGATTTTGCGCGAGCGCGGGCGCGCGCTCGAGGACGAAGATCTCATATTCGCAGTGATCGAGGAACAGCGCGCCCTGGTTGATGCGGCCAGCAGTAGAACCCGGGAAGCCAGACGGTTTCTCGAGCGACGAGACCGAGCGCTTGATGGGGCAGGGGCCTACGAGGCTGAGGATGCCGCCCCGGAACCAGAGGAAAGTGAGAATGTGCTCGGGACCACCCGGGGTTCGAAGTTGAGGAATGGTCGTGACCGAAGGCTGCGCATTTGCACATCTTGATCCGGCTTACCGCCGGTTCGCGGCGCTGCCTGATGATGAGCGCATCGCCTGGATCCGGGCTGACCGCTGGATCGGTTTCGATCAGTCAGGGGTTGCTCTGGCACGTCTGGAGAACCTGCTGACCTATCCGCCGCGTGACCGGATGCCCTGCTTGCTGATCTATGGCGATACCGGCATGGGCAAGACCAAGATCGTCCGCAAGTTTGAACGCGACCACCCGCCGAAGTTCAGCCAGATCACCGGAGTTGACCATCGTCCGGTGGTCGTCGCGCAGGTACCTTCTGAACCCATTGAGCGCGATCTGTACCGCGAACTTCTGGCGGCCATGGGGGCACCGGCGATGGCAGGCGGTACGCTCGCCCGCGAGAAGGATATCTGCCGATCGCTGCTACGGACTGTGGGGGCGAAGATGATCATCCTCGACGAGGTGAACGGTATGCTCGCTGGTACGTTCCGCCAGCAGCGCATATTTCTCAACGCCATAAGGTTTCTGGCCAATGATCTACGGATCCCGCTGGTTTGTGCAGGGACTGACCTCGCGCGCCAGGCGTTGCTGACCGATGCACAACTGGCCGAGCGCTTCGAGGCGTTCCATCTCAAGCCCTGGCAGAACGATACCGCCTTCGCCGGGCTCTTGAAAAGTTTCGAACGCATCCTGCCTTTGCGCGAGGCCTCCGATCTGATCAGTGGGGAGGCCAGAGAGCGGATTCACAAGCTGACCTCCGGTGTGACGGCGCGCATCTTCCGCCTAATCGAGACGGCGGCAGAAGATGCGGTCCGGTCGGGCAAGGAGCGCCTCGACGCGGATAGTTTTGGCGACAATCTGGTGCTGCCGCTGGTCTCGATGACCCAGACCGCTCGGCGGCGGGGAAAGCCCGTGCAACAGCGAGTGGGGGCATGATGGTGCCGGCCAGATTGCCCGTCGCACCGCGTCCATTCCGTGACGAATTGCTCACGTCTTGGATGGCGCGAGTTGCCGCGCGCTACGGGGCGGAGCCCTTTGAGCTGATGGTGTTCCTGGCGGGGCAGGCGGGTAGGTACGCAGGCGCACGGCAGATTGACGATGTGGTGCCGGATATGGGGCTGCTCAGGCTATGGGCGAAGGCCTGCAGGATCGATCCGGAACGGCTTCGTCGCAGGTCACTGGCTTCCCGATATCCTGGTCGGCCGCAGGGTTGGCTTCTGATCGAGACAGTCCCGGTCTGCCTTGCCTGTTTCGATGCGGATGTTGCTGCCGGTCGCGATGCCTATCTTCGGGTAAATTGGCGATTGGCGGAGCAGGTGGTTTGCCCGGAACACCGGACCATGCTTCTGGATCGCTGCCCTGCGTGTTGCAGCGGCCTGAGGCTTTCTTTTCGCATGCTGAATGGACTGCTGCGGCCCTTCTGTCACAAGTGCGATGCCGTTCTGACCAGTGGGGGAGGGGAGACAGAGGACCCTTTGAAGGCATATTTTGCTGCAAACGTTCTCGAGATCCAACGCCAGATCAGCGGAATCGTCATAGGTGGCCCCGGCCGCCTTGATCGACTCGAGCATGCAATTCGCACCCTTTGGGCACCGCTTGATCGTGACGGGGCAGCCCGGCCTGTCCTTGCGCTCTGGTACGATGAACCGGGCTGGAACTGCCCTTACGAAGCTCGCGCGGCCGTCGGTCGGCTTGCGCCTCTTCAGCACCTATCAGTGCGCTGGCGGGCTCTGACGCTGGTGATCTTGCATGATCTCTTTGGAGCAGATCTGGTGCCCGGCGCAGTCGTGCCGGAGGCCGCCCTCGTCCTGTTCCGGCGTGCCGCCCCATTGCCGTGGCTCACGGATGGGCGAGATCCACGGAACGGCAAAGGAAAGCGCGCAGTTGAAGCTGGAGCGGAACGAGTCCACAAATTGAGCAAGAGGCCTGTCCACCGGTTAGATGGAAATTTCCTCGACGAGAGGGGGGATTTTGGCCGAATCCACCCATGAAACTAAAACGACATTTAACTGCTTCCGTGCTTATTCTATTATGTCCGATAATGCAAACTTATTGGACATAAGTGCGAAGCGCAAGTTGGGGCGGTTTATACTTTAATGTATGGTCTAAAGCGCCGCCCTGAGGTAGCGTGGCTACATGGATTTCTCCCGCGCCCTTGGCCTCGATCATTCTGAAACACTACCGCCCATGCCCTCTTGGGTCACTGCTGGATCTTCGGAAAGCCTTGAAGACATGTCCTTTCTGTCCGGCGCGGCCCTGAGCCACCTGTATCTTGTGATGGCGCGGGACGACGTGCCCAAGATCCTGTTGCGCGCCCGGCTGGCTCTGCGCGCGGCAGAGGCTTGCGTCAGGTTTTCCGGTCGGCCAGAGCGGGCAGGGGCGCTGCGCGATACGGTTCACTTTCTGCGCCCCGGGGATCTGCCGGGTCCGGCAGGAGAGGTCTATCTGTCTTGGCTGCGCGCTGTGGCGCGGGCGGTCTCGGTCAGGTCTCTGGGCCGGGCACTGCCCGCTGTCGACGAGGACCGGATCGCCGACTGTCTCAACGCGGGGCGCGGGGCGCCGGTTAGCCGGGCGGGGAGGGTGCTGGAGGCCATGATGGCGACAGTTCGGCAGGAAGTGCCGGCGCTGATCTTAGCGGATGCCGCCTTGAGCCAAGCGCTTGGTTTGGACCATGTAACGCCTCTCTTGGCAGCTGGGTTGAAGCGCGCGGACCTGCGCAAACGCGGAGATGAGCTGCGCCGCGCCTGCCATCGCGCCGTCGTGGCTTCGGCGGTCGAGACGGCACGCCTCGCGGCCGATCTCACGCGGCGGGCAGAACATGTGAACGCGGTCGCGCCAAAGCTGCGCGCCAAGGGGGCAGGAGAAGCCGTGGAGATGTTTTTGACCCGCGACGCCGTCGCAGCAGCAGCGCTGCCGCTGCCGCCCCGTGCGGCACGGCGGCTTTGCGACCGGCTGGTGGAGCTCGGGGCGGTGCGCGAACTCACTGGCCGCGACACGTTCCGGCTCTACGGGGTATAAGATGGCCAAACAGCGCTCTGAACCGGAACTGGACCGCGAGCTGGCCGATCTTTCGGCAGAGCTGCGCTGGCGAGAATGGATGCGACGGATCGAAGCGGTGCTCTTTGCCTCGGCTTCCCCTGTGACGCACCCGGATCTGGCGCGGGTGGTGGGGAAAGATGCGTCGGTCGATCTGCTCATCGAGGACCTGGCCGCGGAGCTGGAGGGGCGCGCATTTGAAGTTGCTAAGGCGGCGGGGGGCTGGATGATGCGCACGCGATCTGCCTATGCCCCTGCGATCCGCGTGGCGGCGGATGTTGGAGAACAGCTGCTCAACCTGAATGAATTCGACTTCGCCGTGCTGGTGGCCATCGCTTACCATCAGCCGATCACCCGTGACGGGCTGAAGGATATTTTTGGCAAAGAGATCAGCCGCGATTTGATCGGTCGCTTACATGCGCGCGATTTGATTGGAACGGGTCCACGAAGCCCGCAGCGGGGCGCGCCATACACCTTTGTGACAACCGAGAAATTTCTCATCACTTTTGATCTTGAGAGCTTGCGAGACCTTCCGGACAAGGAACAATTGTTAGATGCCGGTTTAAGCGCAGAAAACGCGGAAGCTGGCTGAATAAATGTTACTCAAACTGTTTGCTTTGTGAATAGTCTTGGCCTAAACAGCTTTAGGGTGTCGGGTGACACCCCATTCTACCCCGGCTTGAACTTCCATGGGCCGCGGTAAACTGCGGCGGCCTTCGTCCATTCCCTGGCTTCTGAGGTCGCCGATATTCTTTTTCTCCCAAATGAGAACCTCTGATCTACCACTTTGCTTGGCTGATCTCTGATCAATTGAGCTCTTGGCATCGTTTGCGTAGACTGTGGGTGCTGAAGGACAATTCTTGGGCGAATAATGGCGGATGGAGGTGTCCGCCTAACTATTCGCATAATAAATTGTTATTTATACTTTTTTAACTCCGTCATTCTCACTAACCCCCACAATAAACCCACAATTCTTGTTTGGATGCTCGTCGAGGTCTGCAGATAGCCCCGCCCCTTGGACGAGCGGACCGGACCACCCGCCCCAAGGGGGCGGCTTGGTCAGGTCCGCTCGTCCCCAAAAAATGCAAAATCTTTTTTGTCCGGGTCGCATTGGAACCATGTCCCCCTCGGGATCGGCAGCATGGTGCTGCCAGGACCGACACTAAGGTGACAATGAATGTATGAATTTGAAGTAGCTAACACAAACGGCTTACCAACTCCCACGGTAACTCGTGCGCCAGAATACCAGCCCCCGATTGAACGCCCCTATTCCATCAAGGGACTTTTCCATCCGAAGGAAGTCGTCATGGTCGCCGGTGCTCCCGGCCTCGGCAAAACCAATGTCGTTGCGGCCGCCTGCGCCCATGTTTCGCAAGGTCGCACCTTCGGGGGGCGTCCCGTCCGCCGAGGCCTTGTCATCTATTACGGCGCAGAAGATCCGGAAGGGGTATTGAAAAGGGCTCACCCGCTGCTTCGTGATCCCGCCTGCGCCACCGCCCCATTCTTCGTAGTTCATGGCGCGCCAAACTTGATGGATCCTGAAATTATCCCGAAGGTTCGCTCCTTCGTTGAACGGAAGAAGATTGAGCATGAATGCGACACGGTCGTCGTCGTGTTCGACACGCTGAACCGATGCCTGGGAGGCGCAGATGAAAACCTCGCTTCCACAATGGGTGCGGCCATAGGTAACGCTGACCAGATTGCTAAGCTCTCTAACGCCTGCGTGGTCCTCGTTCATCATGTCGGAGCGGGGAACCCCGATCGGCCCCGAGGGTCCAGTGCGCAAGAGGGCAACCTGGATGGCCTCTATATTCTCAAACCTGCCGATGAATCCCGCGACTCTGAAAAAGTTGTTCTGCTGGTGCCGAAGAAGCAGAAGAACGGGAAACTTACCGAACCAATTCCATTCCAGTTGAAATCTCTATTTATCGGGCGAGACTCAGACGGCGAAGATGTTTCGGTTCCCTATGCCGTCGCTCTTGAACCGAGTGCATTTGCAAAATCAAAGCCTGCGGCCAATGAAAACAGGAAAGCGGACGGCGCTCGGGGTGAGCGGCGCGAGGATTTGGCGCGCACGCTGATGGAATTGAGCAAGCAGGAACCCGAACGGTTCTTTACGCGCCCTGAGATTGCGGAGCGTTCCGGGTCGGCGTTCAACACAGTTCGAGAGAACAAAGACTCGCTTCGAAAGGCCATCGGGCGGGCGCTGGATGACCTCGTCGCTGCCGGACTTGTCGAAGAAGGAACGGATGGGTTCAGGCGCGCGCCACAGCCTCCGCTCAACGAGACCCCGATTGCTGAGAGCGCCTGATATGCGCTGAATACACCGGGGTGCCGGGGTCGTCAGGAGGCCCGGCTCTGACTTCACTTCTTCGCTCGCCATCTTCAACCTTTCGCAAGCGGTGTCCCGGGGTCACGTTGTAGGGTGTGATCCGCGCTGCGAGAACGAACGCATCTTATGATGGGGAGTGCGTTTCGCAATGTGCGCTACAAATTCGTTTCTCAGATCGCTTGGCGTTGAGATTTATGCGTCCGGCCACCGCCGTTGGTCGGATACCGCAAAGGCACAGGCGGTTGCGGACACGCTTGAGGTCGGTGCGACGGTGAATGCTGTCGCTGAGCGATATGGTATCCTTCCGAACCAGCTATCTGCGTGGCGTCGACAGGCCAAGCAAGGAAAGCTGTTGCTACCTGCGCCGGAGGCCGACGAGCCGCTTTTCGCTCCACTGGTGGTTTCTGCTGGGCCGGAAGAGCCAGAAGCTCTGACTGTTCCGAATGAGGCGATCAGATTGATCTTTGGAGAGATCGCCATCGAGCTGCCTCTGCAGTCATCTGCCTCTCGGATTGCAGAGATCGCCCATGCGCTTGAAGCTTCTTCATGCTGATGCCATCGCAAGGCGTTCGGATATTGATTGCAACGCGGCCGGTGGACTTCCATAAAGGACACGATGGATTGGCTTCGATGGTGCAGTCGGCATTGGCCCAAGACCCCTTTACCGGAACAGTCTTTGTATTCCGCGCCA
>NZ_JBIFFV010000013.1:0-26399 GCF_043557345.1 Sulfitobacter sp. 1A12157
GGCTGCGGCAGAGTGACTCGGAGGCGCAAAAGGCCTGCCCATTTGGGCGTAAATCAAGCTATACTCCGGGCATGTCCAACCTGCCGCCCATCGATACATCCGCCATCCCTGAGAGCCAGCGTGAAGCTGTCTTGGCGGTACTGCGAGAGAACAAATCGCTGAAGCAAGAAACGACCGGGTTGCAAACCAAAACATCCGAGCTGGAAGGTTTGGTTAAGCGTCTGGAGCACCTGATTGCCGAACTCAAGAACGCCACACATGGCAAGCGGTCGCGGAAGTTGAGACTCAGCAAGCTGAGCAGACGCCCTCAGAGGCACGGCCTCGCAAAGCTGCCCGGCGCAACCGTGGCAATCTTTCCGCAGACCTTCCACGGGTTGAACGGGTAGTCGAACCTCAGAGTTTGAGCTGTCCCTGCGGATGCGGCGAGATGCACCGTATTGGCGAAGACCGCACCGAGCGACTGGATATCATTCCAGCGCAGCTGCGTGTCATCGTCACCGTTCGCCCCAAATATGCTTGCCATTCCTGCGCTGAAGGTATCACGCAGGCCCCGGCTCCTGCGCATCTGATCGAAGGCGGGTTGCCGACTGAGGGCGCCATCGCACATGTGCTTGTCAGCAAATTCTCAGACCACTTGCCGTTGTATCGTCAAAGCCAAATCCTTGCCCGCTCCGGCATCGATATCCACCGCAGCACTTTGGCCGATTGGGTGGGCACAGCGGCTTTCCATCTGAGCCCTGTCGTGGACCGCTTGGCTGAGCATCTAAAGAAGTCCGGCAAGCTATTTATGCCCTCCCGGCAGCATGCTTTGCATGCGCCTGCCGGGTAAGAGATGAGACAACGGTCCCCGTTCTGGACCCGGGTCGAGGCCGCACGAAGACAGGATACCTTTGGGCACTGGCGCGATGACCGAGGATGGGGTGGAGATGATCCGCCAGGCGTTGTCTTCACCTATGCCCCGGGTCGTGCAGGGCAGAATGCAGAGCAGATATTGCGGGGCTTTGACGGCACTCTGCAACTGGACGGCTATGCAGGCTACAACCGACTGACGCGCCCGTCGCGCAAAGGCGGCGCGCCGATCACCATCGCGTATTGTTGGGCACACGCAGCCTTGTCGCAGAAGGAACTGATCTGCGACCAATCCTTTTGCGGAGCTGCTGAGCAATGGCGCGAAGGGTGCGAACAAGATCAAGTTATACCCATCCACTTGTCTTGGATATATGCTTCTATGTCATTTCCGTTAGAGAATGGCGCTAAATCCCTTTCAACCCATAGCCCCCATTTTTCAAGCATCATCAGCCTTTGGTCGATGAGCCTTCAAACAACTTCGAAACGGTACATTTTCCGCATTGCAGCGAGGCCGTATAGAGTCCGGATTTCCCTATGCTGTGGTCTGGATGAAGCATTGGAAATGTGTATGTTTTATTCAATCTTCATAGATTGCGGAAGAACAACGATGGATTGCTCTTAGCTTTTGGCTGGCTTGGAAAAATTACTTCGTTTGATGCGCAACTATGCCATGTTTGACGGCGGCTCTTGTAAATATCTCTGCATCAAAACGACCAACTCTTCGATATAATGCGCGGCCTTATCTTCTGGGCAAGATTGTGCCAGATCAAGAGACGCGGTGACGCATTCAGCGATAATACGTCCTCGTATATCAGTCGATGAATGCAAACCCGGGCTTGAGCGTTGGCGTAGCACATCACCTACGAGAATGGCGGCTTTACGGTTTCCGTCCTGGTCTATCGCCCAAAGATCAGGGGAGGCGTGCAAGGCCCGCCGCAACGCCACTGACCCTCGCTGTCGACGGCGCATATCAAAGAGATCATGCAATGTCGCCCCGAATGCCGACACCCAGTCAGGTGCTGCGGCCACATCAGCGAGCATTCTTGCCAGAACATCGAGGCGCGCATTAATCTGATCTTCCGCGAGACGGGCAAGTAATTGGTGTTTGTTCGGGAAGTAGCTGTAAGCCGTGGCGATATTGACACCAGCTTCGTCTGCGATCGCCTGCATCGTTATCGCTTCAAAGCCGCCAATTTCCAAGAGCTTGATTGCCGCTTCAAGGATTTGCTTAACAGTTGTCACCGAGCGCTTCTGCTTTGGCTTGCGCCTGTTGGGGGCCGCAAGCGGATCACGAGATTTTTTGGTGATTGAGGGCCGGGTCATAGGTCCGATCATCGCGAGAGCTGTCTGGAGCGCCGTGGAATTGTGAATTGCAGGAGTTCTTAGCAGAGCAAAGGTGTTCTAAGCAATGCAGTTGCAACAAGAAGGGTTCATCAAAAGCTGCAGTGTTGCAAAACATAAGGATATACTTGCATTTTTAAATCTACCCGGTACGGTTCACTGAGCGCCGCCCAATTTTGTAGTGAGACGGCCGAAACAGGAGGAACTCATGAACAAATTTACTGCCGCTCTCGGCGTGGCCGGCATAACTGTTGCAAGCACCGTAGCTGCACAAAATTACCCGACCGGAACCATCCGCTACGCCAACTTCATGCCGGAGGGTTTTACCACCTCGCTGATTGATCAATATGTGGCTGACGAGATTTCGGCCCGAACCGATGGCAAAGTCAAAGTTCAGATGTTCCATGGCGGAACTCTTGGCGGCCCCGGCGAGATGGTTGATCTTGTTGGGGCAGGTGCGGTGGACATCGGCAACTTTCCGGTTGGCTACTTCTTCAGCAAATTCCCGGTCTCGGGGCTGATGGACTCATTGCCAATGGTCTTCCCGACAGCTGATGTCGTGGCGCAACTGACGCGCGAAGGTATTGCCGAGATCCCCGAGGTGAAAGCTGAGTATGACGCGGCCAACCTGCACCCCTTTCTGTTTCGCGGCCTGCCGCAGTATCGCCTGATCTGCTCAAAGCCGGTTAAGACCCTTGAAGACTTCAAGGGGTTGAAAGTGCGCACATTCGGCACATTCCACCCGATGATGTTTTCCGCTCTGGGCGCTGTCCCTGTAAATATGGAACTGACAGAAACTTACGAAGGCCTGCAACGTGGCGCTGTTGACTGTGTGAACATGAACTATCAGGCGGCAGCGCTATTCAACCTGTTCGAAGTAGCCAAATATGCCAGCGATGCTGAGTTCGGTGCAACGCCGCTGTTTTCGGGCTACGTCAATAAAGACGTCTGGGACAGCTGGTCGTCCGAATTCCAGACGTTGTTCAACGAAGTCATCGCCGATGCTGAGGTGAAGGCCGCGAACGAGATCAACGCAGCCGAGCAATCCGGTCTGGACAAGTTGCTGGAAAACGGGGTCGAGTTGGTTCCGTTCGAGGATCAGGAAGCCATGGAAGAAGCGATGCCAGATTTCTTCGATCTCTGGGTCGCGAAGGTGAGCGAAACCGGCAAAGGCGAAGCAGCAACCCGGCACGCTGAATTTATCAAGGAGCGACTGGCCGAACTGTCAGCAGCAGACTGAGGCCGGTGGTGCTGCGGAAAGTGCAACAGATAGCCACCATGGCCGCGCGTTTCAGCGCTATCATGGGGTGGGCGGCACTTGGCATTATGGCGGTGGTCAGCACGGTTGACGTGGTGGGCACCGCCCTTTTCAACAAGCCCGTCACAGGTGCGTTCGAGATGGCGGGCGAAGCGCTCGCAGTCGTTGTGTTTCTGGGGCTCTTGCAAACCCAAATTCTGCGGGCACATATCACCGTTGATCTCTTGACAGAGCGACTGCGGGGGATGCCGTCGCGGGTGCTCGATGTTTTGGCAACGCTGGCCATGACACTTGCAATCGGAATGATCGCACTTCAGACATGGCCACAGATGATGGAAAGCTGGCGCATCGGCGAGCTTGCACCGGGTGCGTTTAGCTTCCCCGTCTACCCTATCAAAACACTGGTGTCCCTCGGGGCAACTGGCGCGTTGTTGGTCGCGGCACTGCAAACGCTGCAGGCCCTATTGCGCCTGTTCGGCAAAGGAGCGCGCCATGACGCCGATTGAACTTGGTGCGATCGCAATTGGCCTCACGTTGTTTCTGGCGTTCCTTGGTGTGCCTATTGGCGCGGCGATGGTCTTGGTCGCGGCGGGCGGCATGTATGCCACCGTTGGCGAGCGGTTCATGTGGGTCACTTTCAAGACGCTGCCCTATGACTTTTCGTCCCAATATACTTTCGCCGTGGTGCCGATGTTTGTGCTCATGGGCATCGTCGCTTCTAAATCCAACATCATTCACGATATCTACAAATCTGCTGCAGATTGGCTGGCTGGCGTCCGCGGCGGGCTTTATGCCGCCACCGTGTTCGCCTCGGCAGGCTTCTCGGCCATATCAGGCTCAACCGTCGTAAATTCGGCAATCTTTGGCAAAGTGGCGATGCCCGAAATGGTACGCCATGGTTGCCACAAAGGCTTCAGCGCAGGCTCGATCGCCGCAGCAGGCACGCTTGCAGGGCTGATCCCGCCATCGCTTGGCTTTGTTGTCTATGGTATACTTACTGGCGAATCCATCGGCCAACTTTTGATGGCCGGCGTTATCCCCGGTATTCTGACGGCCTTCGCTTATATCGTTGTTATCTCTGTCGTTATGCGAGTACGGCCAAGTTATGTGCCCACGGCCATGACACGTCCGCCGCTGGCCGAACGCGTACGTTCGCTCGGAAAAGTCTGGCCTATGATCGTGCTGGCCACGGTCGTGCTTGGCGGTATCTACACCGGCTTCATGCCACCCTCGGCCGCTGGCGCAGTTGGCGCTGTTGGCGCCATTCTGTTGGCGCTGGCACGGCGCGCGATTTCGCGCGCTGACTTGGGCGCCGCATTCCATGAGACAATGGTGATCACCTCAACGCTGTTTTTCATTGTCATTGGTGGCCTGTTGCTTAGTCGCTTCTTCGTCATCAGCGGTTTCATCGGCGAATTGACAGGCATGCTCGACGCGATGGACCTTGAGGTCTTCGAATTCCTGCTCTTCGTGATCGTGCTCTACCTTGTGCTCGGCATGTTCATCGATCCGCTGTCGATGGTCGTGGTGACGCTGCCTATTCTGTATCCGATCTCCCAAAGCCTTGGGATGAACGGCATCTGGTTTGCCGTGATCGTTGCCAAACTGGTCGAGATCGCCGCGATAACACCCCCAGTGGGTCTCAACCTGTTTGCGGTAATGGCGGCTTCGGAGACCAAAATTTCGGCGCGCGAGATATACCGTGGGATACTGCCGTTTCTCTATGCCGAAGTAGTCGTGCTCGGCCTTATCGTGATGATCCCGGCAATATCAATATGGCTACCGGCGCTGATGATCGCCAGATAGCTCGACTTTTTTATACGAATGGAGATGAAAATGAACGACGTAATGACATCGGTAGAGTTTAACGATCTGCACAAACTTGCAGGCAAAAAGGCCTATGAAGGAGAGTGGATGTCGATAGACCGTGAACATCTTCAGATGTTCAGCAAGGCGACATACCTCGACCCAGACCTTGTTGACCTGACCTTTTCCAAGAACAACGAGTTCGGGTCTGATCTGATCGACGGTTTTTTGTTGCTCTCCATTCTAACTTACTGGAACTTCAAGTATTTCCCGATGCATGGCGACCGGCTCTGGGGCCTTAACTACGGCCTCAATAAAGTGCGCTTTGTTGCTCCCGTCATGCTGAGCGACCGCATCCGCCCCACTTGCACCGTTTCGCGCATGGAAAAGCGCGGCGAGGGCTGGTTTGGCGTGCTCGATGTCACGGTTGAAAAGGAAGGCTCCGAAAAGCCCGCGATGACAGCCGAGTGGCTGGTGTTGTTTCTGGAGAGCCCCGAAAAATGACCCAAGCTGTATCAAACACCATACCTGCGCTGAGCCGGATATCGGACTTCCCGTATCACTGGGCCAATGCCACACCGGGCCACCCGGCGGTTCGCTTTGGTAATGAGGTGCAGGACTACCGCACCTTTGCTAAGAATATTGACGCCTTTGCACGCGCCATGATTGCGGCGGGGGTGCAGAAGGGCGACCGCGTTTGTACTCTGTCAACGCCGCGGCCTGAGTATTTTACTTGCTTCATGGCGGCAGCATCGATCGGGGCGATCTGGACGGGACTGAACCCCAAATACACCACCGGCGAGATGACCCGCGTACTGCACGACGCGCGCCCCGCTGTGGTGCTCGCACTGGCCACCTACGGCGAAGACAGGCTGGCCGAAACGCTGGCCGAAGCGGTTAAAGAGGCGGAGCTTCCGGCGTATATGGTCGTATTCGGTGGTGAGGCGCACGGCTATCAGCCTCTCGCGGATTTCCTCGGAGCAGGGGACGCAGTAAGCGACGACAACCTTTCCGCGCGGCGCGGGGCTGTGAAAACGATGGATCCGGCTCTGGTCGTCTACACATCCGGCTCAACGGGCGAGCCTAAAGGCGCGTTGCTGTCGCATATGGGCCTGTGTCACGCGTACAGCGTGCAGACAGCGCACTTCGGCATGGAAGGAGCGGGGCTGTTTTGCAACCTGCCGATCAACCACATTGGCTGCGCCGGAGATCTAAGCTGCGGTCCGCTTGTGGGCGGCGGCACTATCATTTTCATGGAGCAGTTTGATCCGCTGGCGATGCTTTCCGATATCGACACAGGTGTCGCCCATGCTCTGCTCGGGGTGCCGACGATGTTGCAGATGATGACAGAGCTGCCCGAGTTTGAAAAAACTAATTTTTCTCAAGTGCGGCTGGTGTGCTGGGGCGGGGCTGCGCTGCCGATTAATGTGCTGAAGACATTGCGCACCAAAGGCTGCCCGCTGGGAGTGACTTACGGCATGTCAGAAGTGCCCGGCTCAATCACAATGTCATCGCTCGATGCAAGCGATTTTCAGCTGACGACACGGGTGGGCAAGCCTGCGCCCGGTCTGGAAGTCAGGCTGCTGAATGATGATGGCAAAGTCTGCGCCACGGGCGAAGAGGGAGAGGTCACGCTGCGCCACCCAAGCCTGCTGCTCGGCTATTTCGGCAAGCCCGAGAAGACGGCTGAAGCCTATGACAAGGACGGCTACTTCCTTACGGGAGACGTTGGCGTTTTTGACGCTGACGGCTACTTGCAACTTGTTGGACGCAAGAAGGAGATGTTTAAATCCGGCGGCTACAACATCTACCCGCGCGAGATCGAGATGTGTCTGGAAAGCCATCCAGATGTGCAGATTGCCGCCGTCGTCGCCGTGCCTGATCCGAAGTTTCAGGAGGTTGGCAAGGCCTTTGTGCTTTCAAGATCGCAGCGCAACGTTGACGATTTTGCCGCCGAACTGCGCGATCTGTGCATCCAGCGCCTGGCCAATTACAAGCGCCCCAAGAGCATAGAAATCCGCACTGATCTGCCGATGCTGCCAGTTGGTAAAGTGGACAAGCGACAGCTTAAAGCTGTCAATAACATATAAAACAGAGCGCGTTTAGACAGTTCATTCATTGAATTCACATGCTAAGTGACCGTTTTGTTCGCATAAGGATTATTCATTTTATCAAGTGCTGCCCTGACTTACTATCAACGGGCGCTTCGGTGAAGTTGCAACGCAGCGCCATCGGTAATGGTCATTGGCCGCTAAGGATGGTCCTTGTCTAATGGGGTCTTCAGATCGTATCGGCTGCATCCGAGGCTGGCAATGAACCCCGAAGTACGGAATGCTGTGCGGTGGATGAATGACAGCTATTCGCAGGATGTTCTGTAGTATAGCGGCTCAGGTAGGCAAGCACGGCCTCTGGGCCGCCAAAGGGCGGCTTGGAATAGACCATCCATTCGGATTTGCGGAAAGGGGTGAGCCAGGTGGTGAAGGCGTCCGTCAGCGCCAGCCGCTCCAAGTTCCCATAGAAAGCCAGGTCTCCGGCTTGGTGCAGCGCCACGAGCCCGTCCAGAAAGAGGCGGCGGAACAGGCGCGACAGCACGCGCACATGCAAGAAGAACCCAGGCTTGCTGGCGACCCATTTGGTGCCGTCCGGCGACAGGCCGCCGCCGGGGACGATCATATGGATATGCGGATGATGGGTCAGTGCCGATCCCCATGTGTGCAGCACGCTGGTCATGCCCACTCGCACACCCCTGCGCTTACGGTCGGCCGCGATGGTCATGACGGTCTTGGCCGATGCCTTGAACAGCAAGGCATAGATCGCCTTCTTGTTCCAATAGGCGATCTGCGCGATCTCAGCTGGCAGGGTGAAGACAACGTGGAAATATTCCACGGGCAGCAGATCTTCGGCCCGTGCCTCCATCCAGTCGCGCGCGGCCGGTCCCTGGCACTTCGGGCAGTGCCGGTTCTTGCAGGAGTTATAAGCGATGTGATGGTGGCCGCATGTGGCACAGCCAGCCACATGCCCGCCAAGAGCCTCAGTCCGGCAGGCCTCGATCGACAACATCACTTTCAACTGGGAAAGGCTGACATGCCCCGCATTGGCCAGCCGCCACGCAGGACCATGGGTGCGGAAGATATCAGCAATCTCCAGTTCGGTCCGGGGCACCGCGGCGCCCGGTCACTTTAGACTTCGCTTCACCGTCTGATCCTGCAATTTGGCCAGCATCTCGTAGGGGCTGACAGTGTCGCGGATCGTCTTGGTGGCCGAATGAGTGTATCGGGCAGTGGTCGTCAGCTTGGCGTGGCCGAGCAGCACCTGAATAACCCGCACGTCGGTGTTTGCCTCCAAAAGGTGGGTGGCAAAACTGTGTCGTAACGTGTGCAATGTCGCTGGCTTCTTGACCCCTGCCATATGCTTGGCTGAGGTGAAAGCGGGGCTTAGCTGACGCGGCGAAATCGGGTTGATCTTCGGCTTGCCGGGAAACAGCCAGCCTTCGGGACGTGCATCGCGCCACCAGGCCCTTAGCAACTCCAGCAAAAAATTACGCCAGCAAACCTCTGCAAACTTACTAAGACCATTAGAAACCATATCAACAGCCAAGTCGCCGGTTGTCAGTTGTCAGTTGTCAGACAACTTATTTTTGTTTAACTTGATCAGTGGAGAGATTCGCTATGCCAAAAGAACCATATGCCATACCTATACGCTCCGTAGGACGCCGCCGGGTCTCGGACGACATCGCAGAGCAGCTGTCTACAATGATCACCGGTGGACGCTTGCCAGTGGGAGCCAAGCTGCCGACTGAAGCAGAGCTGGTGCGAGACTTTGGCGCCGGGCGAAGCGCCGTGCGCGAGGCAATTGCTCAATTACGTGAGGCGGGACTGGTCGAAAGTCGCCACGGCGTCGGTGCATTCGTTTGCTCCCCGGTGGCCGCCACGGGATTCAAGATTGACCCACAAACGCTTTCCTCTCTCGCTCACCTGCGTCAGCTGCTCGAGCTTAGGATGGAGATCGAAGTGGGAGGCGCCTCAATGGCTGCGCGTCGTCGCACACTGATTCAGCTGCAAGAAATCGAAATCGCTCTTGCGGGCGTGAAAGAAGCGCTCGCTCAGGGCACGGCCGCTTTGCCTGAGCAGCGTGCCTTTCATCAGGCCGTAGCCGCGGCGACGAACAATCCTTATTTCCGTGACCTTTTGCAGTTCCTCTACGAGCGCATCGACGCGGGTATTGCGGAAGATCTCGCGAATTCCGTTCTCAGTGGCGATGGCCCTCAAGGTATTGAGCGTGAGTTAAATATTGTTTTCGAAGCGATCCGCATCGGAGATCCAGATAAAGCGCGCCGTGCGGCGTGGAACCATTTGCTGCGCACGGCCGACCGGCTTGGATTGCGTGGCTTGCAAGGCTGGGAGGAAAGCCGGATGACCTCATTGGGAGAAGTCAAAATACCATTCTGTGAAGCGGCAGATCTCGAGCCCTATGCGCCGCAGTTCACCCCGCCACCGGGAGCTGTAGACTGCCACGCACATATTTTTGGGCCAGATGCAAAATATCCCTATACGCCGCATCGGACTTACACCCCGCCCGAAGCGAGCGAAGAACAATATTTCCATATGCTCGACAGCCTTGGCCTCTCGCGCGGCGTCATCGTGCAGCCTTCGGTGTATGGGCAGGATAATCGCTGCACCTTGGATGTTGTACGCAGGCATCCCGACCGGCTGCGCGCCGTCGTCGTTGTCGATGAGAATGTTTCAGAAAAAGAGCTTGAGCAGATGCATGATGCTGGGGCCCGAGGGGTACGGCTCAATCTTCTGTTCCGTTCTGGCGTCGAAGTATCTGACGTGCGTCGGATCGCTGACAAGATCGCTGCTTTGGGCTGGCATCTGCAAATGCTCATTGACGTGTCTGAATTCGCGGACATCCGAGACACGTTGGGTCGGCTGCCAGTTGAAACGGTGTTTGACCACCTGGGTCACATGCCCACTTCCGCTGGCACAAACCACCCGGGTTTTCAGCAAATGCTATCGCTTGTAGCCGACGGGAAGTCTTGGGTGAAGTTGTCGGGCAGCTATCGAATTACGGGCGAGAATGAGACGCCTTATTCCGACATCGCCCCGTTTGCCCGCGAGATCATTCGTGCGAACCCAGAGCGGGTTCTTTGGGCTACGGATTGGCCGCATCCATACATCAACGTCGACATGCCGAATGACGGCGCATTGCTCAATATGCTTGACGATTGGGCCCCGGATGCGGCCACGCGGGACCGCATTCTCGCGGATAACCCGGCGCGGCTCTACGGCTTCGACACGACGCAAATCTGATCATCTTTAGGGAGGAAACCACGATGATGACTTTAAGAAAAACCGCAATAGCCACGCTCTCAGCCGCCTTGCTGAGCGCGGCTGGCCTGCCGGCAACCGCAGCGGACACGTTGCGTGTCGGCTGGACGACATCCGACAGTGCCCAAGATCCCTATGCCATCATGGCGCATAACCTGAAGGCAGAGCTGGAAGAGCGTCTGCCAGGCAAGTTCGACGTACAGACGTTCCCCAACAATCAGTTGGGTGATGAGAAGCAGATGCTCGAAGGTCTGCAATACGGCACGCTTGACATCGGCATTATCACCAATGCTACGATTGCCAACCTCGACCCGGTGTTTCAGCTCAATGATATGCCATTCCTTTTCGCAGACGAGGCCCAAGCTCACAGCGTTCTGGACGGCGAAGTTGGCCAAGAAATGCTCAGCAAGCTTTCAAGCAAGGGCATGATCGGCCTTGGTTTCGCGGAGGGGGGCTTCCGCCACATGATCAACAATACCCGACCAGTCACGGCGCCAAATGACGTTGAGGGTGTGAAATTTCGCACGATGCAGAACCCTGTCTTCATCGGCATGTTCTCCTCATTGGGCGGCAACCCGACCCCTATGGCATGGTCGGAAACCTTCACCGCGGCGCAGCAAGGCACCATTGATGGGCTCGAGATACCGCTGGCGGTGATCGCTGCGAATAACTACCCTGAGGTCACGAAGTACCTATCGCTTACGAAGCATACCTATTCCGCGCTCGGTATCATCGTGTCAGAGCGGACTTTCGGCAAACTTTCCGAAGAAGAGCAGGCTGCATTCAAGGCAGCCACATCGGCCGCAATCGAAAAACAGCGCGCTCAGGTCGCCGAAGCCTCTGCTGCATTGATCGAGCAATTGAAGGCGGCTGGCATGACCGTCAACGATATCGAAGACCCCGCGGCATTCCGCAAACAGGTTCTCCCGGTCTATGACGAGTTCAAAGGCGTGATCGGCGAAGATCTCTTCGACAAGGCACTGGCGGCTGTTCAAGGCTAAGCCGTTCGACCAGCGCCTCGCGGAATCGCGAGGCGCTGAAAACACACCCCATTACAAACAGCATGACGCGAGGGCCAAGCATGATTCTTTTGCTCGACAGACTGTCTTACTGGACGGCGCGGGCCACCAACTGGGTGGTTGTTGCGATGGCCGTGGTCATGATGTCCGCCCTCATCATGCAAGTATTTTCACGCTACGTGTTGGGCTCATCACTTGTCTGGTCGGAGGAGCTGGCCTTGATGCTGTTTACATGGACAACCCTTCTGGCCGCTACCAGTGTTCTACGCGATATGGCGCATGTGCGGTTGGATGTGCTCATTTCCTATTTACCACATGGCATTAAGGCGGTTTGGAACCGTCTAATTAGCCTCGTCATCCTGTTCTTTTGCATCGCGCTTGCCGCTTCGGGATACGAATACACTGTCAGCACCGTGGGGCAGGTCTCGGCTGCAATGCGGCTGCCTATCGAGGTCCTCCATCTTGCCGCCCCCATTTGCGGGCTTCTGGGCGCGCTGCATGCATTGGCCCGCTTGTTCAAGCCTGTCGAAGAGACCAGCACGCCCAAGGAGATCATCGGATGAGTGCCGTTGCCATTGCCATTCTTGCGACTTTCCTCATCTCTATGTTTGGAGGGGTGCCGATTGCGTTCGGCCTCGGCATCGCTTCGGTTTTGGGGCTCTACATGGCGGATTTCCCGCTGGTAATTCTTGCTCAACGTTTGATCGCCGGGACCCAAAGCTTTTCGATTCTCGCGATCCCGGGGTTCATTCTCGCCGGTGATTTAATGATGCATGGCGGTCTCTCGCGCCGTTTGGTCAAGTTCTGCCAGTCCCTCGTCCAGCACGTAACGGGCGGTCTTGGCATGGTCACCGTGCTATCGGCAACCTTTTTCGCAGCGATCTCAGGCTCGGCGCCCGCCACTACCGCCACGATCGGCGGGATCATGATCCCAGAGATGGAGCAGCGCGGATGGAAACGGGATTTTTCTGCCGCGCTCTCTGCCGCTTCCGGACCAATCGGCCAGATGATCCCGCCTTCTATCCCGATGATCATTTGGGGGGTGGTTGCAGAAGAGTCGATTAACCAGCTTTTCCTTGCAGGGATCATCCCTGGTCTCCTAATCGCTCTCGGCTTGATGCTGGTATGCTGGATCGTCGCACGACGCAGCCCAAATATCCCTCGCGAACGACGCGCAACACGGAAAGAGCTGGGGCAAAGCCTTTGGGACGGGAAATGGTCTCTTCTCGCGCCGGTAGTTATTTTGGGCGGAATCTATGGGTCTGTATTCACCCCAACTGAAGCTTCGGCCATCGCCGTCTTCTATGCGCTCATCGTCGGACTTTTTATCCACCGCGAAATCAAGTTCGCCGAGTTGCCGGCTATCATAATAGCCGCGATGCGGACATCCGCCATTGTCTGTTTCATCATCGCCATCGCCTCCGCCTTCGGCTGGCTCGTGGCGATCGAACAATTACCTTCAGCAATCGCAAACGGGATCATGTCGATCTCGACCAATCCAATTGTCATCTTGCTAATTCTAAATCTGTTTCTGCTGTTTATCGGTGCGATCATGGATAATATCGCGGCGATGATCATCCTTGGGACTACCTTATCCTCCATCGGTGCCCAATTGGGTCTTGATCCGATCCATCTGGGCGCAATGGTGGTCATCAATCTCGCGATCGGGATGGCGACGCCGCCCTTTGGATACTCACTCTTTGTCGCCTCAGCCATCAGCAACCAGTCGATTGAACGGTTGAGCCTTGCACTCTGGCCAATGCTATTGGTGTCCTTCGTGGTGCTGATGCTGGTGACATATGTGCCCACGGTGACCTTGTTATTGCCCTCCTTTATCCGCTGAGCCCCCAGCCCCAAAGGATTAAGCCATGACCCAGAACCCGGCAGTCACCTCCTTTCTACAGACGCTATCCGGTCTTGGATTTTCAGGCCAGATGCGACCGGGTCGCGGCGCCCGCGTGGTCAATGCGACGGACAACTCGATCTACTACCGCGAACCGGCCTGCGTGGTGGAGCCGCGTAGCAAAACAGATATTCAGGCCGCAGTGACGGCTGCAACCCGCGCGGGCCTTTCGCTTACGCCCCGCGGAGGCGGCACGGGCACCAACGGCCAGTCGCTTGCCGAGGGCGTGATCCTCGATACCTCCCGTTTCATGAATTCCATCGTGAGCTTTGACGCCGACGCAGGCGTGGTCCGAGTACAGCCGGGCGTGGTCCTGGACCAATTAAATGCCTATTTGAAGCCGCTTGGGTATTTTTTTCCACCTGCCGTCTCGACCGGCTCACGCGCGACCCTTGGCGGAATGGTAGCCACCGACGCCTCAGGCAAAGGCTCACGCAAACTCGGAAGAACTTCCGACTACTTGCTTTCCGCCGAAGTGGTTTTGGCGAACGGAAGTCTTTCAGAAATTGGCGATGTCGCTCCAGAGGCAAATGGACCTCCCGGGCCTGTCTGCGATGTCGTCGACCTTCTGCGCAGCGCGCTACCGCAATGCTCTAAGCAAATTGAGCGGGTCTTTCCAGTGATGAACCGAGGGCTGACCGGCTATAATCTTGACGAGGTACGAGGCACTGATGGGACACTCCGTTTGGCCAAGTTGATCGCCGGATCCGAAGGCACGTTGGCGATCACCTCGGAGCTGTCGCTTAAGGTGGCACCGCTGCCTGAATGCAGGGGCATGGCGATTATTGGATACACCAACAGCTTAAATGCTCTCGGCGCCGTTCCCGGATTATTGGCGGCAGATCCAGAGGCTATCGAATTTCTCGATGATGTTACAGTTGGGCTTGGCAAGACCACCCCCGCGTGGCCAATCCTGGAGCCGGTCTTGGGCGAAAAGCTTGCCCGCAGCGGCGGCTATCTCTTTGCCGAGATCGCGGGAGAGAGCACTGAGGTAGTCGACCAACAACTGGCAGCTATCGAGCAGCTGGCCCGCCAAGAGGACGCAAATGGCGTGATCGCTACGCGGGACCAGAGGACCATGAATGCCCTGAACGGACTCCGTAAGGATGCTGTCGGTTTGATGGGCAAGGGCAAAGGTCACCTGAAAGGCACTGCATTCGTCGAGGATGCTGCCGTGCCACCAGAGAATCTTGTCTCCTTCGTGCGTGGGTTTCGCGATATTCTCGATGCGCATCAGTTGGAGTACGGCATGTATGGCCACGCGGACGTCGGATGCGTCCATGTACGTCCGCTAATGGACATGCGTCTACCAGAACATCGTGACAAAATCCGCCCGATTTCCGACGCAGTGGCCCGTTTGGCGCAGGAACAGGGTGGCCTTGTCTGGGGCGAACACGGCAAGGGGTTCCGGGGAGAATATGTTGCGCAATACTTCGGCCCTGCGCTTTTCGACCTGTTGCGTCAGATCAAGGCGGCCTTTGATCCTGACAATGTTCTTAACCCGGGGAAACTCGTGACCGCTGCAGGCACGTCGCTAAAAGTGGAGCACATCGACACGATCCCCTTTCGGGGTGCGCGAGATCAGTTGATCGAAGAACGCTCGGCCTACGCCAAGGCAAGTGACTGCAATGGCAATGGCGTCTGCTTTCACTGGGATGCGGCGCAAGAGATGTGCCCATCCTACAAAGTAACACGCGATCGGGTTCAATCGCCAAAGGGACGCGCTGCATTGTTCCGTGACTGGCTCCTTGCGCGCGAGACCGGTGGAGAGGTGACGGAGGCAGAGGAGAACCTGGCACAATCTCTCGAGACCTGTCTCTCTTGCAAGGCCTGTACCTCGCAATGTCCTGTACAGGTCGATATTCCTACGATGAAGGCCCAGTTTTTGGCGGAAACGCGAGGTCGTCAGCGCAGCCTGAGAGATCGCTTGGTCCGCCGAATGGAAGCCTTAACAATCCTTGCCGCACAAGTGCCACTTCTTGCTAACATTGGTCTTTCCGCAGGGTCACTTTTGATGTACCGGGTCTTCAAGCTTGTCGACCTACCTCGTTTCGACCGCATCGGCTTGCATGCACACATGCGCGCCGCAGGATCACAACCGCTCAAGCCAGGTCAGCCTATACCAGCACACATCGACAAAGACCGGGCCGTGATCCTGCTATGTGACAGCTTCCTCGGCCCATTCGATCCAGCGGTGTTGGCAGCAGCCGCTCGGATCCTTACCCACATGGGGTTTGCAGTGCTACACACCCCGATCCTGCGCAACGGCAAGGCAGCACAAGTCCGCGGCTATCTCAAAGACTTTGATCTCACCAGAGCACATGCGGCTGCGACGCTCGACCAATTATCGACAACCGGCTTGCCTCTTATCAATTTGGAACCGGCCGTCTCTATGCATTACCGGCAAGATATTCCTGCTCCACTCGAAGGTTCGGAACCGGTCCCGATCGATCGCTTCTTGGTGAGGCACAAGGAGTATCTTCCTCAGGGCATTGCCGGGGATTTTGAAATGATTGGCCATTGTACGGAAACGTCAGCCGATCCCGAAAGTTTGAGACGATGGGAAGAAATATTTTCGGCGGCGGGGCTTTCCCTGAAGTCCCGAAGGGCCGGATGCTGCGGCATGGCTGGACTTTTCGGCCATGAAGCCGAGCACCGCGAGATGTCGCGCGAAATTTTTCGTTTGAGCTGGGCGGAGCGTGTCGCCGAGGGGGGAGGCGCACTGTTAGCGACTGGTTTCTCATGCCGGTGTCAGGCCAAGCGTTTCGCAGGGGTTACTTTACAACATCCGGTGCAAGCTTTGGAACAAGCACTAAGTACGTAGAGCATTGATGTGGTTGATGTACGGTCATTGATACTTCTCCTATCCATTGGACCAACATGACCAGTTCCATACTGCATCTGTTTCATTGACTGTCGCTTCGATCGGATCGAGAACATATCCGGATGATGCAATAGGGGCGGCCAAAATTAGCATAGATCGCAGCGAAATGTCTATCAAGCTGACCAGCGCAGCGCCTCGTTAACGACCTGTCGAATCTTGCCTAACGGGAGCCGGGCCAGAATCCGACTTTCGAGATAGACGTGGCTGAATGTAAGACCGCATGTCTTTTTCCAGCTGCACACGCATAATGGATCGGCCTGTATTCTGATCGCATGGCGGCAGGTGCCGTTGGGAGGGGGTATCCACCCCATCAGTTCTCAGTGACAATCAACACCCAAGGATGTTACCGCCAACAGGGCGCGGTCGCCGAAACTTTATGCGGCAGACACCAAGGCTCCAAAAAAATGCCGTGTCCGCAAATCGTGTTGGAACTTCTTACCCTACAAATAAAATTTCGTAGGGTATATTTAGGCCCATCTTACCCTACAAATAAGACTGAGTAGGGTGAGGCCAATAGTCATGATCCGACATCACAGCCACATCGGCACTGCCGCCTGGACCGATCTCCTGCGCATGTTGCAGGATACACAGGTCTCCGAACTCCGGGGCTCGCCGAAGCTGAAGACGATAGGGAGGAAGAGATACTGGTATGATCAGTATCGGATTGGGACCGAGGTCGTAAATCGCTACATCGGCGAAGACAGTGAAAAACTCCGTGATCGGCGCGCTCGCCTGAAAGAGATGGCCCTGAAGCGGAAGGAAAACGAGCGAGAGCGATCCCGTCTCATGCGGGTGCTGTCACTGCACCCTAATTAATCAGAATCGCGCCTAAAATTGTCCCATAAAATCAATGGCCGCTTGTATCCTTAATTTTCATATTGTACCGTTAATTACCATACTGTACCCTTAATTGCCGTACGGTCGGAACTGTGGATAAGTGTCGACCTGTTGGGGCGGGGGATTTACGTGGCCAGCGAGCGTATTGCGAAACATCGTGCAGCGGTTCTTCGGCCGATCCTGGATCTGGAAAAGAGGGGCGAGCCGATCAGCGCTGCTATCGGTGACGCGGCTTGGGAACTCGGCTTGGCGAAAAGCCACACATGGTCGCTCTACCGGCGTCTGAGAGAGAACGACGCACGTGCCACGGCGTTGGAGTTGGACCGTCGCGGGCCGAAACCGGGGTCGAAACGGATCGCGCAAGACGTTGAAATCATCATCGATGAGAGTCTGCAGCGTTACTATCTGGTTCGCGAGCGCTCGAGCTTTCTTCGCATCTGGCGTGAGATTCGTGCCGAGTGCGAGGCGAAAGGATTTCAACCCCCGACCCGGAAAACGGTCAAAGCCCGTCTCGACGCGATGGATCAGCGAGAGGTCATCAGGAAACGGCGCGGGGCAGAGGAGGCTGACAAGGTCTTTGCCGCGCGTCCCGGGCGTCTTGAAGTTTCAGCCCCGCTGGAAGTCGTTCAGATCGATCATACTACGGCGGACATCATTCTGGTTGATCACGTGAACCGGCGGCCACTTACACGCCCCTTTCTGACGGTAGCCATTGATGTTGCGACCCGGATCGTTCTCGGGGCCTATGTCACCTTCGACGAGCCATCTGTCTTGTCGATCGCCCTGTGTCTCGATCACTGTGTGCGCCGGAAATCGGTGCATGTCCCTGGAACACTGGAAGAGGTGGTTTGGCCGACGGCCGGCATTCCGAAGGCGATCCACGTCGACAATGCACAGGAGTTCCACAGCGATGCCTTCAGAATGGCCTGCGAAGATTGGGGCATAACCGTCGAGTATCGTCCGCTTGGCGGCAAACACTATGGCGGCCATGTCGAACGGCTGATCGGAACGACCATGGGTGCCGTTCATGTGCTGCCCGGGACGACACATTCCTCAATCGTCGAGAAAGGCGACTATAATAGTGAAAAGCATGCAGCCCTGACGCTGACCGAGTTCGAGGATTGGCTTTATCTGGAAATCTGCCGATACCACAATACGGTTCACGAAGCCCTCGGCCGAACGCCGCTGGCTGCCTGGGCTGACCTGGGCGGGGATACTGCGGGGCGACAGGTCGTTGACGTCGAAGCCTTTCGGACAAGCTTCTTGCCCTTCGAGTGGCGCCAACTCGGGCGCACCGGGGTCACGCTCTTCGGGGTCCATTACTGGAGTGATGTCTTCGCGTCGTTGGTCGGACGCAGGCAGGGCAAGGTTCAGGTGAAATACGATCCGCGAGACTTGTCGCAGGTCTGGGTCATCATCGATGATGGCCGCGTGATCCCTGCTCGGTATCGGGATCTGAGCCATCCGCGGATATCGCTTTGGGAAAGTCGTCGTGCGCGGAAAGAATGGCAAGACAAGTATGGGGGGCGGATAAATGAGCGGGGCCTGTTCCATTTGATCGATGCGCAACGGCGGCTGGCTGAGGCGGCACGCCAAAAGACGCGGACCGCCCGGGTCGAAAACGAAAGAGGTGCTCGGCTTCCCCGGCACCAACCGCGTCGCGACCCGTCGCGCGAAATGTTCGCGATTGATACAGGTAATCCTGATCTGCCAACCTATGAGATTGATGAGTTCAATGACCCAAGACGAAAGAATTGACCGTATCCGCGGCGATCACTGGATCGCGTTTGACCGAGCCACCATTGTTCTCAACCGATTGACATCTCTGATGGAAATGCCGCAGCAGAGCCGGATGCCGGGTCTGATGGTCTATGGAAGTTCCGGCATTGGCAAGACGATGATCGCCAAGCGTATGGCGAGCAAATATCCCACTCAATATAACGCGGAACTGGGCATCACGAAAACGCCTATCCTGCTGGTTCAGGCGCCGCCCGCGCCGGACGAGCGGCGGTTCTATCAGCACATCCTGGCAACGATCGGGGCGCCAATGTGGGGCCGCCATACCGTATCCGAGCTCGAGGTCCGTGCGCTCGGTCATCTTCGGGACATGGACCTGAGGATGCTGATGATCGACGAAGTGCATAACCTGCTTGCGGGAAGCTACCGTGAGCAACGCCGTTTCTTGAACATGCTTCGGTTCCTTGCCAACGACCTCTGCGCTTCGCTCGTCGTTTTTGGAGTGAACGAAGCCCTGGAGGCGGTTCGTGGAGACGACCAACTGGCCCGACGGCTGGACGAACACTACCTGCCGCTTTGGGAGGACGACGTAGAGTTCTCTCGCCTGATCCAGACACTGATCGCGGCGATGGCACTTGAGCAACGATCAGGCCTGACGGTCGCATCACTTCGGACGATCCTGAAAGTGACCGGGGGTGTGACCTCGCGCGTGTTCATCATGATCAAGTCCCTGGCTATCGATGCGATCGAGACTGGAGAAGAGCGGATCACGGACGAAGCAGTTCAGGCCTGGCAGCCGGTTTGGACGAAGCACGCGTGGAACATTCCTCGCCAACCCGCCGCTGCATTCGGGTGACCGTCAGACCACTACCGTTCCGGCCACTGCCGGCACGCGATGAGCTCCTGTCCAGCTGGATTGGGCGACTAGCGAAGGCCAATCATTGCTCGGTAGAAGAGCTTTGTGGCTATCTGGGTTTGGGGCAGGGCGGGGTACCAGAGTGTGCGAGTGACTTGCGCGCGGCGAACTGGGCTCGACTATGCGGAGCGGTTCAGCTGTCCCCGGATGAAATCGCTGCCATGTGCTTTCCGGAAGCGATGCATCATTCGCTGCTTATCGTGTCGCGGTATGACTTCCAGCATTGTTGGGCGTGTGTCGAGAAAACGCCCGCTCTGGTTCTTCGGCATTGGCGCTTCGCGTGGTCGCTGACCTGCGAGATCTGTGGTCAATCCCTCGCGGCGAAACATCCAGCCGAAGCCGTATCAGACCGGCTACTTGCGCGCGCTGCACGTGGTGCGCAGTTCCTGGAAACGGCTGTGGCGAGCAAAGATCTCAGGCGGCTGCGCCGGGTGGATTTGACCTTGCATCTCATGGCAGTTCTGAAGATCGGGAACCTGGGGGCGCTCACTTCGGGGAACGAGCGCGAAAGGTTGATGGCGCTTGCCGCGGTTGGTGTAAGCGTGACCCGTCCGATTTTGGGCGTTGCCATCATTCTACGTGGAAACGAACGCATGGTCCTCGAGTTGCGCCGCGCCTTTCCTCAACATCGTCGTTTGATTGAGCGGGTCCGTGGGTTGTCGCTGGAACTCGACCAGCGGCTTCCGGGGCGGAGGGAAACAGAGCATCCGACCGGACAGAAGACGCATGGAACGAGCCGCGCAAGTGCATCCGAGAGCGCTTTGCGAGCAGCCCGTCAGGCCATATCCGAGCTCGGACTCGGCGCAAAACGGGAATCACTTCTGACCCGCGCCGACGCAATCTGGAAACGCTCGAGCGGGACCGAGCACTGACGCGTGTTGCCTGTGGATATATTGTAATTAAGGGTACAAAAACGCCCCAAAATGCCCTGAATCCGCAGAATCTGATTAATTAGGGTACAGTGACAAAAGGCGTTCGGCTTCATCGACTATCAGCATTTCCATGCGGCCTTGGCTATGGCGTTCCGGAATGACCATGCTCGGGTTGAGCGCCAGATCGATGCAACCTTCTGCGCGGGCTATAAGACGGCGTAAATCTTCACGAACCTCCCGCACCGGGCCGCCGACTGTCGGTGTATAGAAAGCTGTGCGTGACTTGGCCAATGCCTCATAGGCAATGACGTCCGATGCGTCGCGTGGCCCCCACTCCTTCAAGAGCGGTTCGGCCTTGTCCCACCGGGCGAAACGCCGCGCCGACATCGTTTTTCCGACACCGGCCGGGCCGAAGCAGATTCCGATATATCGGTGTTTCTGCACTGCAGCTGCGAACTCGACAAAGCGGCGATGTTCTTTCGTGGCGATGAATGTGCCATTGCGCTGTCCCATCATTGTCAATCATCCGACTGATAGGTTCGGAGTTTCGACTTGCGTTGCGGTCGAGGCGCGGTCTCGGTTTTCCTACGGGCTGTCCCCTCCGGGGAATATTCCGCAACGACGCCGACCCGTTCATTGATCTGCTGGCGCAGGGCCCGCCGCTGCGCCGCGCGGGCTGTCTGTATGTCTTTCAACGTGATCGTCTCATGGGCATATTCCGGGCTGATGGCACGACACAGGAAGCGGTTCTTGTGGAAGACACGGATCTCACCGGGGTCGCGCGGGTCGTAGCGAATCGTGACGCTTTCGCCGACATAGGGAGCAAGGATCGGGCTCATAAAACGCAGCCCTTGAAAATGCACACCGTCGCGGCGCACGAGTCGAGGCTTTGCGACCATGACGAGCAGCAGGTCGAGATCGTCGATACTGTCGGGCATTTGAGGAAGCCAGCCGTCGGCGCACCACGACGTCAGCGGCGGCAGCCCCGTCTCGCGATGAGTGCGGACATTGTAGGTGTCCTTGATCCACGCGCCGAGGACAGCATCGAGATCGGCCAGCGACAGCTTCGGCGGTGTTGCTGGTTTCCCGTTCACTATATTACCGGACAGGTCCGGAAGCAGCTCTGTGTTTAAAGTGCCGAAGAACCGTTCGATCTTCCCGCGGCCCTGCGGGCGCGCTACGGCGGAATGGATGATCTGGAACCGCAGGCTGGCCGCTGCCTGTTCGAGATGTTCGGACGTAAAATCGCTTCCGTGATCAACATAGAGAATTTCTGGAATCCCGCATATCGGCCAGTCCGGGGTTTGCTTACGCCAGATGGCCTGTCGAAGTGCCAGAGACGTTTGCAGAGCCGATGGTGCGCCCAGAAACACCAAGTATCCAGCGATTGCACGGGAGTGGTCGTCCATAATCGCGGTCAGCCAAGGCCGCGCCGCTTTTCCGTTCGCGTCTATGATCCATATATCCAGCATCGTGTGATCCGCTTGCCAAAGCGTATTCGGTGCGCTTGCCCTGTGTCGATGGATCAGCTCAAATCGGTCCCGATAGGCTGACGCCCCATCCTGCGCCAGCGTGACCACCGCAGGATCGAGCGCCTGCACGATGGAATGAACGGTGCTATAGGATGGGACCGGCCAATCCCTGCTCTTCGCAATCGCTTTGGTGCGTCGACAGATCGCGGCACAGGACAGCCGCGGCTTGCGAAGCGCCAGCCCCTCGATCAGAGCGATCAAGGGCTCGGGCAGTCTGCGAGTGCCGTAATCAGATCGCTTCCTGATCTTTAGCCCGTCCAGACCTTTCAGCCTATAGCGCGACAGCCAGCGTTGCGCCGTCCGGATTGGCACATCAGCCGCGCGGGCGGCTGCGACCAGAGAAACACCCTCTTCCAGATGAGGCCGCAGAACGGCGAACCGGCGCATCGCTTCATCCATTCTGTCTCTCCAACCTGTCCGAAAGGGGAACGCTGAGCGGACGCCGTCCCGCCTCCGGGCCACACCCTATATTTGAGGGGAAAATTGATTCTCATTTAGATGGTACGGTGATAGTATCATTGAAGGGGTCTTTTTCGTTACAATTCTACATGGCTCCAGAATAATTTTCACGAAGGACGCCCCCATGTCTGAAACCCACATTGGATACGCCCGATGCTCGACCGATAAACAGGACCTTGCCGCTCAGAAGGCCACCCTCCTGCATCTCGGTGTGGCTGAGGACCGCATCTATACCGACCATGGCTTGACCGGAACGAACCGCGAGCGGCCAGGACTGGCGCAGGCCTTGGCCGCCGTAAGAGCCGGCGACACGCTAGTGGTCCCGAAGCTCGACCGGCTGGCAAGGTCGGTTCCGGATGCTCGGTCTATCGCAGATGAGTTGGCAAAGCGCGGGGTGAGGCTTGCCTTGGGAGCGTCGGTCTATGATCCGCACGATCCGATGGGAAAGATGTTTTTCAACATTCTGGCCACCTTCGCCGAGTTCGAGGCTGACCTGATCCGCATGCGCACCAAAGAGGGCATGGCAGTCGCCCGCGCTAAGGGGAAGCTGAAGGGGAAGAAGCCCAAGCTGTCGGATCGCCGCCAGACAGAGTTGCGGCGCATGTATGACACGGGCGACTACTCCGTCAGCGATCTGGCAGAACTTTTCGACGTTTCGCGGCCGACAGTCTATCGCGTTCTACAACGGACGCCGAGCGCCGAAGTATCCATCGAAGCGCGCTAGATGACCTTCGCCGCGCTCTACATCAACAACTGCTCTGCGGACAAACTCGCCGTAGATCAAACCAGAGCCTAAAGTTCAGACGCTGAGTCCTTGGCTTGTTTTAATCGAATGCGTGAAAACACCAGTGCGACTGTCATGCTAGAAGCAAGAGTCAGAATAGATACTAGTGACGAGGACGTTTGTAAGAAGAGAAAAACAGGCATTCCAATCGTCCCTAGGCCCGGAAAAACGAGCGTGCCAGCAATCGCTGCCGCAGAAAGCACAGCTACTGATAGCCATCCGAGATCACATACGATGCCTCGTGCGCCAGACCCTTTACCAAGAAAGGGAAAAAACCACCACGATGAAACGGCAGCACCAACCATAGTAGCCGTCAATATGTGCACTGAAGTGAAGGTGAAGAGCAGGGCTATGTCCAGATTTCCTGTCAGCCAGTCTTCAAGTGTAACTGAGGCAAGATAAAGGAAAGCGAAAAAGGCAGCACACGCTGCGGCCATAACGTTTGTTCGCCTCTCAGTCACCATACATTCTCCTCGTCGCCGATCATGGTGCCTTTGTTTGATGATCAACGTCAACGTCCCGAAAGGGCTCCTTCGAGACCTTCGCTGCGGGAAGCGCAGATGTCCGCTATGCTGGCGCCAGCACGAGTTTGCGCCACTTAACCCTGAAGAAAATGCGCCAAATATCGCGGAAGGTCACAGGTTGTCGAGCCTCGTCGAAGGGGCAAGCGACGGTGGCCAGCTGAGGTCAAGGCGCGGATTGTCGCCGAAAGTCTTCAGCCGGGCGCGCGGGTCTGCGATGTGGCGGCGCGCTATGACATTCTGCCCCATCATTTGTCAGATTGGCGCCGCCATGCCCGGCAGGGTCGGCTGGCCCTGCCGGGTGAGTTGATGGATGCGTTGAACGGATCGCCAGGGCCGGAGGCGGCGGAGCCTGCCTTTGTGCCGCTGTCCATTCTGCCTGAGCCGATGGATCAGCCGGTGTCTTCCACGGGCGAGGCCGCGCAAGGCGGCATCGGCGTGATGACGATTGAGGTCGGGCCCGATCTGCGCTTGCGCATTCCCGGTGATGTTACGGTGGAGCGCGCGGCGGCGCTGGTGCGGGCGCTGCGGGGTGCATCGTGATTGTCGCCGGTCAACGGCTGCCGATCGTGATCGCGACGAAGCCCGTGGATTTCCGCTGTGGGCATAACGCTCTGGCGCTGATTGTGCAGACGGAGCTGAAGCTTGATCCGCATTCCGGGGTGACGGTGGTCTTTCGCTCAAAGCGCGGGGACAGGTTGAAGATCCTGGTGTGGGACGGCACCGGAATGGTGCTGGTCTACAAGGTCCTGGAACAGGGCAGCTTCGCCTGGCCGAAGATTCAGGACGGGGTTATGCGACTGTCCCGGGCGCAGGCGGAAGCTCTGTTCGAAGGTCTGGATTGGCGGCGGGTGGTGGCGCAACGGGTGCTAGCACCGACTGCGGCAGGATGACTCAGGCAGCTGTTTTTGATGGTGTTTTATTGGCCTTTCTGTCCCGGTTCGGGTAGAAATGCGCATGTCGCAGCCCTTCGATCTCAGCCAGTTTCCGGACCTGCCGCCCGAGGTGGTGAAGGCCTTTGCCGCCCAAAAAGCGGCGCTGGAAGCCGCGCAGTTTGAGGCACGGGTCGAGCGTGCTGCGCGCCAGCACGAACAGGCCGTGGTGGCCGAGAAAGTGGCCTTTATCGCAGAGCTTGAGGCGCTGATCGAGAAGTTGGAAGGTCAGGTTCAGGATTACCGGCGCACCAAGTTCGGGCCGAAATCCGAGAAGCTCGATCCGGCGCAGCTGGAACTGGCGTTGGAGGACCTGGAAACGGCTATCGCCGAGACGCAGGCGCAAATCGCGGCTGTTGAAGACAGGATCGCGGCCAGTGAAGCGGATCTCGAGAAGCGCAAGCCGCGAGCGCCACGCAAGGCCCGGGCGCTGCCCGAAAGCCTGCCGCGCGTCGAGAGGGTGGTCGAGCCCGACAGCATCATTTGCCCCTGCGGCTGTGGTGTCATGGTCAAGATTGGTGAGGATCGGAGCGAACGGCTGGATTACCTCCCCGCGCGCTATCAGGTCATCGTAACGGTGCGCCCCCGATATGCCTGCCCCAAGGGGCGCACAGGTGTGGTCCAGGCAAAGGCACCTGCGCATCTGCTGGAGGGGAGCTGGCCAACCGAGGCGCTGCTCGCCCAGATCGCCGTCTCCAAGCATTCCGAGCACATGCCGCTGAACCGGCAGGCCGTGGTCATGGCGCGGCACGGGGTGCCGATCGACCGCTCGGTGCTGGCCGACTGGATGGGTCGGACCGGTGCGTTGATCGCCCCCGTGGTCGATCACATGGCCAAACGACTGCTGTCCGGCAGCACCCGGCTCTATGTCGATGAAACCACCGCGCCCGTTCTCGATCCCGGGCGGGGCAAGACCAAGACGGGCTATCTTTGGGCAGTGTTGCGGGATGACCGGGGCTGGAACGGCCCTGCGCCGCCCGGCGTGGTGTTCCATTATCGTCCCGGGCGTAAAGGCGCATATGCCGCCGAAATCCTCAAGGGCTTCAACGGCACGATCCAGGTCGATGCCTATGGCGCCTATACCCACCTGGCTACATCAAAACGCCCGGGCGGCGACCCGCTGCGGCTGGCCTTCTGCTGGGCGCATGGCCGACGCAAGCTGATCAAGGCTAAGCCGAAGAAAGGCTCACCCATCGTCGACGAGGCGCTGTTGCGCATTGCCGCCCTCTACAAGGTCGAGGACGCCATCCGAGGCTCCGACCCGGACCATCGCTGCGCTGTCCGGCAGGAATTGTCCCGCCCGCTGGTCGATGAGTTCTTCACCTGGCTGAAGGCACAGGCCGGGGTCGTTTGCGGGAGGGGGCGAAATCCTACGCTAAGCCGAGCACGCGCTTTCCATAGTCCCTGAGTTCGCCCTTC
>NZ_JBIFFV010000014.1:0-24686 GCF_043557345.1 Sulfitobacter sp. 1A12157
AGCACATCAATCTCACCGGTGAATATCGTTGGCCAAAGCCTTAGCGTAGGATTCCGCCCCCTCCCGCAAACGACCCCTGACGGGCAGCAGAGTGGCCGCCGAGGCAGGTTCACTTGGCATTTCTTCGGCAGCCTTTTCAGACGCAAGGATCGTCGCGTCCTTGAACAGCTCATTGCCATAGGTGTGATCGCCATTGGAATGACTGTTCACCAGCATCCGAATTGGTGCATTTTTGGTAATCGGTTCCATATGCCTAAGCATGTTAGCCGTCAGCTTGAGGTCGAACAGCGAGTCAAACACAAGGCTTTCCCCACCTGAGGAAATCATCGCAGCATTGCTTTCGCCCCATGACCCGTTGGGCTGCATCCACGCATAAACACCTTCGGTTATTTCATAGAGCCCCCGTTGGAACTTTGCAGGGTCACCAAACAGACTTTTTTCGCCATGCAGTGGTGTGCGGTCTCTTTTCCAGTTCAACAGTTTTGTCATGGTCTAACCCTTATAGTATTGCTTGAGGTCGGCGCGTTCACCCCAGCGGGTGGCTTGGGCGCGGTCCAGATATTCAGGTGCGGCGACCGTGTTTTCCATGATGCCGATGCCTTCAAATTCGACGCGAATTTTGTCGCCAGGCTGCACCCAGATGTCATTATCCAGGCAGTTGCAGCGTGGGATCGTGCCAAGCGCGATTAATGTGCCAGGCTGCAAACGCGCGGTCTTTTCCATAAAGGCGACGGCCTCATGCGGGGGTAAGGCGTATTTGTCAGAACGACCGGTCCAATGGTGCCTGTCCCCGATCCGCACATCGACCTTGCAGTCGAAGGGGTCTTTTTCGTCGGGCGTGACGATGAATGGGCTCATCACGTTCTGGAAATCCTTGGACCGCTGCGGACCAAGGCGCGTCCCACCTATTTCGGGCATCTGAATATCGCGGGCGGAACAATCATTGATGATCAGATAGCCTGCCACCTTGCTGCCAGTCGAATTACCAGTGACGAAAGCCAGCTCAGGTTCGACATCTAGGAAAGACGTATAGTGCGGCCAGACCAATGGCGACCCGGTGCCTGTAAAACTGGCCACGTTGCCTTTGTAGTATTCCGGCACCTCCGGCTGCGAAAGGTCTTCGCTTGCTTTCTTTTGTTTGCGCAACAAGAGCGGCATGACAGTCGCCCGAAGAACCGCGTTCATCTCGTATTTCAGCATTGTCTTGGCCGACAGATAGACATGCGTGGGCGAGGTCAGCATATCGTAGAACATCACCGGCTTGAGCGGCAATTCCAGCGTCACGTCAGTGATCGCAAAGGCAGTTTTGCCCTCAACAAGCAACGCCGGATCATTTGCAACGCGCGCGGCAATGGCCTGTGCTGCCGGAAACGCCGCGTCCAGATCATCAAGATAGTTGTCCACCGAGCGGAGTGCGGATGTGTCTGCGTCAAATGCGGAAAATGGAACGACGCGGTCGTCTATCGCAAATCCGAAATGCGTCCGGTCGTTGTGCGTGAATGTGGTAAGTTTCATCCTCAAAATCCAAAAATGACAACATTTGTTGTCATTTAATGCAACAGCTTGCCCAGAAATGTCAACACTTGTTGGCAAATCCCCGATCGTCTATAGAAATATGGTATGAAAACCGAAGAACGCCTCCTTCACCATGCCCGCTGTCTCATGTGGGTCCGCGGCTATTCTGCTGTGTCGCTGCGCGAGGTTTGCCGTGCGGCGGACGTTGACGCCTCAATGGTGAAACGTCACTTCGGATCCAAGCGCGGTTTGTTTGAGGCGACGCTCGAAGGCGCGTTTGATCTACCTGTTTTTGAGACAAACGATATTGCTGTTTTGAAAGAGAACATCCTCACGTTCATTGAAAATTTCAAACCTGAGGAGAACGTGCCGACCGTTCTCTGGCTGATCATCATGAACGCGAGCGATCCGGAGGTTGGTGAAATTGTGCGTGCCGGCCAATACGAGCACATGCAACGGCCGCTGGAACGCATTGTCGGCAGTCCAACCCAAGCTGCGTATTTTCTATCTGTTCTGATGGCGACGACACTCGCTGAAACGACTTTAAAGCTGCCCGGTATCGCGGAACGCGGATCAGCTGCGTATCGTGCCCAGCTTTCGCACATGATGGATGCAGCACTAAGTTGTCCTACGAGTGAACGACCGCTTCGGTAACATCAGCGGCATCGCATCGGTGACCGTGCTGCGCATGCAAGGAAATTCTGCGGCAGCATTGGCTGCGCCTGCAAAGGTCCGCTTCGTCCCGCGTCTCGGTTGCCCAACTTGGACGCAGCGAAAGTGCGGTTCCGGTGACGGCCAGAAAAGCGCTTGCGAACGACCGGTTCGGCGACTTATGTCGCGACGCAGAGATTTGCATGCTGCGACTGCGAACAAATGCTGCGTCAGCAAAGAACGAAAAACGAATGACGGCATTGTCCCGCAAAGCTGCCGGATGGTCAGATGGAGACTAAGGTCTGCTTTTCGCCACATCTGGACCGAACTCAGACGTTTATGTCACTGGCTAAATCCACCGTTTATGGCCTTAAGGATTTACCCGAGGGCTTGTCTATGACGCATGATATCCAAGCCCTCGGCACACAAGCTATTCTATTTCTTGGACAAACCCGGCGATGTTTGGTTGCTGCTTATCCAACTGCGACTGGTTGACCATGACCGACCGGCCCGCAAAGCTCTTTTGACCTGCCGTCAGCCGATTGATCGGGATACCCATCGCGCCAGACACGACCGATGCAGTGTTCGCATCGTTGATCTGCTCTTCGAACATCTGCTTGAAACCACGCTTGCTGGTCGGTGCAGGAGTGCCACTTGGGTGCGGGCAGAACAGCTGCGGTTGATTTTGCCAGACCGAAAAGACCTCGTCAAAGATCTCAGTGACAACATTCCTAAAGGCGCTTGCAGAACTGTTGTTCATTTGGGTGAGTCGGTTGCCCACGTAGCTGTAGATCAAAGGTAGGGACATCCGGTACTGCATGGAATTTCTATAGAATTCAGATTGCACCTGCCCAGGGCGGCGCTGAATACCATAAACGAGGGACAGCACCGATTTCACAGCACGCTTGGAGGATCCATCTGCGGAAAACGGGATAATTAACCGGTCTGCCGCGCTCATCGCCATTTCCGTGTAAATTGTGAAACTGGGATTGCAGTCGATAAACACAGTAATCCGCTCTTGCCCCCAAGAGCGGCGAACGTCCTCGATCAAGTCGCTGATCCAAGTATGAACAATGCGCCATGCGTCCGCAGGACCTGCGGTGCAGGCCAGCCGAACCTGTGAAGATTGCATCTCTAGTTCTTCATCGCCACACACCAAGTACAGGTTATCACTCACAAAATGGTTGTGTTGGCTTACCTGCGTCAAGAAATTCGCGCCGCTATGCGGCGTCATGTAGGGGCTGACTATGCGCTCAGCCACGTATCCTGAAATAGTTTGGGCCGGGCGGTTCGCAGACAACGCTTCAATAGCGTCCTCACCGCGCTCCATCCCCCCCAGCAACATGCTGGAGGAATTCGCTTGTGGACACAGGTCCACGACCAAGACTTTCTGTTGGGGATGTGTACGTGCGTACTCGCTTGCGACCTGAAACGAGAGATAGCTTTTCCCGACGCCCCCCTTGTTGTTCCATAGTGCGTAAATTGACATGCTCTTGCTCTCCACTTGTTTGACGCCTCTTCGCACGTATCGCTTGTTTACTCGTAATATTTTTTGCTCACCGCTATTCGAAATGTGGGTAGCGGCTCGACTCCCTGCCACAAATCATAGGATTTCCGGGCATACCATGCCCATCCGCGCGAAGCGCCGGGCCTGTCGGCGGATGGCCTTCAGGCTGCCCGCCGACAGGTCACCCTGAAACCGCCCACATCCACGATCACCCCACAACGCAAAAGGCCCCCACCTGCTGACGGGGGCCTCGATCCTCTCGGCGGTGCGGGCTGTTACTCGGCGGCCATCTGGTCGGCCCGCGCGGTGCGGTCCATGATGTAGTCCACGGCCTTCTGCGCCTCGGACGCGGCCCGGAAAATTGCGCGGCTGTCTTCTTTCATCGCCTCAAGCCACCCTTCAACATAGGCGGCGCTCTGGTCGAACTCAGGTTCCACCCCGATCTGTGCGCAGAGCATGCAGTTGCCAATCTCCGCGACTAGCTCCTCGAAGGCGTAGGCCTTGCGGTCGTTAAACCGGCCCAAACGGTCCAGCCGCTTTGTCGCCCCAGTCCAGTGGATTGTCTCATGGGCCAAGGTGCCAAAATACCCCGCCGCCCGATAAAACGTGCCAATCGGCGGCATGTGGATGCGGTCGGTCTTGATGTTGTAATAGGCGCGCGGCTCCTCGGTCACGTCGATCTGCGCACCGGTCGCGGCAAAGAATGCCTCCAGCGCGGGGTCAGACACGGTGCCAAGATCACGGGGTGGATCGGGCAGAATGTAGAATTCAGCGGGCAAGCCCTCGATCTGGTCGGCATTGAACACGCGGTAGGCTTTGGCATAGGGGATCTGGCGTTCCTCGCCGTTCTCGTCCTCGCGCTCGACAGTGCCGTATTTCACCACGGTTGCGGATTTCTCACCCTTGCGGACATGGCCCCCAAGCTGCTTAGCCTGATTGAACGTCATCCAACGTGCTGAGCTGTAGTCCTTGGCCATCGCCGCGGCCCAAAGCATCAGGATATTGATGCCCCGATAGGCCTCGCCATTGAACCGTTCCGGCAAGCTGACCCCTGCCCCTCCGCCAGTCCACGGCTTGCGCCAAGGCGGCGTTCCCGCCTCGATCTGCGCGATGATCTGATTGGTGACATGGGAATAAACGTCAAACTTCTCTGCGGTCATTTGTGACCCTCCTTCAAGTGACGCGGGCCGGGTCTCTTCCCCTTTCCGCCAATGGGCGGGCCTTCCTGTTCTGATCTTTGGAATGCCCATGCATTCCGAAGGGCAGAGCAGGTAAGGGCAAAGCCCGTCCTGCGGCCTGGCGGGGCCGTGACAACCGGGTGGAGGGCGTGAATTTGGGAGGGAACCGCGCGCCTGCGCGTGGGAGGAACCGGAATTTTCGACCGGAACCGACGCCGCAGGCGGCGCTTGCCGGTTTTCTCGGCCCTGCCAGGATGGCAGGCGGATCAACAGGATTTGGAAATGGTCAGGGCCGGGGTGAGCGGGCGTCAGCCCGTCGATCCCCTGCCCTGTCTATCGCTCCCAGCGAGACCGGCACATCGTCGGGATCACCGAGTTATATCGACTTTATTGGCTGGAACCGAAGCGAAGAGCGGTCATAATATTTTCAAAGTCTTAGGGTACTGATCCTGAACAGGAGTTTCATATGACAGCCGATGTACTGGGGCCAGACAACGCATTTTGGATTGATGGCGAATGGCTTGGCTGGGATAGCATTATCGATCCAGAAGAAACCAAATTCAGCCGCCTCGCTGAACTTGAGCGCGAGGCCGAACTGCGCCTCAAATATCCGAACGCTGATCCAACTTTGGTTCCATACTTTCAGGACCTTTTGACGCTTGCAGAGGCCTATTTCTGTGACACTGGACAGCACCTCAACGTTTACGGCGACATAGGTGAGCTTTTCGGTGCGATCATGTATGGAATCAAACTTCACAAGAACCATGCCCAAGGCTCCGATGGTAGATTGGGAAACGACTTCGTTGAAATCAAAACAATCTCGCCGATCAACAGCAAAGAAAAAACCAGTGTGCGTCTCGACAGGCACTTCAGCAAATTGCTCATCGTGAAGATAGACGACAACTTTGAAGTTTCGGGACGTCTCGTGAAGCGGGCTAACTTGCCCAAAAGAGCGGGCAACAATCTCCGGCTATCATGGGCAAACATGCCCGGCGCTAACTGATCCCGTAATTTCTTACATGATCGGCTTGGTCTTTCCATCGAACGGAATGACAGACCCGCCATCGTCGCAGCCGGGAACGCTCTCAAAATGCACGCCGTTCCAATAATATACTATTGAACGCCTTACTGGATTCCGCCACAAAGAGACTATCTCTCCTTTTCTCAGTGTATGCGATGAACCAGACGACTGACCTCGAACTAAACGTGACCACCGAACAAGGCCTTCGGGCGCTTGCCGAGGAGGGACACACAGTCGTGGTGCTGTGCAAAGCCGATCCTGAACGCAAGGGACCAAGCTGGTACGGCATGTGGATCATGCGAACGGTCGGAAACGACGGTCAGGAGAAAATCCTCGTCACAGCCAGAACGCGCGTGACGCAAAATGCGATCAGAGTGCGCGAGTTCAAGACGGCAACTGGAGTTATATCGTTCCTCGTCGGCATTGGGTTCGCACAGGCGAGCATTCCTATGAAAAACGGGGAAACGACCTCTCATCGCCTCGTCAGTGACTGAGACCTGGATCACGGTCGATGTCCCTATCCTTCTCGACCTCCTGATCCTTCTCCTGTTCGCGCTCGTCCTCGATCTCCAGCCGCTCGCGCGGCTTGTTCAGCACATCCTTCAGACGCTGGTTCACGGACGGCTTGCGATCCTCGCGCGCGATATCGTCGGAGCGGTCCTGCCTTTGACGCTGGGCCGGGGTCCGCGACGGTCTCGTGGCCTCCTCGCCAAGGTCATTTTCGCTGTACCCGTCCAGCTTGTGAACCGCCGCCTGACCGTCGCGCCCGGCGTCCTTCTCCATGATTTCCTTCAGCCGCTCGCGCGCGTAATTGCGACCTTCCGGCTTCGGCGTGTCGTCCTGGTCCCGTGACCGGCCCACGACGCGCGCCAGCCGTTCCCGGAAATCCTCCGGGTTGCGTTCGTCGCGTTCTTTCGCGGTTGCGGCCCGGAGTGCCGCCAGACCGGCAGAGACACGCCCCTGCCCCGCCTCGCGTTCGGCACCGTAGGTCTCCCGCGCGATATCCAGCCGCTCACGCATTTCACGGAAAGCTGCACGGGCCTGACGGGCAGCATGGACCACGGCCCCGCGCTCGGTGACAGGGACATATTCCCGGCCCTGGCGCTCGGCCATCACCTTGGCGCGCCGCTCCATGGAATTGGCTGCTGGCCCCAGCTTCAGCTCTGGGTCGCGGTCCAGTTCCTCGGCGGACAGCTTGTCGCCACGATCCAGCGCCGTCTCGCGCTGTTTCTCAAGCGACCGGTGATCGACACGCTCGATTTCCCCGACACGCTCCAGCGCGCGGTTCTGCAACTCGGCCCAGAGACCGCGCATCTGCTCGATCTCGACGCCGCCAGTCTTCGCGGAATCGAGCACGCGGGTTTTGGTGGTGAAGCCCCCGGCTTCCAGCTTGCGGGTGGAGGTCAGAACATGGGCATGGTGGTTGCGCTGATCGCCTTCGCGGTGCGGCGCATGGATCGCCACATCGACGGCCACGCCGTAGCGGCTGACCAACTCCTGGGCGAAGTCGCGCGTGATCTGCGACCGGTCCTCGGCGCTGATCTCGGACGGCAGGGCCAGCTCCCATTCGCGGGCGGTGACGGAGTTGCGGCGAGTCTCGCTGGCCTCGGCCTCGTTCCAGAGGCGGGACCGATCCTGCGCCCAATCTGGGGCGTCTTTCGGTGCCAGGATGAAGGTCTCCTCGATGCCCTGCTTTCGGGTATAATCGTGGACGCGGCCTTCACGCTGGCACTCGATGCGCTCACCGACGCGGTAGGCCGCTGCCGCCGTGGCAGAGCGCCCGGCGCTGCGTTTGATCGTCTTCACGGAGAGGTGGTAGCTGGCCATGCGCCCTCCCCTCGCCTGTGATGCAAACGCGCCCACGCGCCGGAGCTGATCCGTGCCGGTGCCCTGACATTGGCAATCGGATCAGCGGTCTTTTCTCCGCAAGAGTGCGCCCGGAACCGGCGCGGTCTGTGGGGAAAAGACAGCCCGCTTGAGGCGAGCCAACAGCTCTCCGACGCGCGGGCTTGCCAGTGATCTGTCCCCAGATCCCCAGCCTCATGGGGGGCGGGATATGGGGATAGATCACTGGCGGTTTGCCGGGGGCAAACCCGGTTCGTGTCGGCACCGTCAGGTCCGACGACACGAACCTCCCGCAAGGGAGACGCCAGCGGCAGACCGGCCCCCACCGTGGGGCATCGGGCGAGACGCTGGTGCGACCTTGCGGGACGCGATCCAACCGCTGAGGTTGGGCTGGGATGGTTTGGAAGTGGCAGCGCGCCCTTCCATGTCGCGGCGGCACGCAGCGAAGGGGATGGCCATCGGCCGGGGCTTTGCCCCAAAGAGATCGCACGCAAAGCTCGGAACCGCAGGTGGAGAGTTTGCATAAGTGCGCCCTTGTCCTTTACAGGCCTACGGGTAAGCGCTATCGCTCGATCTGGCAAGAACAACCTGTCCACCTGCTCTTTTGAAAGATGGAGACGCGCATTGGCAGAAACCGAACTCGAACGGGCCGAGAAACGATATGCCCAGGCCAAGGCCCGTCTTCAGGCGCTGAAGAACCGGGAAGCGACGAGACAGCGCAAACTCGATACACGGCGCAAGGTGATCCTCGGGGGCGCTCTGCTCGATCTGGCGGAACGGGATTCCGGTGCCGCCGCCATGCTCGACCGGCTGATCCGCAACCTGCCCCGCGAACAGGACCGAAAGGCTTTCGCGGACTGGGGAACTCCCTCCCCTGCCCCGTCCAGCTCTGATCCGGAAACGCCGTCCTGATGCGGGGCGTGATGCGCGTCTTCGGAGGACTGTTCCGGTTCTTCGGTCGATTGATCTTCACGCCCATCCTGTTGGGCTGGATGATCGGCGCTGTCCTCTTCGGCGCGATGATCGGGGCACTTGTCGCCACGCCGTTCATCTTCGCCTTCTTTGACCAGCCGCCCGGCGAAAGCGCATGGCAGTGGCTGGTCTTCGGTCCCCTGATGTTTGTGGGCGCTGTCTTCGGGTTCCAGTATTGGCGCATGGCCTCCGGGGCTGATGCCTTCTTCGGGCTGACCGGCGACAGCCACGGCTCCGCCCGCTTCGCCAACCGCAAGGAACTGAAGAAGCTCCAGCGGGAAGACGGCCTTCTGATCGGGCGCAATCCGCACACCGGACGGCTGCTGCGCTATGACGGTCCCGCCCATCTGATCACCCTCGCCCCGACGCGGGCCGGGAAAGGCGTCGGCACCGTGATCCCGAACCTGTTGGCGGCGGAACGCTCGGTTCTGGTCATCGACCCGAAGGGCGAGAATGCCCGGATCGCCAGGGAAGCCCGGCAGCGGTTCGGGACGGTCCATGTCCTCGATCCGTTCGAGGTCTCCGGAATGCCCTCTGCCGCCTACAACCCGCTCGACCGGCTGGCACCGGACAGCCTCGATCTGGGCGAGGATGCGGCCTCCCTGACAGAAGCGCTGGTCATGGACCCGCCGGGACAGGTGACGGAAGCCCACTGGAACGAGGAGGCCAAGGCCATCCTCGGCGGTCTTATCATGTTCTGTGTCTGCCACGAGGACCGCAACCGCCGGTCTCTCGCCACCGTCCGGGAATATCTCACCCTGCCCCCGGAAAAGCTGCGCGCGCTGCTGGAACTGATGCAGGACAGCGATGCGGCGGGCGGGCTGATTGCCCGCGCCGCCAACCGCTTCCTTGGCAAGGCGGATCGGGAAGCCGCCTCGGTCCTGTCGAACGCACAGCGCCACACGCACTTTCTGGACAGCCCGCGCATTGCCAAAGTCCTGTCGCGGTCGGATTTCCATTTCTCTGATCTGCGCCACCGGATCACCTCGATCTTCCTGGTGCTACCACCGAACCGGATGGACACTTACAGCCGCTGGCTGCGCCTTCTGGTCTCTCGGGCCCTCCAGGACATCGCACGGGATGCTGAGGCGTCCGTAAGGCCCCTGAGTGGCCCTGCAGACGCTCAGGAGGGCGCACAGCGCCTCAGGACGCCCACGCTGTTCCTGCTGGACGAGTTTGCCGCCTTGGGCCGTCTGGAGGCCGTGGAGCGCGCCATGGGCCTGATGGCGGGCTACGGTCTCCAGCTCTGGCCGATCCTGCAGGACATGAGCCAGCTCAGGGACCTCTATGGCGAACGGGCTGGCACCTTCATTGCCAATGCCGGAGTGCAACAGGTCTTCGGTGTGAATGATTTTGAGACGGCCAAATGGCTGAGCCAGATGATCGGCCAGGAAACCGCCGGGTTCCAGACTGACAGCTTCAAGCCCGGTGACGGCCCCAGCTTCAGCAACAACCTCACGGGCCGCGATCTGCTCACCCCCGATGAAATCATGCAGCTCCGCCCGGAGAACCAGCTCCTGCGCGTGCAGGGGCAAGCCACCGCCGTCGCGCAGAAGCTGCGCTATTACGCCGATCCTGAGTTCAAGGGGCGGTTCGTCCCGCAGGACCAGTAATCCGAAGGACGCCTCACGATGCCAGACCAACCCGACCTCCCTGCCCTCTCTGACGATGATCTGCGCGAAACACTCGATCTCATGGCCACAGCCGTCGCCAGCATGTCCGACAGGATCGACGATCTGACCGCCGTGGCGGACAAGCAGATCAAGGTCGCGACAGAAGCGCGGATCGCTGCCTTCGCCGCACGGGACCAAACCAATCCGAAAAAATACGGGGATCTTCTGGGTCAGGCCCTCGACAGCCACCTGGGCGCAACCGCAAACGCAATGACAGAGATTGTCAGACGCCTTGGCGTTCAGACGGACAAGACCATCGGGGCCTTGGCCAAATCGGAAGATGACAGGTCCAGTGTCTATCGAGCGGTGTTCGAGCGGGAACAGAAAGCGGATCGTCTCAAAAGCCGCCTGCCCTGGTTTGGTCTGGGTGCATTGGTTTTGGCCCTGATGCTGACGGTGACGCTTCCTCGTTTCTTGGCCAGCAACGCGTCCACATGCGCTGTCCTCGGGGCATCCTGGACCACGACAACCACGGGCGTCGACGCGTGCGTGTTCTATCGACGGTAAGGGGCTGAAGCAGTGGTGGTGATTTTTTCTGCCTGAGAAGCTGGGTGTTATATATGTGTTATAGAAGGTGTTACGAGAATCGCTGTCTCCGCAACACACTGATTTCATTTCTTGATTCCACCACATTTTAGCCTGCCGGTGTGTAGAGTATCGAAGAAAGGTGGGTAGACTGTCGAAGAAAGGTGTGTAGAGTATCGAACAATGCACGCCTCTGGTGGGTAGACTGTCGAATAATGGTGGGTAGATTATCGAATAATGGCACGGCCCCGAAAAAGAACAGCTTTGCTACCGCAGCGGCACACTGAGCCGGACCTGTTTGTCTGTGACATCCTGGATGCCACGCCTAAGAGTGACCGCGCTTCTATGGAACACCCCCTGTTCTCGCTCTCGGTCAAAAAGGACTTGGCGGCATTCGAGTACGAACAAGGCAACGTGAAGGTGAAGATCACGCCAGCGGCTGAGGAAGGCCGCGCAAATGTCTTCGATAGGGATATTCTGATTTATGTTCTGAGCCAACTCATGGTAGCGAAGAACGAAGGTCAGGAGATCGGTCGTCGTGTCCGGATTTCAGCCCATGATCTGCTGAAGGCCACAAACCGCCATACTACCGGACAGGCCTACGCAACGCTTCGACGCGCCCTCACCCGTCTTCAGTTTACGCAGATCGAGACGAACATTCATGACCATGGCATAGGTGAGTGGCGTTCGATTTCATTCATCACTGATGCGCGGATCGTTAAGGAGGACTCCACAGGACGCCTGCTCAGTGTCGAGCTGGAAATGGGTGACTGGCTCGTCAAGGCCATCGAGAACAAGAACGTGCTGACACTCAACAAAGCCTATTTTCAGCTCCGCAAACCCTTGGAGCGGCGCTTGTATGAGTTGGCACGAAAGCACTGCGGAAAGCAGGATGTCTGGCGGATTGGGTTGGATAAGCTGCAACACAAGACAGGCTCCACCTCTACAGCAAAAGAGTTCAAACGCCTTGTAAAAGCGATCTGCAGGGCGGATGAAGCTCAGTCCCACATGCCCGATTATCGCTTCAGGCTTTTGCATGATGTACTGGAAATTACTCCAAAGCCTGAGTTCTTGGAGATTTACGGCGATAGCCCGTCGTTCGCTTCAGAAGTATCGGTGCGTTTGTCCTCTGATGCCTACGATCAGGCTCGAAAGGCTGCCCCCACATGGGATGTCTACGCGCTTGAGCAGGAATGGCGGATGTGGATGAACGACCCACCACGTCACCCGGATGCCGCTTTTATAGGGTTTTGCCGGAAATGGTATGAGCGCAAGGGCAAGGCTCCATAACACTTAACAGATATCAGGTATCTGTTAAGTGTTGACAGTTATTGGTTAAGGGTTAAGGGTTATGGGAAAATGGAGGCAGGCCATGACGCAGGTTATCAGCGTAGTGCAAGAAAAGGGCGGCGCGGGAAAAACGACACTTCTGACGGCCATCGCAAGCCTGATGGTTCAGGATGGTGCAAGGGTCGCCGTGATTGACACAGACCCTCAGCGGCACTTGGAATCATGGGCAAAAAAAGAACAGACCGATCTCGACTGGCTATACGAAGAAGATGACGAAAAGCTTCTGCCAACCGTCAAGGCATTGAAAAAGGCTGATCCGCCGTATGACGCAATCTTTGTGGATACAGCAGGCTTCAAGTCGGCAATGGCAATGCACGCCATCGCGGCCGCCAATCTCATCCTGATACCATCGAAGGCCAACGAAGCTGACGCCAAGGGAGCCAAGCGAACCTATTCACATGTTCAAAGTGTTGCCGAGACAATGGAAAAAGAGATTTCGGCCCTGGTTGTGATGATGGATGTAGATACACAGACAAACATCACGCAGGCGATCGTCGATGCCTTTGATGCCCAGAATGTACCCCGGCTCAACGCTATGTGCGCACACCGGACAGGGTTCAAGGAAATGACCTCTACAGGACAAGCCCCACAAGGGTCGGCGCGTCGGTCGGCTCAGTCGGTGTTGGCGGACCTCCAGGGCAGGGGCCTCATCAGTTTCTATAGGAGCGGGTCATGGCCAAAGTCAGCGTAAACCTCGATGATGATCTCGACGGCGACGGTAACGCCCAGAAGCTGAGAGCAATGGCGGCTCCCTTGCCAAGTGTCAGCAAGGCCAAGTCTTCCGCCTTGAAGGACGCGCCACGTGTCCAGTTTTCGTTCACCAATGTCCCAAAGCCGATCAAAGAAGCATTTTCTGCCGAGGCTTTGAAGCGCGGTGTGACCAAAAAAGAGCTGCTTTATGAATGCTTACGAGCTGGAGGGATTGAGATTCCAGCGGCCTCTGAGATAGATGGGCGAAGACGATAACAGTTATCAGTTATCTAATGCTCTCCGCTTCACCTGAACGCAGCCGTTGCACTGTGCATCATAGTGATGCACAGTGACGCATACACTGATGCTGCGCTGGAACATTAAGAGAACATATACTATGAGTATCATAAAAAAGGGGCATAGAATCTCGGTTTCTCTATCGGACACGGATCATGCAGCTCTCTCTGCCCTTGCTGAACAGCATGATGTCTCGCTGTCATGGCTCGCGAGAAAGGCCATCACGGACCTGCTCGAACATCACGAGAAAGAAGAGCTTCAACTGCCGCTCGACCTTAAAAGCCCCGGGAGACGCTTTCATGGATAGAACTTTTACAGCTATTGATCTGTTTTGTGGGGCAGGGGGGTTGACTGAAGGGCTTAGGCAAGCAGGCTTCCACGTACTGGCAGGCAACGACTTCGACGAAGTAGCCGGTCAGACATTTGCCGCAACTCATATCGATGCAAAGTTTGTCCCTGGACGCGTGCAAGATGTTTCTGAGGCAACACTGTTAAAGGCGGCGGGCCTTAGACCAGGTCAGCTTGATTGCTTGGTCGGCGGTCCACCCTGTCAGGCATTTAGTGTTTACAATCATCAGCGTGGCCTACACGACGAACGCAGCCAGCTTTTTCGCGAATATCTACGCCTAGTTGAGGGTCTGAACCCCAGATGGGTGGTCATGGAAAACGTCACAGGGATTATGTCTGCTGGTGGTGGCGAGGCTGTGAAGGCAATTCTTAGCGGTCTACAAAAATTGGGATACTACGTTGAGTTTCGCACTCTAAGGACGGAAGACTACGGTGTCCCGCAAGAGCGTAGACGTGTTGTATTCATCGGCAATCGGATCGGGATGCCAATCATTTGGCCAGAACAAACCCATGGAACCAGTGACGGATTAAAGCCTTTTGTAACTATTCAAAATGCAATCGGTGATCTGCCTGTCTTGGAAAATGGCGAAGACTTGGGTGTGCGGCCTTACAGGCATGCGCCGAAAGGTGACTACCAAACAATGCTTCGGGAGGGGTCCAAACGTGTTCTGAATCATTCAGCACCCCGCTTAGGACCCATCAATATTGAGCGCTTGAAGCACATACCTCAAGGTGGAAGCTGGAGAGACATTCCGTTTGATCTCCTTCCCGAAGGCATGAAAAAAGCAAAACGAAGTGATCATACAAAACGGTATGGCCGAATGTCTTGGGACGGTCTCTCCTGCACGGTGCTAACCAAGTGCGATATTCACTGGGGGGCATATATCCATCCAGAGCAAGACCGTGCCATAACGGTGCGGGAGGCGGCACGCATCCAGTCATTCCCTGATTGGTTTAAGTTCGAAGGGTCTCGAACCGAGCAATACATACAGGTGGGAAATGCAGTGCCACCACTGTTGGGCCGTAAGATTGGAAAAGCACTCCTTGAAACATATGCAATTGACGAACGGCATGAAAACCAACAACCAATGAGAGCAGTTGGGTAAGTCTTTCAAGGAAATTTGATGCGCATTGCAGAAGTCTTCGGTTTTGGTATCGACAATCACTCGAAGGAGGTGTGGGAAAGCCGGAACGCAAAGACCTGCCCTTTTCGAGGCACTAAATGTACGAAAGTTTCCAAGACTGACCCATTGGGCATATGTTCATTTTCAGACGGTCGCACTGCTGCCGTAGTCTGCCCTGTCCGCTTCTTGGCGCAAGACCGCATCTTCAGAGACGCTGGTCGATTAGCGTTTGGTGACGGCGCTAAGATAGCGGCCTTCCCAGAAGTTCGTATTTTGAAGATTGAAGGCGCGGATGGCGAGCGCGACAGGAAGATCGGGAAGGTTGATTTTCTTTTGGGTCATATCATTAACAGTGAAGTTATTGATTTTGCAGCGTTGGAAGTTCAGGCTGTCTACATTTCTGGTACTTCAGTACGACCAAGTTTTGATGAATTTCTAACAACGCAAGGACCTTCTAACTCTTACACCCCTGTGGATCGGCGACCTGACTTCAGATCATCCGCGCAAAAGCGCCTGGTGCCGCAGCTCCAGCTTAAGGTTCCTGTTTTTCGTAGGTGGGGTAAGAAGTTCTTTGTGGTAGTGGACAGTCAATTTTTTGCAGCATTGCCAAATTTTCCACGAACATCTCGCTCGAACAGCGAGCTAACGTGGTTATCCTATCCAGTTGAAAAAACTGGCCTTGATTACACTATGAACGACCCGGATGTAGTTTTTTCACACTGGGACGATGTGGCCAATGCGCTCCGGGAGGGCGACCCTCCGGAGCCGGAGGAAATACTGGCGGAGCTGCAGCAGAAGCTGTCGAGTAACAGGCCCCCGACGATCTTTGAAACCTAAGCAGGCTCGTCATGTGCAACACCGCGCAACGTTCAGTGGATGACTTGACCAATCGGGACAGAAGACGCCGAAGCGTTGGGAAACGAGGTTTCCAAACCGCCAAGAAACATAGATAAAAAGAACGTGGAGTCTGAACTCAGAGGCAGGCGCAGGGAGCAAAATGTCAGAAAATATTATTCAAGACATCAAGACGGATGAAATCTTCCTTGACGAAAAGAACCCACGCCTCCCGACGACGACCGGGCGCAAGCAACAGGACATGCTGGTCTACATTGCCCGCAACACGTCTATCACCGAGTTGATGTCGGCTATCGCAGAAAATGGATATTTTCCAGGCGAGCCAATTGTAGTGGTGCCAAGAGACGAGGGGGGATTCTGGGCGGTTGAAGGCAATCGCCGTCTCACAGCCGTCAAGCTGCTTCAAGACCCGTCTCTCCATCCTAAGAATTCTCGAGTCCGCGAAATTTCTGAACAGGCTAAGCACAAACCAACATCGATTCCATGTGTGATCTTCAAGGATCGCATCGAGGTCGTAAATTACCTTGGTTATCGCCACATAAGTGGTGTCAAGCAGTGGGAACCGTTGGCAAAAGCACGGTATATTGCAGAGTACTTTGAACTGCATACAGATCAGTCCCAAAGCCCTGCAGAGCGGTATCGGGAGGTAGCTAGAGGTATTGGCAGCCAGGCTCCGTTCATCAAACGACAGCTGGATGGAATGGCCTTCTACAGACACATAGAAGATCGTGGTTTCTACGAAATTGAAGGCCTCAATGAAGAAACCATTTCTTTTTCATTGGTTACAACGGCGCTCGGATACGATTCCCTGCTTAAATTCGTCTCGCATGACCCTGATCCATTCCTAAACCCCAGCAAGCTCGATGAGGAGGCTGTCTCGCGTCTTACTCATTGGATGTTTGAGCAGGGCAGGGCTGGAGAGACTATTCTGGGCGAGTCTCGAAACATCCAAAGATTAGCGGTCGTTGTAGAAGATAAAGACGCACTAGCATTCTTGGTCAGCGACCGAAACTTGGAGAAGTCTTATGCGCTTACAAAGGGCGTCGCTGTAGACTTCTATGATCTCCTTTCTGCGATAGAAGGGCAGCTCGGTGAGGCAGTTTCTTCGGTGGCGCTAGTGGATCTTGACGAAGGCCATCAGAACAAAATTGGCAATATCTTCAAGCAAGCGCGCTTGCTTAGAAGCGCGGCTGAGGACTGAGGATGATTGATGACTACGGTCTAATAGAAGATCGAGCGCCGCATCTGGTTGCTGATCTGTGCGAGATCATTGCATTTTTTGAAAATCGAGAAGTATCTCGTGGCGACATTGAGGGGTTTCTTTATGAGAAGGGTGCAAAAGGCCTCCTGGATGATCTTGATCTTGAAAATCTAGATTCAGCTTCGGCGAATGCTAAGTTTCAAAAATTGTCAGAGGATGTTTTTCGACACCTGACGTATCGTACAAAAGCAATTGGAGAATGGTATCCCTTTATTGTGGAGGCTGACATTTTAGTTCCAATTGATGCCCCAACGGAGCGGCACAAAGTATACGCCGCTTTAGTTGCGTTTTCCCGCCTCAAGATGTTCGACCAAGCGAGGGTAACGCAGTTTGCCGCTGATTTCGAAGTGCTATGTTATGAAGCTGCTGTTGCCTTTGCTATTGATTGGAAAGTAATCCATTTTGGCGTTGGCGGTCGAGATCGAGCCCACTATGGCAACAAACTCAAGGAATCATTGTCAGTCTTGGCGACAACACTTCGCGAAGACACCAATGCCAAAGCGTTGGCAAAAATTTCAGAAAACAACACCGGTGACGCTGGTATCGATATCATTGTTTACCGAGATTGGGATGATCCTGCTCAAGGAATGCCGAGCTACTTTGGTCAATGTGCAGCTCAGCAATTGGGGTGGCCAAAGAAGAAGTTCGAAGCAAGCGCCCTAAATTTGGAGAGGTATTTCAGCTTCTTTCACAAGCCTGGAACGTTGATGTTCATCCCAGTTTGTTATCGGGGTCTAGATGGACACTGGTTGGACTACGATGGGCATCAAACCATAATTGTTGATCGAAACCGGATAATTGAGCTTCTCGAAACCAGGATCGGTTTAGCACAGGATGAAGAAGCAGTTCTGAATCTTGTGCCAAAGCCGTTCGAGTTAGGTTGTGCTGTAGTATAGCGAAACTACGCTCGCCTCACAGTCCGCTCGCTGACTTTGAACAAGCGTGCGATCTCGGGCACCGCACGGTGTTCTTCGTCTCTCATTCGGCGCACCTCATCGCGCTGTGTTGCCGTCAGGGCAGGGGGTCTGCCTCCGATCCGCCCCCGCTTGCGAGCGGACACTAGACCTTCCTTGGTTCGCTCGGAAATCCGTTCACGCTCAAACTGGGCGATAGATGCGAAGACGTGGAACACAAGACGGCCGGCCGGCGTCGTCGTGTCGATGTCCTCGGCCAGTGACCGGAAGCCGGCCCCGCGCGCGCGGATGACTTCCACGATCTCCAGCAAGTCTTTCAACGACCGCGCCAGGCGGTCGTATTTGGTGACGGTCACAACGTCGCCATCGCGGAGCTGATCCAGCATCCTGTCCAGCTCCGGCCGCGTGCGCTTTGATCCGCTGATCCTGTCCGCGAACATCTTCTCGGCTCCCACCGCCGAAAGAGCGTCAGTTTGAGAATCCAGGCTCTGGTCGTCAGTGCTGACGCGGGCATATCCGATGATCATGCCGCACTGTGACAAAAACCTGCCAAAACTGCAAAGGTTTTGCCGGTGGTTTATGTCCACGCTAAGCGATTGATCTGGCGTGGGGCATGGCGCACGGCCAAAAACGACCGTATTTGTCCTATATATTTTGACCAGAGGTTTTTTGTCGTTTTTCACAAATAAGTTCAGCAGCCTGTCACAGACGGTTCAGTGAACGGCCGCAGCGTCGAAGCAGCCGTTCGCGCAGATCGCAGCGAACGGCTTGAGGGAGCCCAACCCCGCCATTGTCATTTCGTGCTGCGTGCGCTCGCAGCGCGAATAATACCGCGTGAGAGAAAAATCCGATGCCGCTTTGCCGCAAGAAAACCGTCATTCATGCAAACCGCAGCAAGAACGAAGTAATGAAGAGGCAGGTCGCGGGCAAAACCGGCGTTGATAATTCTCCCTTCTCTCGACTTTGCGTAGTGTAGCGGCCTTTGTGCCTCCTCCGCACGCACCCAAAACAGGTGTAGATCATCCGAGTCTGTGTGGTTAAGGTCATCAAAGGCAAAGCAATTTGCCGGACTGGCAATTTGGGGTCTCTTCGACATGCGCACTATTTTCTTCAGCTTCTTACTTGTTACACTTTGCGGCACTTTCGCCATCGCGCAGGATCAGCCAAAACTGGTGAAGTTGGTTGAGGTTCAAGCCGGCGCCTCCGAAACCACGCGTCAGTTCTTTGGCCATGCGGTTGCAAAAGAAACCGTTGATCTTGCGTTTCAGGTGGGTGGCCAAATTGTTGATATCCCGATCGTTGAGGGCCAGCCCATCGCACAAGGTGCAACGGTTGCCGTGCTTGACCTTGAACCGTTCGAGATTGCCTTGGATCAAGCCCGCGTTCAGAAAGACCAAGCAGATCGCACCTTGGCGCGGTTTCAAGCCTTGCAAGGCAGTGCTGTGAGCCAAGTGAGTGTCGATGATGCTGAGACCCAAGTACAGCTTGCTGAGATTGCCGTCAGAAACGCCGAACGTTCTTTGAACAGCGCGCAGTTGACCGCCCCATTCGATGGGTTGGTTGCGGCGCGCAACGTTGCTAATTTCTCTACGATTGCGGCGGGCACACCGATTGCCCGGCTGCATGATATGTCTGAAATACGGGTCGAGATTGATGTCCCCGAGGTGCTATTCGGCCGGGCCGGGCGCGATCCTGATGTGGCATTGTGGGCGCAATTGCCGGGCAGTGACACGCGCTATCCGCTTGAGGCCCGCGAATTCAACGCCGAGACATCCCAAGTTGGTCAGACCTTTCAGATTACACTGGCCATGGACCCGCCTGATGATCTGATTGTTTTCCCCGGTGCCTCTGTCACGGTCTATGCAACCTTGCGCGGGGGCCCTGATGCGTTGCGTATCCCGCAATCGGCGGTGATCACATCAACGGATGGCATGACGCAGGTTTTGGCATTTACAACACAAGACGGCACGACCGGGACGGTTTCTGCTGTTCCCGTTGCCATCGAACCTGCCCCAAATGGCGATATTCTGGTTCTGGAGGGTCTTGAGCCGGGTCAGGAAATCGTGGCGAGCGGCGCGCATTTGTTGAACGATGGTGATGCGGTGACACGCTTTACTGGCTTTGCGAACTGAGGTCGGATTATGAACATTGCGCGCGGATCAATCCAACGGCCCATTATCACATGGCTGGTCATTTTGGGCTGCCTTTTTGGTGGTGTCTGGGGCTTTGGCAATCTTGGTCGCCTTGAAGACCCGGCGTTTACCATCAAGACAGCCGTCGTCGTGACCCAATACCCGGGTGCGAGCGCTGCACAGGTGGCGCGAGAAGTATCTGAACCGATTGAATCCGAAATTCAGAAAATGGCCGAGGTCAAGCGGGTAAGGTCCATGAACCAACCTGGGCTATCGTGGATCACGGTTGATATGAAAGACACCTACGATGGGTCTGAACTGCCGCAAATCTGGACCAAACTGCGCAACCGCACTGCTGCGGCACGGCTACCCAGCGGGGCTGGTGCTCCTTTCGTGAATGATGGGTTTGGTGATGTCTTTGGCATTTACTACGCCGTTCAGGCCCCCGGCTTTTCGGATGCTGAGATCAATGACCTTGCCACCTTCTTACGGCGCGAAATGCTGGCCGTGTCCGGGGTCGCGGATGTCAGCCTTTCGGGTGTGCCGAATGAGGTTATTTATGTTGAGCCTGATCTGACGCTCAGCACGAACCAAAACGTGCCGCCCGCAGCCATTCAGGCGGCGATTGCAAATGCCGATAGTGTTGTCGATGGTGGATCGTTTCAGCGCCCTGATGGGCGCACCTTGATCCAGGGGCCAGAGGGAAGTGACAGCGTTCAGGAAATCGCCGGCCTGACCGTGGGTGTTGGGGGCGAAGTTCTGAACCTGCGTGATTTTGCAAGCGTGAGCCGAGAGCGTGAGGCAAACCCAAGCCTTATGATCCGCCACAATGGCGTGGATGCGTTTACAATTGGGATTGCTGGCATCGCCACGGAAAATATCGTTGATGTTGGTCATCGCACCGATGCGCGGCTTGCGGAACTCGCGCCGCAAATTCCATTAGGTGTGCAGCTTGATCCGATTTATCAGCAGCACCTTGTTGTGGAGGAGGCATCAGGGTCGTTCCTGATTAACCTCGCGATGTCGGTCAGCATCGTCGTGGTCGTGTTGGCTTTGTTCATGGGGTGGCGCGCGGCTGTGGTGGTCGGCGCGACGCTGCTTTTAACCGTTGTTGGTACACTGTTTTTCATGGCGATATTTTCGATTGAGATGGAGCGGATTTCTCTGGGTGCGCTGATCATCGCGATGGGGATGTTGGTCGACAACGCCATCGTTGTCGCAGAAGGCATGCAAAACACGATGCGGCGCGGACAAAATTCGCGCGATGCGGCAGATGAAGCGGCACGCAAAACGCAAATCCCCCTTTTGGGCGCGACCGTCATCGGGATCATGGCATTTGCAGGGATTGGCCTTAGCCCGGATGCAACAGGTGAATTCCTGTTTTCGCTTTTTGCGGTGATTAGCATTTCCTTGTTGTTGTCCTGGGTCCTTGCGCTGACGGTGACACCACTTCTGGGGCATTACTTCTTTCAGCAAGGCGATGGCTCGGATACGGGCGCTTACGATGGTGTGCTGTTTCGTGCTTATGCAGCCGCTTTGCGGGTATTGCTGCGGCTGTGGTGGGCCGTGTCGCTCGGGTTGCTCGCGGTGACGGTGGTGTGTTTCATGCTGTTCGGCCAGATCAAGCAGCAGTTCTTTCCAGACAGCAACACGCCCCTGTTTTTCGTGCATTACAAACTGGCGCAGGGGGCATCGCTGCAGGAAACCTCAGACGATATTGCCCTCTTGGAAGCTTGGCTTGCCGAGCAGGATGATGTGGTGTCGGCCACCTCTTTTGTCGGGCAAGGCGCGTCGCGCTTTATGCTGACGTATCAAGCAGAGGACCCGAACCCAAGCTATGGCCATATCATTGTGCGCACGCAGTCGATTGATGAAATCGCGGGGCTGATTGCCGGGATGGAAGACTTTGCCGCGATGACATTGCCTGAAGGCGAGTTCCGCGCAAAACGCCTTGCCTTTGGACCCGGCGGCGGTGATCCGATCCAAGTGCGCTTTTCCGGCCCAGACGCGTCCGTGTTGCGCGATTTAGCCAATACAGCAGCGCAGCGGTTGCAGGCCGCATCCCCTGACATTGTCGCCCCACGGATTGACTGGCGCGAGATGGAGCAGGTCTTGCGTCCCGTCTACGCCACCGACCGCGCACAAGAGGCGGGGATCACCCGTGATGCCGTGACCGAGGCGATGCGCTTTGCCACGACGGGGATCACCGCAGGTGTGTACCGCGAAGGGGATCGCCAAATTCCCATCGTGGTTCGGGCCGATCCTGATGCAGGTCTACTGCTGACAGATCATGTGATTTACTCAGACAGCGGCCAAACCTTCGTGCCATTTGAACAGGTCACCGACGGCTTGCGATTTGAATCGCAAGACACCCTTCTGATGCGCCGTGACCGCGTGCTGACGATCACGGTCGGGGCCGATATCAGCAAGGGGCTGACGGCCGCGCAAGTACAGGCGCAGGTGAACGACACGATCAACACCATGCCGGTCCCTGCAGGCTACACCATGGAATGGGGCGGTGAGTTGGAAAGTTCGCGCGATGCGCAGGCGGGTTTGGCCAAACAACTGCCGATGAGCCTGATCGTAATGGTGCTGATTTCAATCCTGTTGTTCAACGCTTTACGCCAACCGCTGATCATCTGGCTGCTTGTGCCGATGTCCGTCAACGGGGTCAGCCTCGCGCTACTCGGAACTGGCCTGCCATTCACGTTTACGGCTTTGTTGGGGCTATTGTCCTTGTCTGGAATGCTCATCAAAAACGGGATCGTTCTTGTCGAAGAGATCGACATTGTACGCCGCGAAAATGCGACGATGGATTTGCAGAACGCGATTGTGCAGGCATCGACATCACGTTTGCGCCCCGTGATCCTGGCCGCAGCAACAACAATCCTTGGGATGATCCCCTTGATCTGGGACGCGTTCTTTCAGTCGATGGCGGTGACAATCATGGGCGGCCTGGCCTTTGCTTCGGCACTGACGTTGATCGCAGCGCCGGTCTTTTACTACGCAATGTTCAAGCGGCAGAGCGCTCCTCGAACACAAGCGGCCACAGCATGAAGATACGCGCACTGTCTATCGTTTTGCTTGGCCTCGTTGGATGCAGCGCGGGTCCAACTCTCACGAACGTTGCGCCGCCTGCGCAAAGCAATTTGCAAAGTATGTATTTCATGACGACGCGTGCCGCTGTCGCCGATGACCGCTTATTTGGAGAAGATCGCGCTGCAACACCGACATTTGGCGAAATCAATATCGGTATCCCGCCAATTCACCAACCCGGGCAGGTCGAGACAACAGATGGCGTCCCAGACCCGGCGCGTCATTTCTACAATGCAGGTGTGATGCGATACGCTGATGCGCGGGCGCTGAAACGCGCCGTCAGCACCGAAGGGCGACCAACCGTTGTCTTCGTCCATGGCTACAACAACACCTTTGCTGAAAGCACATTCCGCTTCGCACAAATCCTGAACGATCTGGATCGTGACATTACACCGGTCCACGTCTCATGGGCGTCACGCGGTAGTTCGGGCGGCTACGTTTATGACAGGGACAGCGCCTTGATCGCACGTGATGATCTGGCCGATCTATTGGTTTTGCTTGCAACCAGTAATGACAACGGGGTTACGCTTGCAGCCCATTCCATGGGTAGCCTCGTTGCGGTCGAGGCGTTGATCCAGCTTTCCAAACGCCGCGAGGCTGCGGCGCTTTCCAATGTCAATCGGGTCTTATTGGTCGCACCTGATTTGGACGGTGATCTATTCACGGATCAAATGGCCCAAGTCGCCTATCCCACGGACCAGATTTTTATCGCCGTTAATCAAGGCGACCGGGCATTGGCGCTATCAGGGCGGATTACAGGCAATCAAAGCCGGTTGGGTCGTGATTTTGACACCGACCAGTTGGAACAGGACGGTTACCGCGTTGTCGACCTGTCAGAAATCGATGATGGCGACGTCGGCGGTCACTTCTTGCTGGCATCTTCACCAACGCTTCTGGGGTTTCTCAGTGCGCTTCAACCGCTTGAATAAAACCCGGCGGCTGAGCCTATCTGAGGACGTGCAATAGCTTTGGCTCCGCTTGCGGCAGATCATAGGCAAGGCTGGCCGTGCCATAGAGAACCTTTACCTTGTCGCCACCTGAATAGTGCTTGGTGTTCCCATCAAGGACGCGCGTATAAGTGTTGGTCGCCATAACCGTGCGCTCGGGGCAATCCCACAAAAGGTAGGGTTTGAAATCGCGGTCTTCTAACAGCAGATGCCGCGCAATCGCCGTGGGCTTCATGCCGTTCTTATACAGGTCTTCTGTCTTACTCAGAAGCACATCAAAGAAGCTTTTGACATCATCTACACCATCTTTGGTGATGATCGGACCGTGACCGGGAATAATGGTTTCGATATCCATGGCTTGGATTTGTTCAAGCACTTTGGGCCAATGTGGCAGGCCGGGGTTCCACGCGGCAGGCAGCCCTTCGACAAACAGGATATCGCCCGCAAACAGAACCTTCTGATCGGGCAGATACAGCATGATGTCACCATCAGTATGCGCTGGCCCGACCTCGATCAATTCAAACGGGATAGACCCGATCTGGCCTTTGTAATGACCCGTGAAGGTTTCCGTAGGAAGGGTCAGCGTGATGCCTTTGTGGTGATAGGGAAGCATCATGTTCTGAAAATACTTACCAACCCTATGCATATTGCGCAGGGGCCACATCGGCATCCCACCCAACCCACAACATGAAATCGCTTTACCCATGACGGGGTCGTTTGCGGGAGGGGGCGAAATCCTACGCTAAGCCGAGCACGCGCTTTCCATAGTCCCTGAGTTCGCCCTT
>NZ_JBIFFV010000015.1:0-6622 GCF_043557345.1 Sulfitobacter sp. 1A12157
GAAGGGCGAACTCAGGGACTATGGAAAGCGCGTGCTCGGCTTAGCGTAGGATTTCGCCCCCTCCCGCAAACGACCCCTATCTCAACGGTGCGATCCAAGGGATTATCATCATTCTCGCTGTGATCCTACAGCGCGAAAGGAAGACGGCGCTTTAAGCCGTAGTTGAACGCTTCATGGGAGGAGCAATTATGACATTTACCAAAACATTCATTGCCACCGCGCTGGCCACGGCTGTCGGCACTGCCGCCTTTGCCCAAGACACCAAAGTCATCGGCGTGTCGATCCCGGCGGCGACCCACGGCTGGGCGGGGGGCATGAACTTCCACGCCAAGGAAACCGTCGAACGTCTGGAAGAGGTCTATTCCGATCTCGACTTCGTCCTCGCCACCGCCTCGGACCCCGGCAAACAGGTGAACGACATCGAAGACATGGTCGCCACGCGCAACATCGACGCGCTGGTGGTGCTGCCCTTTGAATCCGACCCGCTGACCCCGCCGGTGCAGGCCGTGGCCGATAGCGGTGCATGGGTCACCGTGGTGGACCGTGGCCTTTCCGTCGAGGGGATCCAAGACCTTTACGTTGCGGGCGACAACAGCGGCTTTGGCAAGGTGTCGGGTGAATTCATGGCCCAGCAAATGCCCGATGGCGGCGACATCGTCGTGCTGCGCGGCATCCCCACCACCATCGACAACGAGCGCGTGGAGGGTTTCACCGCGGCGATCGAAGGCTCCGGCATCAATGTGCTCGACATGGAGCATGGCAACTGGAACCGCGACGACAGCTTTACCGTGATGCAGGATTTCCTGTCGAAATACCCCAATATCGACGCGGTCTGGGCCTCGGACGACGATATGGCGATTGGCGTGCTGGCGGCGATCGAAGCGGCGGGGCGTGACGATGTGAAATTCGTGCTCGGCGGGGCCGGCATGAAAGAGATGATCAAGCGCACCGCCGATGGCGACGCGATGATCCCGGCCAATGTGACCTACCCGCCGTCGATGATCGCCACCGCGATAGAACTGACGGCGGTGGGCCTCACCTCCAACGCGCCGGTCTCGGGCACCTTCGTGATCGGCTCAGTGCTGGTGACGCAAGAGAACGCGATGGATTTCTACTATCCCGACAGCCCGTTCTAATGGCCAGAGCCACCGGCAGCCCGCCGGTGGCCCCCTCTCATTTTTGAAGTAACGAGTACCGCATGACCTATCTCGGCTTGGACCTAGGCACCTCGGGCGTCAAAGCGCTTTTGATCGACGAAGGCCAACGGCCCTTGGCCGAGGGTCATGCCCCGTTGGAGGTTCAGCGCCTGCAGCCGATGTGGAGCGAGCAAGACCCCCATTCATGGATCACCGCCTGCAAAAGCGCCATCGCCGAGGTCCGCGCCACGGCCCCGGAGGCATTCGCGGCGCTGCGCGGCATTGCCGTCTCGGGCCAGATGCACGGCGCCACGCTGCTGGATGCCCACGACCAGCCCCTGCGCCCGGCGATCCTGTGGAACGATGGCCGCGCCCATGCCGAATGTGCGGAACTGGAACAGCGTGCCGATTTTCGCGGGCTGGGTGGCAATATCGTCATGGCGGGCTTCACCGCGCCCAAGCTGCGGTGGGTGCAGAAACATGAGCCGGAGATTTTCGCGCAGGTCCGCAAGGTCCTGCTGCCCAAGGACTATGTCGGTCTTTGGCTGACGGGGGAGCATGTCTCGGAAATGTCCGACGCGGCGGGGACGCTCTGGCTCGATGTGGAAAAACGCGATTGGTCGGATGAACTGCTCGCCGCCACGGAGCTTAGCCGCGATCACATGCCGCGACTGGTCGAAGGCAGCGCGCGGGCGGGCGGGCTTCGGGCTGAGCTTGCCGCGGAGTGGGGTGTCGGCAACGTCACCGTCGCCGGTGGCGCGGGGGACAATGCCGCCACCGCCGTGGGGTTGGGGCTGGTGCAGCCGGGGCAGGGGTTTCTGTCGCTCGGCACCTCTGGCGTGCTATTCACCGTGACCGACCGTTTCGCCAGCAACACCGAAAGCGCCGTGCATAGTTTCTGCCACGCGGTGCCCAAGACCTGGCACCAGATGGGGGTAATCTTATCGGCGACCGACGCTTTGTCATGGCTCGGGCAGATCACGGGGCAAAGCCCGGCGGCTTTGGCGGGCATGGTTCAAGACATTCGGCAACCCTCTCGGATCACCTTCCTGCCTTATCTCTCGGGCGAGCGGACGCCGCATAACGCCCCCGATGCCGCCGGGGCCTTTCACGGGCTGCGCCGCGGGCATGGGTTGCCGGATATGGTGCAGGCGGTGATGGAGGGGGTGGGCTTCGCCTTTGCCGACTGCTGTCGCGCCCTCGACCACTGTGGTTCCTTGCCCGAACGGGTTTGCGTGGCGGGCGGCGGCAGCCAGTCGGAGACATGGTTGCAGGTGATCGCCGACATCACCGGGCTGACCCTAGATGTGCCCGAAAGCGGTGCGCAGGGCGCGGCGCTTGGCGCGGCGCGGCTGGCGATGCTCGGCTGTGGCGCGGCGGCGGAGGCGGAGGTGATCCGGCCCCCGAAGATACGCAAGAGCAACGCGCCCAACCCCGCGCTCACGTCAGCCTATGCGGAGCGCTATGCCGCCTTCCGGGCGGCTTGGGAGCAGCGGCTGACGCGGTAGGCATCAAGCGCAAGACCGGAGTAGTAAAGGGCGGCCGATCACGTCGCCCCCCATCTCCTCACATCCCGGCAATCACCTTGTCCAAGGTGGCGGGATAGTCGCGCACCCGCACGCCGGTGGCGTTGTAGATGGCATTAACGATTGCCGCCGCCGCGCCGCAGATGCCCAATTCGCCGATCCCTTTGGCCTGTAGCGGGTTGGCCCAATCGTCCCGCTCTTCCAACAGATCGACGGTCAGCTGCGGCACATCCGCGTTCACCGGGATGTGGTATTCCGCGAGGTTGTGGTTGGCCACATGGCCGTCGCGCGGGTCAAAGGCCAGCTCCTCGGTCAGCGCGATGCCGATGCCAAAGGTCATGCCCCCCAGACATTGCGAGCGCGCCGTCTTGGCATTCAGGATCCGCCCGGCGGCAAAGGTGCCATGCATCCGCCGCACCCGGGTCTCGCCCGAGGCGGCATGTACCGCGACCTCGGCGAAATAGGCCCCGAAGGTGGCCTGCCGCACTGCCTCGGAAGTATCGCCGGGCTGCACATGACCCACTTTGGCAATCTCATCCCCGTTCAGAATATCGCTCAGGCTGCGGGTCTGGTTGTCGAAGGTCGCCTTGCCGTCTTTCAGCGTGAGGTCACCTTCCTCCACCTCCAGCCGCGCGGCGAGCTGTTTGCGGATCGCCTCGCAGGCCAAATAGACCGAGGTGCCGCTCGACGAGGCGCCCCACGACCCGCCTGAGCCCGAAGCCGGGGGCAGGGTGGTATCGCCCAAGACCACGTCGACCGCATCCCGCGGCAGGCCCATCATATCGCCCGCGATTTGGCCCAAGATCGCATAGGTGCCGGTGCCGATATCGGTCATATCCGTTTCGACCCGCAGGCGGCCATCGGGCATCAGCGTCACCCGGGCTTGGCTCTCCATCAACACGTTGACGCGCGCGGCAGAGGCCATGCCATAGCCGATCAGCCATTCCCCCTCGCGCCGTTCCTTGACACCGGGGCGGTCGGCCCAGCCGAATGTCTCGGCCCCGCTGTCGAGCGCCTCTCGGAAACGGCGGGAGGAGAATTCCTTGCCGCTTTCGGGGTCTTTCTCGGGGATGTTGCGGCGGCGCAATTCGACCGGGTCCATCCCGATCTTATCGGCCAGCTCATCCATCGCGCCTTCGAAAACGGTGACGCCTACCGCCTCGCCCGGCGCGCGGACGGAGCCTGCGCAAAGCCGGTGCACCCGCGCTAGGTCCATCGACATCTTGCGGTTCGCCCCGGCATAGAGGAAATGCGACGCCTGCAAGACCGGCTCGGCAAAGCTCTCTCCGGGCAGGTTGGACACCCGCGCGTCATGGCCCAATCCGGTCAGGCGACCTTCGGCATCGGCGGCAAGGCGCACCCGTTGCGTGGTCTCGGACCGGCGCATCGTCGCCTCATAGACCTGCTGGCGGTGCAGCGCGACAGAGACCGGGCGGCCCACCTCTTTCGCGGCAATCGCCGCCGCGACGGCCTCTGGCGCGATGCCAAGTTTCGAGCCAAAGCCGCCGCCGACATAGGGCGACAGGATGCGCAGCCGGTCGGGGTGGATGCCCAAGGCGTCGGACAGTTCGTTGCGGTTGTACTTCAGCATCTGATAACTGCCGCGCAGGGTCAGGTCTTCCCCATCCCATGAGGCGATGGAGGCATGGGGCTCCATCGGGGTGCTGGAATGCGAGGGGGTGGTGTAGGTTACATCGACCGAGAAAGCGGCCTCCTGCATCGCGCCCTCCAGATCGCCCTGATCCAGGGTTTTCGCCTCTTGCGGTTCAACCGCCGCCGTTGCGGGATCGACCGGCATGACCTCGCCGTTCTCCAGCTCGACCTTCAGCGATTGCGCCGCATGTCGGGCCTGTTCGAATTCCTCGGCGACGACCACGGCGATCAACTGGCCAAGATAGGCGGCGTGATCCGGTCCTTGAATCGGCGCTTGGTTTGCGGTGCCCTGCGCCGGATTGCGCAGCAGGCGCGGGTCTTGGATCACGGCCAAGACCCCCGGCATTTGCGCCACCGCGTCGCGGTTGGCCAAGACCACCCGGCCACTGTTGCCGGGCGCGCGGACCATGACGCCATGTACCATGCCCTCGACCTGCCATTCATTGGCATAGGTCGCCGTGCCGCTCACCTTCAGCGGCCCCTCCGGACGGTCCAGCGGCGCGCCGACAAGCCCCTGCGCCATATCGTCCAACCTGCGGGCGGTGGCAGGCGCATCCATCTTGAATTGCTCGGTCATTGCTGAGCCTCCGCGGTAAGTTCGTTCAGCACCGACACCAGCGTGCGGCGGGCGAGGGGGATTTTGAAATCATTCGCGCCATAGCCCTTGGCCTCGGCCAGCAGCAGATCGGCGGCTTTGTTGAAAAGGTCTTCCGAGGGCGCGTTGCCGGTCAGCAGTTTCTCCACCTCGGCATCGCGCCAAGGTTTCGGTGCCAGCCCGCCAAAGGCCAGATCGGCACGGCTGATCCGCCCGTCTTCCATCTCCACGATCCCGGCGACCGAGACGAGGGCGAAAGCATATGAGGCCCGGTCCCGCACCTTGCGGTAGGTCTGTTTGCCCGTCACCGGCGCGGGCAGCTTCACGGCGGTGATCAACTCGCCGGGCGTGAGCACGGTCTCTTGATCTGGCCGCTCTCCGGGCAGCAGGTAAAGCTCATCCAGCGTCAGGCGGCGCGTGCTGCCGTCCTCCTTCAGCGTCTCCACCTCGGCCCCAAGCGCCCGCATGGCCACGGCCATGTCGCTGGGATGGGTGGCGATGCAATGCTCCGAGGTGCCCAAGACGGCAAGGATGCGGTTAAACCCCTCCTTCGCCGAACAGCCCGTGCCCGGCTCGCGTTTGTTGCAGGGCATGGCGCGGTCGTAGAAATACAGGCAGCGCGTGCGTTGCAGCAGATTGCCGCCCGTCGTCGCCTTGTTGCGCAACTGCCCACTGGCCCCGGCCAGCAGCGCGCGGCTCAGCACCGGCCAGCCCTTCCGCAGGCGGGCGTCATTGGCCAGATCGCTGTTGGTCACCAAGGCCCCGATGCGCAATCCGCCGTCTTCGGTCTCTTCGATCTCACCAAGGTTGAGCCGGTTGATGTCGATCAGCGCCTCGGGGGTCATGACCTCTAGTTTCATCAGGTCCAGAAGGTTGGTGCCCCCGGCGATGAAGGTGCCACCGCTGGCCGCTTGCCGCGCGGCGGCCTCTGTATTTTCGGCGCGGGTATAGTCGAATGGTCTCATGCGTTGTCTCCCGCCGCTTTTCGGATCGCCTCGACGATGTTGGGATAGGCCGCACAGCGGCAGAGATTGCCGCTCATCCGTTCCGAGATCTCTTCCGTGGTCAGCGCAGGCCTGCCCTCCAGATCATCGGTCACATGGCTGGGCCAGCCCTCTGCGATCTCCTCCAACATCGCGGTGGCCGAGCAGATTTGCCCCGGCGTGCAATAGCCGCATTGGAATCCATCCTCGCGGACAAAGGCGTCTTGCAGCGGGCTGAGATTGCCGGGCGCTCCGATGCCTTCGATGGTGGTCACCTCATCGCCGTCATGCATACAGGCCAATGTCAGGCAAGCATTGATCCGGCGGCCATTCACCATGACAGTGCAGGCCCCGCATTGCCCGTGATCGCAGCCCTTCTTGCTGCCGGTCAGTCCAAGATGGTGGCGCAGCGCATCCAGCAACGTGGTGCGGGGATCGAGGTCCAGCCGCTGCTCGGTGCCATTAATGGTCAGGTTCGTTTCCACGGCAATATCCTTTGGCTAAATGGGGGCGGAGGGGCAGATCCCTCCGGCTATCGGCTGCTTCGGGACGTAGGGCGGCGCGGAGGAGCGGCAAGCGGGTGTGGCGGGTGGCGTCAGGCGGCGCCGTTATGTAACATAACCATGATTACGAGGATTTCCACTGCGTATCGGGTGGATTCACAAACGAAGTGCAAATTCTGTACGAATACAGAGAGTTGCATGGAGTATGAAGAATGGGAACCCACTA
>NZ_JBIFFV010000025.1:0-1119 GCF_043557345.1 Sulfitobacter sp. 1A12157
CCCAGGCGGAATGCTTAATCCGTTAGGTGTGTCACCGAACAGTATACTGCCCGACGACTGGCATTCATCGTTTACGGTGTGGACTACCAGGGTATCTAATCCTGTTTGCTCCCCACACTTTCGCACCTCAGCGTCAGTATCGAGCCAGTGAGCCGCCTTCGCCACTGGTGTTCCTCCAAATATCTACGAATTTCACCTCTACACTTGGAATTCCACTCACCTCTCTCGAACTCTAGACTGATAGTTTTGGAGGCAGTTCCGGGGTTGAGCCCCGGGATTTCACCCCCAACTTTCCAATCCGCCTACGCGCGCTTTACGCCCAGTAATTCCGAACAACGCTAACCCCCTCCGTATTACCGCGGCTGCTGGCACGGAGTTAGCCGGGGTTTCTTTACCAGGTACTGTCATTATCATCCCTGGCGAAAGTGCTTTACGATCCTAAGACCTTCATCACACACGCGGCATGGCTAGATCAGGCTTGCGCCCATTGTCTAAGATTCCCCACTGCTGCCTCCCGTAGGAGTCTGGGCCGTGTCTCAGTCCCAGTGTTGCTGATCATCCTCTAAAACCAGCTATAGATCGTAGACTTGGTAGGCCGTTACCCCACCAACTATCTAATCTAACGCGGGCCGATCCTTCTCCGATAAATCTTTCCCCCGAAGGGCGTATGCGGTATTACTCACCGTTTCCAGTGGCTATTCCGCAGAGAAGGGCACGTTCCCACGCGTTACTAACCCGTCCGCCGCTAGACCCGAAGGTCTCGCTCGACTTGCATGTGTTAGGCCTGCCGCCAGCGTTCGTTCTGAGCCAGGATCAAACTCTCAAGTTGAAACGCATTGCTGCGTATCCTTGACGTCGAACCTCTGCACATCGACCTGCATCCATTACTGAAAGATGCAGACCATTCTCTGTTTGTTGTGCTTCAGCTACAAAGTAGCGAAAGCCGTCCAAACAGTGAAGCTGACACTTCATCATCGGGCCAAGACCCTAGAAGCGCGATATACAGACGTTGATCCATCGAATGAACCAAACCGCCCACATATCTCTTCAGATATCAAATTTTCAAACAGCGTTGAGACAAAAGAAACTGAGATGCGCCCTAACTTATCGGCGCGCCCC
>NZ_JBIFFV010000016.1:0-6153 GCF_043557345.1 Sulfitobacter sp. 1A12157
CGATGGTACTGCGTCTTAAGACGTGGGAGAGTAGGTCATCGCCAAACCTAATAAGTTCCTAGACTACAGTATCTCTCGACGATGATCAGGGTAACAAAACCGCCGCAGCTCATAGCTGCGGCGGTTTTGTGTTGAAGGGGGTGTGCCCGGCGGCCAGCGAGATTTGGCGGCGCGAACGGTAAGCCTGCCAGAAAAAATCTCAAGAAAAATCACCTTTTTCTGTTCGAATGCGCTTGCAGCTCCCGCGCTATAAGTCTAAACGGAGGGCATTGGCGCGGGATGGAGCAGCCCGGTAGCTCGTCAGGCTCATAACCTGAAGGTCGTAGGTTCAAATCCTACTCCCGCAACCAATATTAGCGAAGTATCGCTTTGAGAAAAACCCGCCTTACCGCGGGTTTTTCTGTGTTTGAGGGGCAGTCAGCCCCCTGAACTGGCCCCCAAGGACCAGCCCCCTGTGCAGTAGGGCCAGAATGACGCCGAATGTGTCGGCGGCCCTCCCTAAGCGCGCAACCAGCTGGGAGTCAGATCGCTCACTGCCGCGGGCACACGCGCAAGAATGGATCTACGCAGTTTGCCGGGGCGGTCTAGCGCAGAGCGCGAGCCGTCATTCAGTGCGACATAGTGCTGGGTGAAGGGTAAGCGGTGGCCCGGGGTCACGTTGTAGGGTGTGATCCGCGCTGCGAGAACGAACTCATCTTATGATGGGGAGGGCGTTTCGCAATGTGCGCTACAAATTCGTTTCTCAGATCGCTTGGCGTTGAGATTTATGCGTCCGGCCACCGCCGTTGGTCGGATACCGCAAAGGCACAGGCGGTGGCGGACACGCTTGAGGTCGGTGCAACGGTGAACGCTGTTGCTGAGCGATATGGCATCCTTCCGAACCAGCTATCGGCGTGGCGTCGACTGGCCAAGGAAGGAAAGCTGTTGCTACCGGCGCCGGAGGCCGCTGAGCCGCTCTTCGCTCCACTGGTGGTTTCTGCTGGGCCGGAAGAGACCCCAGAAGCTTTAACCGTTCCGAATGAGGCGATCAGATTGATCTTTGGAGAGATTGCCATCGAGCTGCCGCTGCAGACATCTGCCTCTCGGATCGTAGAGATCGCCCATGCGCTTGAAGCTTCTTCATGCTGATGCCATCGCAAGGCGTTCGGATATTGGTTGCGACGCGGCCGGTGGACTTCCGTAAAGGACACGATGGATTGGCTTCGATGGTGCAGTTGGCATTGGCCCAAGACCCCTTTACCGGAACAGTCTTTGTATTCCGCGCCAAACGGGCCGACAGGATGAAGATTTTGTTCTGGGACGGCAGCGGGCTCGTGATGACCTACAAACGACTTGAGGAGAACAGCTTCATTTGGCCCGCCATTCGAGATGGCGTGATCACCTTGAACCGCCCCCAATTCGAGGCGCTTTTTGCAGGGCTGGACTGGCGCCGGGTGCGCTCTTTAGAACCCCGCAGACCGGCTGCGGCAGAGTGACTCGGAGGCGCAAAAGGCCTGCCCATTTGGACGTAAATCAAGCTATACTACGGGCATGTCCGACCTGCCGCCCATCGATATATCTGCCATCCCCGAGAGCCAGCGTGAAGCTGTCTTGGCGGTGCTGCGCGAGAACAAATCGCTGAAGCAAGAGACGACCGGGCTGCAAACCAAAGCATCTGAGCTGGAGGTTTTGGTTAAGCGCCTGGAGCACCTCATTGCCGAGCTCAAGAACGCCACACACGGCAAGCGCTCGGAGAAGTTAAGCGAGGATGAACGGCAGCTGGCTTTTGAAGACCTTGAAGTTGCCGTCGCTGAAGTTGAGACTCAGCAAGCTGAGCAGGCGCCCTCAGAGGCACGGCCTCGCAAAGCTGCCCGGCGCAATCGCGGCAATCTTCCCGCAGGCCTCCCGCGGGTTGAGCGGGTGGTCGAGCCTCAGAGTTTGAACTGCCCCTGCGGGTGTGGCGAGATGCACCGTATAGGTGAAGACCGCACCGAGCGGCTGGATATCATTCCAGCGCAGCTACGTGTCATCGTCACCGTTCGCCCCAAATATGCTTGCCGTTCCTGCGCTGAAGGTATCACGCAGGCCCCGGCTCCCGCGCATTTGATCGAAGGCGGGTTGCCGACCGAGGGCGCCATCGCGCATGTGCTGGTCAGCAAGTTCTCAGATCACCTGCCGTTGTATCGCCAAAGCCAAATCCTTGCCCGCTCCGGCGTCGATATCCACCGCAGCACTTTGGCCGATTGGGTCGGCACAGCGGCTTTCCATCTTAGCCCTGTCGTGGACCGCTTGGCGGAGCATCTAAGGAAGTCCGGCAAGCTATTTATGGATGAGACAACGGCCCCCGTCCTGGACCCAGGCCGAGGCCGCACGAAGACCGGATACCTTTGGGCACTGGCGCGCGACGACCGAGGATGGGGTGGAGATGATCCACCAGGCGTTGTCTTCACCTATGCCCCGGGTCGTGCGGGGCAGAATGCAGAGCAGATCTTGCAGGGCTTTGACGGCACTCTGCAACTGGACGGCTATGCTGGCTACAACCGACTGACGCGCCCGTCGCGGAAAGGCGGCGCGCCGATCACCGTCGCGTATTGTTGGGCACACGCGCGTCGCAAGCTGAAAGAGGTCTTTGACCGAGACGGCTCAGAGAACGCCGCAGAAGGGCTGCGTCGGATCGCGGAGTTCTACCGCATTGAAAGCGAGATCCGTGGGATGGGTCCGGGTCAGCGCCTCTCGGCACGTCAGGCCCGCACGGCACCATTGATGGCAGAGTTCGGCGAGTGGCTTCAGAGCCAACGGCGCCGGATCTCCTCGAAGTCCCGGCTCGGCGAGAAGTTGACCTATATCCATCGGCAGTGGAGCGGGCTGCAGACCTTCCTGCACGACGGCCGGGTCGAGATCGACTCCAATGCAGTCGAGAACCTGATCCGAACAATTGCATTGACGCGAAAGAACGCGCTTTTTGCCGGTCACGACGAAGGTGGCCACGCCTGGGGCCGCATCGCATCTCTCATAGCGACTGCGAAGGTCAATGATGTCGAACCGTTCGCATATCTCAAGGCCACCCTCGAAGCGATTGCGTTAGGGCATCCTGCCAATCGTATCGACGACCTTCTTCCGTGGAACTTCCAGCCGTCAAGCTGATCTCAAGTGCCGCATAGCCGCCGCTTACGGTGAAGGTTACGGTCGCCAGATGTCTTCGTCAGGGCCGATGTCACCAGAGAGGTAGGTTGACCTTGCGCTGGTGTGAAAGATCACCGTACAGGGGCGGTCGCAGCCCGCAATACAGGTCACGCCCGCGACGTCAAAGCCCTCGGGGATCGCCGCGACCGCTGCCGCGCTTGCAGCGCTCAGCCTTTGAAACAGGTCAAAGCCCGGGCGGCAGTCCGTGCCTTTGGGTTTGCATGAGGTGCAAACCGTAATTTGGTGGTTTTGCTGTGTACCCATGTCGCCCTTCGCGAACGCGGGGGCGATCGAGCGGCCTTGTTTTACGGTACGGAAGTTTCCCTGTCGCCATCATGTTGTCCTAACCAGACACCCCGTCTGGGTTGAGTTGCAATTACGACCCGTCTCGGCACCGGTGATGGCAGGCCTCCTGACTTGCGGATCGACGTTCGCCCGAGCCTTCCCAAACTTGTGGACTGGCCCCCGTTTCACCGGACACCTAAGCGGTTTCGGTTGCGGCCTTGATGAACTCGCGAGGCGAGCGCCATCTTAGACCGCTGTGGGTGTGTTGTTGTTATAGTCCTCGATCCATTCTCCTATCAAATTCAAAACGGTTTCGGCATTGGGTAGTGGATTGACGCGCACGTAATCGCGTTTGAGCGTCTTTACGAAGGCTTCGGACATGCCGTTGGATTGCGGGCTGGCGACTGGGGTGAAGCATGACTTCAGGCCGAGCTGGCGAGCGAAGATGCGGGTTTCCTTTGCTGTGTAAGCGCTTCCATTGTCGGATAAGACCTCGACCACCTCTGGCGCACGATAGCTGCCGAAGCGTTTTGGACCTGTCGCGGTTTGATGCCGCTCCTTTGATAGCATTTACTGCACCAAAGGAGACTGACTATGGGACTGAAACGGACGGACGAATCCCGCCAAGATGCGGTGCGTATCGCACTGACGAGTGGGCTGACGCGCAAGCAGGTGGCTGACGATCTGGGTGTTGGCATGTCGACGCCTAACAAATGGATCACCGCGCACCGAGGCACAGACGTGGTGTCGAAAGAGGATTTGAGCCTCGCCCCAGAGAATGAGCGACTTCGGCGCGAGAACCGTCTTCTCAAGGAGGAGAGGGAAATCCTAAAAAAGCCACCCAGTTCTTTGCGGGCCTAAAGCAATGAGATTTAGGTTTGTCGAGGAACACCGGAGCCACTTCCCCGTGAACCGCTTGTGTCATGTTGTCGGTGTCAGTTCGCGCGGTTTGCGAGCCTTCCGAAGCCGTCCTGCCAGCCGCAAACAGCGGTCTGATCTGGTCACCTTGGCGCACATCAAAGAACAATCCCGCCTCAGCCTGGGCAGCTATGGCAGGCCGCGCTTGACAGAAGAACTGAAGGAGATCGGCCTGAATGTCGGTCACCGCCGTGTGGGTCGTTTGATGCGCCAGAACGGCATATCCGTGGTGCGAACCCGTAAACACAAAGTGACGACAGACAGCGATCACAAGTTCAATATTGCGCCAAACCTGCTGGACCGGGATTTTATGGCTGACCAACCGAACCAGAAATGGGCCGGTGACATCAGCTATGTCTGGACGCGTGAGGGATGGCTGTATTTGGCTGTCATCCTCGACCTGCATTCAAGGCGCGTGATCGGCTGGGCGGTCAGCAACCGTATGAAACGAGACTTGGCAATACGAGCTTTGAAGATGGCAATTGCGTTCAGGGCACCGCCCAAGGGCTGCATCCACCATACGGATCGCGGGTCGCAATATTGTTCGCACGACTACCAGAAACTTCTGCGCCAGCACGGCTTCAAGGTGTCGATGTCTGGCAAGGGCAATTGTTACGACAATGCTGCCGTCGAGACCTTCTTCAAAACCATTAAAGCTGAACTCATTTGGCGCAGGTCATGGGAAACACGGCGGCAAGCTGAGATGGCAATTTTTGAATACATCAACGGCTTCTACAACCCACGGCGACGCCACTCAGCACTGGGCTGAAAAAGCCCCGTCGCCTTCGAACGGAAAGTGGCTTAAACGAGCACTTGGGGCGGCACGAAAGCGGGACAGGTCCATTTCTCGACCGCCTCCAGAAGCATGTCACGCACGTCCGAGCCGCTAATCCCGGCATTGGCGACAGCCCCCCCCCCAGGCGATGACCTCTCGATCATGAGCGTCGAGCAGGAACGCTGCGCGGATAACGTCGCCATTCCAGCAGGTGAACTCCAGTCCGTCAGAGCACCAGCGCAAGTTCGACCGCATCATGATAACCTTGCCGTCATGGATACGTTCGGGCCGGTCGAAGCCGGATCGCTCCAGCAGCATGTGATTGGCCTTCATAATGCGATAGACGCGTTTATGATTTGCTGGGGCAAGGCCTTCTGCCTTGAGTTCCCGGTTCAGCACTGCACAAATCCGGCGGTAGCCATAGGTTGGGCGCTCCGCCACCAAACGCTCGATACGTGGCAAGAGCGCCGCGTCTTGAGCTTTATAATAGCTCCGACGCGGCTCCGTGGTTCCTTTCTGTCGTTCATGCAAGTTCGAACGGGATACGCCTAACGTTTGTGCCACCGCCTTCACCGGGAACCGCCCGGTTTGAGCGACTGCGCAAGCAAGGTCGGTTTTTTTGAGCGGGACTTGTCGAGCGCTTCCTTCAAGATCTCCACTTCCAACGTTTTGCGTCCCAGCTGACGCTCAAGCTCCCGGACGCGGGCTTCCATCTCTCGGACAGCCTTATTACTGGTCACGCTGTCATCCCCTGTCACGGCGATACTCCCTCCCTCGAGCATCAATCTACGCCAACGATACAACAGATTTGGGGCCACGCCATTACGGCGAGCAACAGCGGAAACGCTGTCCCCGTCATAGAGGGTCTCTTCAACGAACCGCAGCTTTTCTGCCGCAGACCAGCGTCGACGGCGCCCGCCATCAGTAATGATTTCCATCTCAGACATAAGCACGTGCTTAAGGCTATCCTTAAGCCTTGTGTGGTTGCCGTCCGTAGTGCAAGAGGCATTCTG